>CBDUGN010000075.1:0-14694 GCA_965366915.1 uncultured Eudoraea sp. | reverse complement strand
TAGACATATCAACAAAAGCCTCCATTAAGGAAATGGTATTACCTGGATTATTGGCAATAGCTGTACCTGTTGCAGTTGGATTTATTGGTGGCGCAGAAATGCTTGGAGGTCTATTAGCAGGAGTAACCACCTGTGGTGTGCTTATGGCTATATTTCAATCCAATGCCGGTGGCGCATGGGATAATGCTAAAAAAATGATTGAAGCAGACGGTGGTAAAGGAACAGATGCACATAAAGCAGCTGTGGTAGGAGATACCGTTGGAGATCCTTTTAAGGATACTTCAGGTCCTTCATTGAACATTCTTTTAAAACTGATGTCTGTTGTAGCTTTGGTGATAGCACCAAGTATCGCAATTTCTTCAGATACCTTGACTGCGTACAACACCGATAATGGCAACATAGAAGTTAAAAAGGAGATGCAGGTGGAGATGAAAAAGAACGATAACGGTCTTGTAAAGGCGGTTGTAACTATAACCACTTTGGAAAATGGCACGGAGAATAGCCGTGAACTTGTTTTTGAAGGCAGTGAAGAAGAAGTAAAAGAGCAGATTGAGGCATTGAACGAAGTCGATTCTAATGCAAAAATCCGAATTGAAAAGGTAATAAAAGAAGTAACAGAAGAATAGTAACTGTTGTTTCGAAGCTTAAAAAAATCCCCAAGCACGGCTTGGGGATTTTTTTAGTAATTATCTTTAAAAGAGTCCATGTATTTCAGCATCTATCTTATTTATAACTTCACCGAGATGTTCCGGATTATCAACAAAATCCAATTGATCCACATCAATTACCAATAAATTGCCTTTTTCATAGCCATGAGCCCATGCTTCATAGCGTTCGTTCAACCGACTTAAATAGTCTATGGAAATAGAATTTTCGTAATCTCTGCCTCTTTTGTGTATTTGATTTACCAAATTGGGGATAGAACTTCTAAGGTAAATAAGCAGATCAGGGGGTTGTACCAGGCTTTCCATGAGATCAAAAAGACTGGAGTAATTGCTGAAATCCCTGTTGGTCATAAGACCCATAGCGTGCAAATTGGGAGCAAAAATGTGCGCATCTTCGTAAATGGTCCTGTCCTGAATTATATTTTTTCCTGACTGGCGGATCTTTAATATTTGTCTGTATCTGCTATTTAAGAAATAGATCTGAAGATTAAAACTCCAGCGTTCCATCTGATTGTAAAAATCATCCAAATAAGGATTGTCTACTACATCTTCAAAGTGAGCCTCCCATCTGTAATGTTTCGCTAAAAGCCGGGTGAGGGTAGTTTTTCCGGCTCCTATATTTCCAGCTACGGCAATATGCATATAGTGTTTTAATTTATGGTTGGTGTCTTAAATATAAGAGGAACACAATATACAAAGTATCTGCTGGAAGAGAAAAAATAGTTGTTGAAATACAAGAGATAATTATATTTTATCATAATTTTTATTTTCATTGTAATTATGTATTTTTACCAAGATTATATAAGAGGAGGGATTTGACTGATTGCAACCTCTTAAGCAGAACGAATTTTTTGGATACGTTTAAAACTTTATTAAGCTATCATTTAGATTCTGCAAAAGAAAAAATGCTAAAGCAGTTTCTACAGAACAATCTGAGTTGTAAACTTCTTTTCTAGCATCCGTCAAATCAATTTTAATTTAAAAAATAAATTTTTATGCCCTATTTGTTTACTTCAGAATCTGTAAGTCAAGGACATCCGGATAAGATTGCCGATCAGATAAGTGATGCTTTGTTAGATAATTTTTTAGCCTTTGACCCTGAAAGTAAGGTAGCCTGTGAAACCTTAGTAACCACTGGTCAGGTAATATTGGCAGGTGAAGTAAAAAGTCATACCTACGTAGATCTTCAACAAATAGCACGCGATGTTATAAATAAAATTGGATATACCAAAGGTGAATATCAGTTTAGTGGCGATTCATGCGGAGTAATATCTTTAATACACGAGCAGTCTAAAGATATAAATCAGGGTGTTGAAAGGGAAAAAAGAGAAGAACAAGGCGCTGGTGACCAGGGCATGATGTTCGGTTATGCAACTAATGAAAGTGAGAATTATATGCCATTGGCATTGGACATTTCCCATCGAATACTTATAGAGCTATCCCTATTAAGAAAAGAAAATAGAGAAATTACTTATCTGAGACCTGATGCCAAAACTCAGGTTACTATTGAATATTCAGATGATAACAAACCCATTAGAATTGACACCATAGTAATATCTACCCAGCACGATGAGTTTGACAAGGACGATGATAAAATGCTGGCAAAAATCAAAGAAGACCTTATTACTGTTTTAATCCCAAGAGTTATAGCAAAATTACCCCAGCGCACCCAGGGCTTGTTTAATGATAAGATTATATACCATATTAACCCTACCGGTAAATTTGTGATTGGCGGTCCGCATGGGGATACTGGTTTAACGGGAAGAAAAATTATAGTTGATACCTATGGAGGTAAAGGTGCCCACGGGGGTGGTGCTTTCAGTGGAAAGGACCCTAGTAAAGTAGACCGAAGTGCTGCTTATGCCGCAAGGCACGCGGCAAAAAATCTGGTTGCGGCAGGAGTTGCGGATGAAATCCTTGTACAGGTAAGTTATGCTATTGGATTGGCCGAGCCGACTTCTATTTTTGTAGACACTTATGGAACCTCAAAAGTGGCTTTGAGTGATGGTGAAATTGCGCAGAAAGTATCTGAACTATTTAAAATGAGGCCTTTTGATATTGAAGACCGACTTAAATTAAGAAATCCTATTTACCTGGAAACGGCCGCTTATGGACATTTTGGGAAGGAACCAAGAATAGTATCAAAAGTATTTGAATCCCCTTATAATGGGAGAGTTGAAAAAGAAGTGGAGTTATTCACATGGGAGAAATTAAATATGGTAGAAGAGGTAAAATTAGCATTCAATTTGTAATTTTTTGTACAAATAATAGGAATATCAGTTTTTCCATACCTATATTTGCTTTTACTAAGTTCAATCACTTGTTGAAAAGTTATCAAGAAAGGTGGAGGGAATAGACCCTTTGAAGCCTTAGCAACCCTTTGTTTCAAATGCAAAGAAGGTGCTAAATTCTATCACATAAAAAATGTGACAGATAACATTAAAGAATTACCTTTTGTAATTCGTCTTTCTTAATAACATTTTAATATATCCCAACTGCTCGGTGTAGCGCTAAATGTTGGATTGTGCTGAATTATATGAATAAAAATGATCTAAAAATCATTTTGAAAACAAATTGTATTAGGAACCAGTATTCATATCGAATACAAAGAAACAAACAACATGAGTGAACACAAATTTTCTACGAATGCCTTACATGCAGGTCACGACACAACGATAAATGCCGGAACACGGGCAGTGCCTATTTATCAGAGTACCGCCTATGTTTTTAACGATTCTGAACATGCAGCTAATTTATTTTCCTTAGCTGAGTTTGGAAATATTTATAGCAGGATTAATAATCCTACGAACGATATTTTGGAACAAAGACTTGCTGCCCTTGAAGGAGGTATCGGCTCTGTGGTTACTTCGTCGGGGACCGGAGCTATTAATACAGCCCTGTTGGTTTTGTTGAAGTCTGGAGATCATATTGTAGCTTCCAATAGTTTATATGGCGGGACTTATAATTTGTTGAGTGTTACCTTGCCCCGGTTTGGGATTACCACAACATTTGTTGATCCCTCAGACCCTTCTAATTTTGGAAAGGCTGTAAAGGAGAATACACGGGCTATTTTTGTAGAGTCGCTGGGGAACCCAAAGTTGGATGTTCTTGACCTAAAAGCTATCTCAGTCGAAGCAAAGGCTGCAAAAATTCCATTTATTGTTGATAACACAGTAGCGACACCGGCCTTGTTAAATCCGATTGAGCATGGAGCCAATATTGTAATTCATTCTCTTACCAAATATATTAATGGCAATGGCACGGCACTTGGAGGTGCAGTAATAGATGCCGGAACCTTTGATTGGGCAAACGGTAAATTTCCGGAATTTACGGAACCTTCTGCAGGATACCATGGTTTGGTTTATCATGATGCATTAGGACCTGCCGCATTTATTGCCAAAGTACGTATTGAAGGCTTAAGAGATCATGGAGCCTGTTTGAGCCCGTTTAACGCATTTCAAATAATCCAGGGTTTGGAAACTCTTGAAGTACGTATGAAAAAGCACAGTGAAAACGCGCTTGAACTGGCAGAGTGGCTTGAAAACAGGGATGAAGTTACCTGGGTAAATTATCCGGGTTTAAAAAACAGCAAATATTTTGCGGAGGCCGCGGCTTATTTACCTAAAGGACAAAGTGGAATAATAACCTTTGGAGTTAAAGGGGGGTATGATTCTGCAAAGAAAATTGCAGATGGAACCCAAATCTTTTCCTTATTGGCCAATATAGGTGATACTAAGTCTTTGATAATTCATCCGGCTAGTACTACACATCAACAATTAAATGATGCTGCACAAGAATCTACAGGGGTAACTAAAGATTTAATACGTTTATCTGTGGGATTGGAGAATCTGGATGATCTTAAAGCTGATCTGGAACAAGCTTTTACCGCAATTGATAAATCTGTTCTGGCTTAGTTATAAACAATACTGAAATTAACTGAGTAGAAAGTTCAACTTGTATTAGAAGCACATCTGCTCAGTTTTAATTGACATTACTTGAATGAAAGAATTGGATACCATACTTCAAAAAATAGAAATCCCTCAGTTTAAAACTTTTGGAGGTGTTGTTCAGGATATTGAGCTATCCTATCAATTGTTTGGCAAGGAATTACACTCGGCACCTATAGTAGTAGTAAATCATGCCCTTACAGGAAATTCAAATGTCGCAGGGGATGGTGGCTGGTGGGCATCATTGATTGGAGATGACAAATGTATTGACACTTCAAAATATACGGTGTTAGCCTTCAATATACCGGGAAACGGTTATGACGGTTTTGTGGTGGACAATTATAAAGATTTTGTTGCAGGTGATATTGCAAGGATATTTCTTCTGGGATTGAACGCACTTAATATAGATCGTATTTATGCGCTTATTGGGGGCTCATTGGGAGGTGGAATTGCATGGGAAATGGCTGCAATAAATCCAATGCTAACAGAACATTTGATCCCTGTGGCCGCTGATTGGAAGTCAACAGATTGGCTTATTGCCAATTGTCAGATTCAGGAACAATTTCTGGTAAATTCAAAGCAACCGGTTCACGATGCCAGGATGCACGCTATGCTATGCTATAGAACTCCCCAGTCTTTTAAAGAAAGGTTTCAAAGAAGCACCAATGAAGAATTGCAGGTTTTTAATGTTGAAAGCTGGTTGACGCATCATGGAAAAAAATTGAATGAAAGGTTTCAGCTTTCAGCATATAAATTAGCCAATCAATTATTAAAAACCATAGATATCACAAGAGATGGAGAAGAGGCATTTAATAATCTTCAAAACAGTAATACCAATATTCACATTATAGGAGTAGATTCTGATCTTTTTTTTACAGCAAATGAGAATAAGGATACCTTTAAACAGTTGGCTCAGGCCAAAAGTAATGTAACCTATGGTGAAATACAATCATTGCATGGGCATGATGCGTTTTTGATTGAATTTGAACAGATGCAGCAATTGCTCAAAGGCATTTTTGATACCAATGGGAAATCTGAGAGAATAAAAATATTAAAGTTTGGCGGTAAATCACTTTCCAATGGAGAAGGTTTGGGAAGGGTATTGGATATTATATCCGGCAAAGTCGAAAATGGAGAAAATATTGCTGTTGTTTTATCGGCACGTGAAAAAGCGACAGATCAGTTGGAAGCCATATTAGATAAAGCTGCAAAGGGATTAGATTACAGGAAAGATTTTGAAGATTTTGAAAGATACCAGAAACACACCTTTAAAAATATTAGTCTTTCGGAGGAATTCCTGGAATTAGTAAAATTGTTTGAAGGAGTTACCTTGCTTGGCGATTATAGTCCTAAAATAAAGGATCAGGTTCTGGCTTATGGGGAACTAATATCGGGTAAGTTAATCACAAAATTACTTATTGGAAAAGGGATCAATGCAAAATTGCTTGATAGTCGCCGACTAATAAAAACAGACGATACTTATGGAGATGCAAAATTGTTGGAAGATGTTTCAAGGGATAATGTTATCCATGAATTTTCTAAATTGAGACCAGATGAGGTACCATTGATCACCGGTTTTATAGCTTCTACCGAAGCAGATGAAACTACTACATTAGGGCGCAATGGCAGCAATTATACGGCTTCTCTCATTGCAAATTTTCTGGACGCAGAAGAATTGCAAAATTATACGCATGTAGATGGTATTTTCACAGCTAATCCCGAATTTGTTTCTGAAGCCCAAAGAATTGAGCAATTGTCCTATAGTGAGGCAAATGAACTTGCTAATTTTGGCGCAACTATTTTACACGCAAAGACTATTATTCCCTTAATTGAAAAGAATATTCCACTGAGGATACTCAATACTTTTAATGATGATAATGAGGGTACACTTATCAGTGCTAAATCTAGCAAAGAAGGAATAAAATCATTGTCTGTAATAGAAAACGAGGCTCTAATTAACCTCGAAGGCAGAGGCTTATTAGGGAAAGTGGGAATTGATGCACGTATTTTTAGGACCCTCAGCCAGAATAACATAAGTGTAAGCATCATTTCCCAGGGTTCTTCTGAAAGAGGAATTGGATTAGTTGTGAACTCAGAGAAAGCACATTTGGCAAAAAGGGCCCTGGAAATGGAATTTGAGGGCGATTTTCAATCTCGTGATATTAATACAATAACTATTGTAGACGAAGTTTCGGTCATTTCTATAGTGGGTCAGGATCTTAGTACTTTTCACAAACCATACAATGCTCTAATCAAGAATCAAATAGTCCCCCTATTGTTCAATAACACAATTTCAGGAAAAAATGTGAGCTTGGTGGTCAAGAAATCAGACCTTCACAAAGCACTGAATGTAATGCACGGTCAAATATTTGGCATTAGCAAAAAAATAAATCTGGCCATTTTTGGACATGGAAATGTAGGGGGTACTTTAGTAGATCAGATATTGGATTCTAAGAAGGGAATTGAGGAAAGAAAAGGGATCAATCTAAATGTATTTGCCCTGGCTAATTCTAAAAATTTACTTCTAAACAAAAATGGGATTTCTAAAAAGTGGGAAGAGGAAATTAAGGGAAAAGGCATTCCCTATACTATTGATGATATTTTTAATTATGCCAAAATACATCATCTTGAAAATTTAATAGCCATAGATAATACTGCAAGCCAGGATTTTGTGGCCAATTATTTTGATTTTATAGAAAATGGATTTGATCTGGTGTCTTCAAATAAAATTGCAAATACTCTTGGATTTGACTACTACAGATTGATAAGAGAGGAGTTGGCAAAAAAACAAAAACGATATCTATATGAAACCAATGTTGGTGCCGGGTTACCATTAATAGATACAATAAAACTTTTACATCTTTCGGGTGAAAATATTACGCGCATTAAGGGTGTTTTCTCCGGGTCTTTGAGTTTTATTTTTAATACTTTTTCCGAAAGGGACACTTCCTTTTCAGAAATTTTAAACAAAGCCATTTCAAATGGTTTTACTGAGCCCGATCCAAGAGAGGATTTATCCGGGAATGATGTGGGTAGAAAGTTGTTGATATTAGCCAGAGAATTGGAACTCGAAAATGAATTTGATGATGTTTCAATTCAAAATCTTATACCAGTATCGCTACGCAAGGGCAGTGTAGAGGAATTTTTGAGTGAGCTTAAAGTGCTTGATGATTTTTTTAGTAAAATTAAGGAAAACCAGGAACCAAATCATGTGCTCAGATATATTGGCGATTTATATGGTGATTTACAGAAGGAAAAGGGAAAACTGGAGGTAAAACTGGTTTCTGTCCCGAAGGAGAGTTCCCTGGGCCAGGTTAAGGGTTCAGATTCCATTATTGAGATTTATACAGAATCATACGGTGAGCATCCTTTGGTAATTCAAGGAGCTGGTGCTGGTGCTGCTGTAACGGCCCGTGGTGTTTTTGGAGATATTTTACGAATTGCTGAAAAAATATGATTTGGTTATGAATAATCTTGCTTATAGAAAAAGATGAAGAAAAAAAAGTTTGAGACTGAGGCGATACGTACCCAAATAGAACGTTCCAGGTTTTTGGAACATTCCAGTCCTATGTACCTTACTTCCAGTTTTATTTTTGAGGATAGTGAAGATATGAGGGCTTCCTTTGCCGAAGAAAAGGATCGTAATATTTATTCGAGATATTCCAACCCTAATTCATCAGAATTTATTGAAAAAGTATGTAAAATGGAAGGCGCAGAGGATGGATTTGCGTTCTCCTCAGGGATGTCGGCCGTTTTTTCAACCTTTGCCGCTTTGTTGAACAGCGGGGATCATATTATTTCTGCACGGAGTATTTTTGGCTCAACCCATAGCTTGTTCACTCAGGTTTTTCCAAAATGGAATATTAGCCATAGCTATTTTAAGATTGACGAATTAGATAAATTAGAAAAACTAATTACATCAAACACCAAAATTCTCTATGCAGAATCACCTACAAATCCGGGTGTAGACATTCTGGATCTGGAGGCGCTTGGCCGGTTTTCAAAAAAACATGAACTCATAATGATAGTCGATAATTGCTTTGCTTCTCCTTATCTTCAACAACCCATAAAGTTTGGTGCAGATCTGGTAATTCACTCTGGCACTAAACTTATGGACGGACAGGGTAGGGTGTTGGCTGGCATAACGGTTGGTAAAAGAGCTTTAATAGACCAGATTTATCGTTATTCCAGAATTACAGGACCTGCCTTATCTCCATTTAACGCATGGGTTTTATCTAAAAGTCTTGAAACTTTAGGCGTAAGAGTAGACAGGCATTGTGAAAATGCGCTAGAGGTGGCACAATTTTTAGAAGATAACAAAAGTGTCAATTGGGTAAAATATCCATTTCTTAAATCGCACCCTCAATACAAACTTGCTAGGACACAGATGAAGGCTGGTGGGTGTGTAGTTGCATTCGAGTTAAAAGGAGGTCTAAACGCTGGCAAGAAATTTTTTGACTCCATTAATATGTTATCACTATCTGCAAATTTGGGTGATACTCGAAGTATTGTTACGCATCCCGCATCGACAACGCACAGCAAGTTGTCTGCAGAAGAAAGAATGGAATGCGGAATTACCGATGGAATGGTGCGAATATCAGTTGGCCTGGAGCATATAGAGGATATTATTAACGATATAGGACAGGCCTTGGATAGGATATGAGAAATAGGAATATTCCTATTTTGACTATCTTCGCGTAATGCTTTCTAAAAAGACAAAATACGGAATAAAGGCCCTTACTTATTTGGCATCTCAAAGTAAACCGGAGCCCGTTCAAATTTCCGAAATTGCCAGGCACGAGAATATTCCTCAAAAGTTTTTGGAAAGTATTTTACTCACTTTACGAAATACTGGATTTTTAGGATCAAAAAAGGGAAAAGGAGGGGGTTATTATTTGCTAAAAGAGCCAGGTGAAATTCTCATGACAACGGTTATTCGTGTGTTGGAAGGCCCAATTGCCATGGTGCCTTGTGTAAGCCTTAACTTTTACGAAAAGTGCGACGACTGTCCGGATGAAAATAAATGCGCTGTCCACAAATTAATGCTTCAGGTGCGCGACAGCGTTCTGGAAGTATATAGGAATAATACGCTTGCCGATCTTATTTCGGCATAAAAAATCTTCAATATTTTTGGCAAACCAATGAATCATTCATAATAATTACCTGACTTTTTAATAAATCTACTAAAACTATAGGGTAAACATAATATTCATCTAAATTTAACGTCTAACCTTAAAATATTGTTCTATTTTTGATCACTCTATTAAATCCATAGGATAAATTATTCTAATATGATTGCAGACCAAATTTTGATTAATAGGCAAACTGCGAATAGCAGTTATAAAACAGATAGAGTTTCTGAACAACCCAAAAGAAGCATAGCAAAGTCAATAAGTTGGAGAGTTATCGGAACATTAGACACAATAATAATATCATGGATCATTACCGGAACTCTTTCATTGGCATTTTCTATTGGATTAGTAGAATTGGTCACAAAAATGATCCTGTATTTTTTACATGAACGAATGTGGAACACTATTAAATGGGGACGGTAATTTTAATTTTAAATAAATAAGATATGAGTTTGTCTACACAGGATATAGAACATTTAAACAATCACTTCAGAGGAATACCTCCGGAAGAGATAATTTCATGGGCCATTCTATATGGTTCTAAATCTGTAGTTACTACCAATTTCAGGCCATATGAAGTAGCTATATTAAATGCCGTTACTGAGGTTAAATCCGATATTCCTGTCATATGGTGCGATACCGGATACAATACCCTCAATACCTATAAACATGCCGAAGAATTGATCTCAGGGTTAAATTTAAACATAAAATTGTATGTTCCCAGGCAGACAACGGCACATAGAGATGCTGTAATGGGTATACCGGATATTGATGACCCCAGGCATAAGGAGTTTACGGAACAAGTTAAATTAGAGCCTTTCAAAAGAGCAATGGCTGAATACAAACCCGATGTTTGGTTTACTAACCTTAGAAAAGGCCAGACTGCTCTAAGAGATAAATTAAATATTTTAAGCTTAAGTGAAGAGGGCGTTCTTAAAGTAAGTCCGTTTTACCATTGGAATGATACACGCCTCGACGCCTATTTGAATGAGCGGGGACTTCCCAATGAACACAATTATTTTGACCCAACCAAGGTTCTGGAAAATAGGGAGTGCGGTCTACACACCTAGGCCGCAAAGGATTGGCTTACTAGAGGCTTGAGGGATATTTAAAGATATTTTATTAAGTAAGGCTCATTTATTTCAATAAACCTATTATATATATAGACTAAATAGAATAATAATCTTATGCAAAGTTTTAGAACTGAAATAGAAAATCCAGTTGTAGAAAAAGACATCATTGAGCTGGAGAAAAAAATCAGGGAGTTTAAAGGTGGTGCTATTGATGAGGAGAAGTTCCGGAGTCTGCGCCTGGCCCGAGGGGTTTATGGACAAAGGCAACCTGGTGTTCAAATGATCCGCATAAAATTACCCTATGGAAAAGTGAGCTCAAAGCAACTGCATAGGATTTCGGATGTAGCCGATGAGTATTCTACTGGAAGACTGCACATTACTACGCGACAGGACATTCAGATTCATTATGTAGACCTTGAGCGTACTCCTGAACTATGGGCCCAACTCGAGAAAGATGAAGTAACACTCAGAGAAGCATGCGGCAATACTGTAAGAAATGTTACTGCAAGTGAAACATCGGGGATAGATAGGGATGAACCATTTGATGTGTCACCTTATGCTCAGGCTGTATTCGAATATTTCTTAAGAAATCCTATAGGTCAGGAAATGGGCCGCAAGTTCAAGGTTTCCTTTTCTTGTAGTGATGCAGATACCGGACTATCTTATATGCACGATCTTGGTTTTATAGCCAAAATACAGGAAGGGGTTAAAGGATTTAAAGTAATGTTGGGAGGGGGTCTGGGATCCCAACCTCGTCATGCGGATGAGCTGTATTCATTTCTTCCAACCCATGCAATAATTCCTATGATGGAAACCGTAGTTCGTGTTTTTGACAGATATGGTGAAAGAAAGAGCAGAGCCAAAGCAAGACTGAAGTTTTTATTAAAGGATTTAGGCCTGGAAGGATTTAAAGAACTATTAATTGCAGAAAAGATAGCGGTCCCTTTTAAACAGTACCCCATTGATGTCAGTTCTTATCCTGAAGTGGTTATTTCAGATGAGCAGGCTCAGCATGTAAATATTGAAGATACTGAAGCTTTTGAACAATGGAAAACGACCAATCTGGTTTCACAAAAACAATCCGGATATGTAGCTATTGGAATCAAGGTAATGTTGGGAGATTTTTATACAGAAAAAGCCAGATTGCTGGCAGACTTGGTTGAAAAATATGCAGCAGGTGAAATTCGCTTAACCTTAAGACAGAACATGCTCATTCCCTATGTAAAGGAATTCTTGATTCCTTATTTCTATACAGAACTCAAAAAACTTGGTTTTGCAGATGCGGGTTATAATAAGGCAATAGACATTACGGCATGTCCGGGGACTGATACCTGTAATCTTGGAATTGCGAGCAGTACGGGAATAGCTACGGAATTAGAGCGTATTATAAAGGAAGAATACCCGCAATATGTAAATAATGCAGATGTAGTCATTAAAATTAGTGGTTGTATGAATGCTTGCGGTCAGCATTCTATGGCCAATATCGGTTTTCAGGGCATGTCTATACGAACTAAGGAAAAGTTTGTGGCACCTGCATTGCAGGTGTTGCTTGGAGGTGGCAATTTAGGAGATGGCCGGGGCTTATTTGCCGATAAGGTAATTAAGATTCCGAGTAAAAGAGGGCCGGCAGCTCTTAGACTGATATTGGATGATTTTGAGACCAATGCTAAAGGGGCATCTTATGAATCTTATTATAAGGAAAAAGGCGAGTATTATTTTTACGAACTTCTTAAGCCTTTAGCGGATATTGAAAATTTAGCTCCTGAGGATTATTTGGATTGGGGAAGCAATAATAGATATCATAAGGCAATAGGAATAGGAGAATGTGCCGGGGTCGTAATAGATTTGATTGCTACATTATTATTTGAAAGTGATGAAAAGATACATAATGCCAAAGAGGCAATTACGGAACAAAAATGGGCTGCAAGTATTTATTATTCTTATTCTTCTATGGTAAATACTGCCAAGGCACTTTTAACTTCCGAAAAAACTAAAACAAATACACATAACAGCATAATAAAGGACTTCGACACCTATTTTGTTGCAAATAGCAGAATAGTACTGAAACGCTCGTTTGAAGATTTGGTTTTGCAATTAAACAAAAATGAACCTGAGGAGACCTTCGCTAAAAACTACCTTGCTAATGCTGAGGAATTTTTAGAAAAGGTGGAAGCCTATAGAAAACAAGACTTGATACATGCATAGAAACGCAAAGTTAACTGTCGTTGGAGCAGGTCCGGGAGATTTGGAACTCATCACGGTAAAAGCAATTAAGGCTTTACAGAACGCAGATGTGGTTCTTTACGATGCCCTTGTGGATAAGGCTTTATTGGAATATGCTGATAAAGCAGAGCATATTTTTGTAGGCAAACGAAAAGGATGTTATGCCTTTCATCAAGATCAGATCAATGAATTAATAGTACAAAGGGCACAAAGCAGAGGTCATGTGGTACGGCTAAAGGGCGGTGATCCTTTTGTTTTTGGCCGTGGGGCGGAGGAAATGGCTTATGCGGCAGTATATGGCCTTGAAGTGGCAATAGTTCCGGGTATTTCATCATGCATCTCAGTTCCTGCATCTCAGAATATCCCGGTTACCAAACGAGGCGCCGCAGAGAGTTTCTGGGTAATTACCGGAACCACTAAAGAACATAAACTCTCTTCAGATATTCACCTCGCTGCTAAATCTAATGCCACAGTAGTCATTTTAATGGGCATGTCTAAACTCTCGGCCATAGTAGAGCTATTTACCAAAGAGAACAAATCAGATTTGCCTGTCGCAATTATTCAAAATGGTACAAGAGAAGAAGAACGGGTTGGCGTTGGAACAATTAAAACAATTGAAAACATAGTCGAAAAAAAAAAATTAAGCAACCCGGCGATAATTATCATAGGAGAAGTAGTAAAACACCGAAACCAAATTATTCAGATTGGCAGCCAATATGAATTACAAATCACAGCATAATGGAAAGGAATAATTTATATCCTGTTTTTCTGAAGACTAAATCGCTTCATATATTGATAGTTGGAGGGGGTAATGTAGCGGAAGAAAAATTGTCATTTTTAACTAAATCCAGTCCGGATGCTAAAATTACCATCGTATCGCCTGGGTTTAGAGAAAACACGATTAATCTGGCCAAAAATTTTGATGTAGATCTTATTAGATCCACTTACAGTATTGATTTTCTGACGGGAAAACACCTCGTTATTGCTACTACAGACGTACCAGAAGTAAACATGCAGGTATACAATGACTGCAGAAGTATGCACAAACTGGTGAATGTTGCAGACAATCCTCCTTACTGTGATTTTTATATGGGAGGTATTGTAAACAAAGGGAACGTAAAGATAGCTATATCTACTAACGGCAAGTCTCCTACCACTGCTAAGAGATTGAGGCAATTTTTTGAAGATGTCATACCCGAAGATATAAGCAGAATGGTTCAGAATCTAAATAGATATAGAAAAACAATCAAAGGAGATTTTGAACAGAAGGTTAACGCAATGAACGTGGTAACAGAAGCGCTGGTTTCAAATACTGAAGATTAATTTTGTTTCTTTCAAAATTTAAACGATCAATAAAGACTTCATTGGAAAGGATGAGTTAATGTAAATAAGAACCCTTTCCTCGCCGGAAATTTGCTGATTTAGGCAATGTACTTAAAGCACTCTTTTTAAATAAAAATAAATATCTCATTGGGTTTGCAGATATAGGTAAGCAAGCCAAAAAAAGTACATTTTACTTGTTTTTAAATGGTAAGTGGCGTTTCTTTGTGCCAGTTCATTACAACATTGAAAATGTTATCAAGAAAGGTGGAGGGACTAGACCCGTTGAAACCTTAGCAACCCTTTAACTATAAAGAAGGTGCTACATTCTACC
>CBDUGN010000074.1:0-14879 GCA_965366915.1 uncultured Eudoraea sp. | reverse complement strand
AACGGTTTGGGTATGGTTTCGTCACGCCTTTGGCGTGATGAACTATACCCTTTGTTAGCGGCTTTTTATCCATCTTTATCAACGGTATTGATAATGTTTTCGAAGAATATAAAACCTCATAGTAAGTTAATTAAGGAAATGGTATAAGGCAGGATAATCTGATTTAATATAACTTCTTATTTTCATATACAAGAAGAGAAGACCTTTTTTGGTCTTCTCTTCTAAATATTGTAATAAATTCTAACTATTGCTATTTATTATAATCTTCCACTAATTTAGTGAAAGCTTCTAAAGCATCGAGTTGGAAACTAGATTCAAAAACAGGACCCTTAGTAAACAGAGTTTGAAAACCATAATAATCTTTGTCATAATTAGCTAAAACGGCTTCATTATCTCCCACAAGAGCTTTTATGTTTATTACAGACATATTTTTTGCCCCTTCTCCTTCTTTCTGGTAAAGAATCTCAAAATTGTTTTCTTGCCATTCGACATATTCAGCATCACTAACTTCAGTACGGTCAGGTAGGTAAGAAGAAACAATACCCTGGGTGTGGTGATGCTTTTTATATACGGTAATCTTTCCTTCAGTAACAACTTCTAACAAAAGATTTTTAGGAAGCATGTCTTGTTTTCTAGTGGCAAATATATTGACATATTTAGCCTTTTTGAATTTTTGGCCATTTTCTAGTTTAAAACTTCCCAAGTCCTTGGCTTTATAAACCTCAATATCTTTCTTTATTTTTTTTCCTTTAAGGAAAGCCTTATATGTTTTTTCATCAATGAGGTTAACCCTTTTTTGAAATTCTTGAGGGTTTAACATATCCATATAAATATAGCCTTCAATTTCTTTTCCCTTTTTAAGGGTTATAGAACCTTTTTCATATTTCCCAACCGAACTGGGGGTTTTTAATTGAGCTTTAGCATTGTTAAATGTCAAACTGAAAAGCACTATTAACATTAGTGTAATCGTTGAATGTTTTTTTGCTGTTTTCATAAAATTGATTTTCATAAATATTAGTAATAACTATTCAATACAAAAAATAGCATCAATTGTTAAACGAAATTTATTGCATTAGATTGTTGAATTCTCAATTGAATTCCTGGGTAGTTGGTAATTGCCGCTAACGGTCTTGTATATGCGGGGCGACCAGCTTTTGCTAGACATGATCTTCATATACTTTGTTAGCTGCTGTGTTTTATTTTGGTTCTATTTTTATTATAATTCTCTTATATCTCGACAAAGCAGGTTCTCCTTTGTCAGTTACTTTTAATATTATGTGAATCGTTTCATTCTTGCTTACTTGTGGTGCTACTCCATGTGTTGTATTAGCATTTCCAGGTTGACTAAGTTCAAATTTTCCTGGATGTGTACCTGCTTCAAGGTAAGGAAACCACAAAAAAGTAAGATTGTCTCCATCGGGGTCGGTTGAATTTGACGCGTCCAACCTAAAAGATTCTCCTGATTTAAGAGTTATTTTTTCTGGATGCGATAATATTGGATCTGGTGGATGATTGGCTTTCTCAAATGAATTGGTACACCAATCCATTCGGGCAGCAAAATCGTGTTGAAAATCATCTCTCCATCGCCATATGGTTTCTTTGTACCCTTTGAAAACAGTTGTATCTTTTTTTACATTTCTACCATATTCACTTGGAATAAAACGAATGTAATTGTCAACAGCATTTGTCCAAATAGGTCTTGTTTCTGGTGCAATTTCAACTATTGAACCTCCTTTCTTAGTTTTTGAAAAATCGGGCTTGTAAAGTATATATCTTCCTCCCCAGCCTCCCCATTCAGGATGTTCTGCATTGTTTAATCCATTTGGAATTAATGACAAGAATGCTGGAGTATCTCCTTCAACACCCCAAGACACATCAGGGTAAGCTGCGCCAAGTGGACCATGCCCTTGCTGAATATGCTCGGCCAACCATGAATTGCTAATTGTTTTATTATCAATTCCTTCAAAAACACCATTTATTCCAGTCCAAGTTGCACTTCCATAATCATCTCCTGGTGAAACAATGTAGAATAAATCTGGAAAATTGTTCCTTATCCAAATACCACTATCGTCCTGATCAGAAATGGTATAAACCCTCAACTTGGAAATGAGTCTTTTAGCTTCCTCTTTACTTTTTGTTTTATTGATTTTATGAAGTGATTGAGCCAAGGTATTAACTCCTCCCCAAACAGAAACCCAAAGTGGCCTTTTATCGTTTGCTTCTAATTCTCGAATAATCCATTCAGAGCCTTCGGAATCCATTCCGTCGCCCACTCCGGTCATTCCATATTTTGGTAAACCACTTATTACCAATTTCAATAAGTCCTCTTCTTTCGGAAAACCCTGTTCGTGTTTTAGAAGATTAGGTTGAACTTTTCCATATGCATTAATGACTTTAACAATAGATTCAGGGTTGACTATTTCAGTATGCCAGCAAGAAGTTGTCGCTACTATTCCTTTAATATCAATTTGGTTGGCATAAAGTAATAGTCTTACTAAAGATTGTGTATCATCGGGGTCAGCTTCTATATCAGTTAATATTATGACTCTATTTTTTTGATTTGGTTGAGCATTAATATTTTGAATGTAAAACCAAATTGATAGAACTAGTAGCAATAATTTTATTCTTGACATGTAGATGCTTTTTTGATTATTTTCTTTAGGCCAGTACTCTCATTGCAGCTAACTTCTTATATGTGGCTAAATATACCTCAATATCTCAAAAATTTACCGGATATGTACACCTTTTTGGGTTTTGTAACAAGATATTTAAACCATGATTCTGTATTCAGTAACGTTGTTTTGTTTTGGTAGAAACCCTTAGAGAAAACATATAAATCATACACTATTCATTATACCTAAATCAGTAATTTTAGTGATCATTTTTCTAAAGATCAGACAGTTTTGAGAGGTATAATAGTTACTGCCAAACTCTCAACTAAATGTTATTCTCAGGGAAAGTCGTATTTCATTAAACCCGAGTTCCGGGAAGCCAAATAAATATTAAAAAAGGGATGTGCCATGAACTGCACTATGTCAACCAGACTACATTTATGAACTATTGTTTTCCTTCTGATGCCGATAGTACTCGATTATCTATTTTATTTATTTCAAAAGTTGCTTAACAATTAGCTACTCCTTTAGAAAGTTCATTTTAAGGCAATTACCTATTTACCTATTTTTAAGTCCTGATCTTAGCACACATTTAAGTAAGAAAGCAGTAAATTTAGTTTTCTAAAAATCAACATCTGATCTATGAGATTTCAAAATGCTACTTTCTGGAGCTTAACATTACTCTTCCTTATTTTCACTTCTTGCAACAGCCCAAAAAAAGAAGCTGCCACCCTGCTCATTTACGGGGGTCCAATCTACACAGTTGACACTATACAGGCAACCGTAGAAGCGGTAGCCACAAAAGACAATAAGATTCTTTTTGCAGGCAGCCTTGAAGATGCCCAACATTACCAGGACGACCAAACACAATTAATCGATCTAAAAGGCAAAACCATGACCCCAGGGTTAATAGAAGGTCACGGGCATTTTATGGGATTGGGATATAACGAATTAAACCTCGACCTCATGAATACCACGAGCTATCAGGAAATAATTGATGCTGTAGCCGCAGCGGTTGAAAAAGCCGAACCTGGGGAATGGATTACCGGAAGAGGATGGCATCAAAGCAAGTGGACAGAAATGCCTTCCGATACGGTAAATGGCTTTCAAACGCATTACAGGCTCAGTGAGGTTTCCCCGGACAATCCCGTGTACCTGCGCCACGCCAGTGGCCATGCCGGTTTTGCCAATGCCGCTGCTATGGATATTGCGGGGGTGCGAATTTTGCCCAAAGACGGAATAAACAAATTCGATGTAAAGGGTGGCGAAGTTATGCGGGATGCCTTTGGCAGACCTACGGGTATTTTTAATGAACGTGCCCAGGGTTTGATAACCAAACATATTCCCGAAAATACCCCTGATAAAGATGCCAAAGCTTTTGAATTGGCAGTAGCCGCCTGTCACAGAAATGGCATTACCGGTTTTCACGATGCGGGTATTGGAAGGGAGACTATTGCTCTTTACGAAGAAATGAAGGCAGCGGATAAAATGAAAATCCGTATGTACGCCATGCTTACCGGTTTTGATAAAGAGTTGCTTAATGAATGGTATGAAAAAGGCCCATTGGTAGACTCCGCACATTTGGTAACCATTAGGTCTGTAAAATTAAACTGCGACGGGGCTTTAGGCTCACGCGGAGCGTGGTTATTAGAACCCTATACAGACAGGCCCGGCCATTTTGGTCTCGAAACCCTGCCTATGGCTTTTGTCAAAGAAACCGCTTTGAACGGATTACAACATGGTTTTCAGGTTTGCTCACATGCCATAGGAGATAGGGCCAATAGGGAAATACTAGACCGCTATGAAGTTGCATTTGATGAATTACCTGATATGGCAACCGGCCACAGATTTAGGATAGAGCATGCACAGCATTTACATCCGGATGATATACCACGCTTTGCCAAATTAGGGGTGATACCTGCCATGCAGGCAGTACACCTGTCTTCAGACAGACCCTGGGCCATAGACCGTTTGGGCGAGCAACGGATCAAAGAAGGAGCTTATATGTGGCAGGCCTTATTGCAAAGTGGGATCCCGATTGTAAATGGTACCGATGTACCTGTAGAACCTTTGAATCCAATAGCCAGCTTGTATGCCAGTGTAAGCAGAAAAACCTTGAAAGGCACACCGGAAGGCGGTTATGAACCGGAGCAGAAAATGACCAGAGAGCAGGCCCTTAGGTCATATACCCTCGATGCTGCTTACGGCGCTTTTGAGGAAGATATTAAAGGTTCTATTACGGCAGGGAAACTGGCCGATTTTACTATTTATAGCCAGGATTTAATGACGGTAGCGGAAGACGAATTCTTAAACACCGAGATAGCCATGACCATTTTTGATGGAAAAGTGGTGTATGCCATAGCTGAATAGCGTTTAGTAATCCTCTTTATTTAAGAGGTATTAACTTATTTGAACTTTGCGTTCTCAAATTAAAAATAGATCAATTTTAGATAAACCGACATCTAAAAAAAATTGATTTTCGTACATTTTATACAATTTAGAAAACACTTCATACAATTGTATACTTCAAATCCATGTTCAGGGTTTAAATTAACGTCAAAATAAAAATTGCGCCCCTGCAATAAGAACTGTCTTTTAATCAAAAAACAACTAACCAATGAATCCAATTATATCATTTATAGCGACTACAGCCATAATTTTTGCCCTAAGCGTTATTGTTTTTATTCTTACCGGCCTTCTCAAAAATAGACATGGTCAGTAAAAACCCTACTGTCTTTCTTAAAATTCCTCTAATTGAACTTTAGTGTTTTAAAACAGATAAGGCCAAAGCACGTCAAAAATCAATTTATATAAAAAAGTACACCAACTCCAATTCCGATGGCAAAGGCTAACCAATTCTTTTTCTTTTTAGGATCCATAGTATCGTTTATTTGAATCCTACGTTCTATTTAACTCCTCCTTTGTTGTTTTCGTTGGGCTCTAATAGATTCCACATATTTCATTACAAAGCTTCAAAAACTGCCACCATGCGGTAAGATTCTTCTTTTGGTGGCCCGACGGACAATTTTAAGAGGAATATTCGATACCCACGGCCACTTAACCATTGAAAAAATAAAGTAGGGCTATTTGCGTTTTAGTTGTTACATGTATTAATAATCAAATCTTACAATTGCTATGAAACTTACTAAGTTTTTCTTTATGATCTTTGCTGTTGTTGCTACCACCGCCTTTGTGGGCTGTAGCAATGACGATGATGATACCATGGTCCAAGTAAGGGTCAACGGTGTAATTTTCGATAACGGTGATGATTTCAACGGAGACGTTGATGGTGACTTTACAGGAAATGGCGGAAGTGCGACAAGGACGTTCATTTGGTTGAACAACCTTACCACCGCTGACTACAATGCAGATATTACAGCGACCAGCGAAGGGACATTCAATATGGTTGTTTTGGATGCCGAAGGCAATACTGTTTTGGACAGGTCTTTGAATGGAGCCGTAGAGCCAGATTCCTTTTCCGGGGTAACCGATGTGGGGACCTCTGGGATATGGTCAGTAACGATCACTGTAAACTCATTTAATGGAGATGGTAGTTTCTCATTGAGTGAGGGGGACTAAACCCCAAGAGAATATTGACTTTCAGGAAAGCCCCTTTTTGGGGCTTTTTTTGTTCTTTATATACAGTTTAAAAGGAGCATTGTGCCCTCCATTGTTGGCTGCAGTAAATGTGCTTTTTTTAGCCATATTTTGTATTTACTTCAAAGTCAGTATTTTTCTAAGGTGGTGGGATCGATTTCCTGGGAAAAAACCAACGGCATCCCATTTTTCCCTAAAGCTTTGGGGTATAAGAGGAGTGATGGAATGGGCATAGCATCTAACCCAAAGAATGCAGTTAGGACTTTAGCTTCTCTGGATTTATCTATTTCAGGTGTAGCATCTGACAGTTTAATCCTGCGGAAATAGAAACTATATATGAAAGCAGTTACCAAAAGGATAATGATACTTATCAAAACAATATATAGTATTCTTTTCACCAATATTGTAGCCAACTTGATATATCTGCTTAAATACAGGGCATATATAAGTATTGTCCGGATAGGGAAACATTTTCATGTTTTATACCCTGTCTATGTTATAATAAACAACAAGCATATTATAAACCAACTACCTGGTGGTCCACCCCCCATCAATGAGCATTATTTCTCCTGTTATCAATGAGGCGGCATCCGAGGCTAAAAACACCACAGCGCCGGCGACCTCCATTGGTTTGCCAATGCGGCCCAGTGGGATCCTATCCAATACACTTTGCCTAAAGTCCTTATCCTTTAACCAGGGTTCTGTACCAGGGGTTTCTATAAAAGTTGGCGCCACAGCATTGACGTTAATATTATACTTGGCCCATTCCGAAGCAAGGTTTTTGGTCAGGTGGTTGATCCCTGCTTTGGTCATACAGTATACAGACTCATTGTCCAGGGCAATAAAACCAGCCTGTGAACTCATATTGATAATGTGCCCCGATCCCTGTTCGATCATTTGTTTGCCCACAGCCTGTGCCGTAAAAAAGGTTCCTTTTAAATTTAAATTGATGGTTTGGTCAAAATCCTCCTCGGTTACCTTTTCAGCAGGATTGCCCGGGGCAATACCAACATTATTAACGAGGATATCAATCTTGCCAAACGTTTTAACCACAAGGCTAACCGCATCATTAATCTCCTGAAGCTTGGAAACATCCATTTGCAAACGGATCACCTTTCTACCCATGGCCTTAATTTCCTGCTCCAGGTCAGCGGCAGTAGTTACATCTCTCAGGCCTAAAGCAATGTCTGCCCCTTCATGTGCCAGGGCAAGTGCGCATGCCCTTCCAAGACCCCGGGCCGCCCCGGTAATAATAGCCACCTTACCATTAAGTTTAAAATTTGGGTATTCCTGTTCAGATTTTTTCATAGTTAAATTCTTACCTTAATCACAGATCCTTTAAAATTAATCCTTTTTTTGGAACCTATGCAGCCTGTTTTGTTCGTTGATTTTGATACAACCGGGCCTGCATATGTTTCGTAAATTAACCGATATGGACAAACAGCTGCGACTAATCAGCCAAAGACTGCTTTCACTAGATTTTTACAGAGGGTTAACCATGTTTTTGCTCATTGCGGAGTTCTCACATCTGTTTGCAACTATGGTAGCCCCCGAACTTGAAGGAACAATCATTTATACCATTGGCAAACAGTTTCACCATGTAAAATGGGAAGGATTGCGTTTTTGGGATTTGATTCAACCGTTTTTTATGTTCATTGTAGGCGTAGCCATGCCCTTATCCTTTTACAAGAGAATTGCCAGGGGCGATTCCTATAGCCAGGTGTTTAAGCACGCCCTGAAAAGGGCATTTATGCTGTTGTTCATGGGCTGGGCACTGTATTGTATTGATGACGGAAAAATTGTATTTAGATTTCAAAATGTGCTTGCACAGCTGTCCGTAACTTATATTTTAGCCTTTCTGATCATGAAAAGATCATCTGCGGTTCAGCTGGGTTTATCCGTATTTCTGATTCTTATTACCGAAGGACTTTACAGGTTTTTCCCAGTAGAAGGATTTAACCAGGCTTTTGTTCCCGGAGAGAACTTTGGTGCCTGGTTCAATATTCTTATCGCAGGACAGGAAGATGGGGGTCATTGGGCAATGTTCAATGCCATTCCTACTACTGCACATACCATTTGGGGAGTATTGGCAGGCAGATTGTTAATGAGCGACCAGTCCAACAAAAAGAAGATGCAAACCCTGCTAATTGCAGGCATCATTTGTTTGATCATAGGATATGGACTTAGCCCGGTCACTCCAATCATTAAGCGTATTTCTACCAGTACTTTTGTATTTGCCAGTGGCGGATGGTCTGTATTGGCACTGGCTTTGTGTTATTGGTTGATAGATATTAAGAAATATCAAAAAGGAGTTCTTTTTTTCGCCATTGTGGGGATGAACCCTTTATTTATCTATCTTTTTGCCCATGTTGGGGGAGCAGATCTTATCAGGAGTATGGTACTGCCATTTTCAAATGCCATTTTTGGATGGACCGGAGAATTTACGGCTATGCTTATTTTGAGTGCTTTTGTCCTTTTCTTTTTGTGGTATCTCTGCTATTGGTTGTATAAAAAGAAAATATTGATAAAAATTTGATTTGTTTAGGTAATTAAAATTCTGCAAGCCTTATTTCATTAACCCGGCAAAGGATTCAAGGCACCAATTCCTGCATAAACCATCTTCTCTTAAATTTATATGGTAAAACGAATGCAATTCCAAAAGCTTTGTCATTGTCTTACTAAAAGCTTCTTCCCTACTTTAACAAACAAAAGTACCAAAGACCCGGCCAGCAACCCTACTGCAAATTCAACGAGCAAGTCCGGAATGGAAGGAAAGAGGTTGTGCAGGAATGACAGGTTATGTACAAAAATCCCACCCGAGACCAGCAGTAAGGCTATAGTCCCGATAGCGGAGAGTGATTTGATTACCCATGGCAGGGCATTCACAAAAAACCGCCCTATACTATCCGTTATACTGTTTTCTTTCCCATTCAAGGCAATCAAACGGGCCCCAAACTCATCCATGCGAACTATAAGTGCCACAAGCCCGTACACAGCCACCGTAGCCAGAAGTGCTACAAACGATACCACGAGGATCTGAGTAATCAGCGGTTTATTCAGGACAGTACCCAGAGCTATGATCACAATTTCAATGGATAGAATAAAATCGGTTAGGATGGCCGATTTTATCTTTCTTTTTTCCATTTCGAGAATGTCACTTTTTTGCGGAATCTTATAATCAGAAGGAATATGCTGGTTGGGGTGGGGCACAAAGAATTCGTATATTTTTTCAGCTCCTTCATAGGCCAGATAAAGCCCCCCGAGAACAAGGATTACGATAACCGCCCAGGGTGCAAAGGCGCTCAACAGAAAAGCAATGGGCAGAATAATAAGCTTATTAAGCAGCGACCCTTTTGTAATGGCCCAAAGCACGGGGAGTTCCCGTTGGGAAACAAAACCAGATGCTTTTTCTGCATTTACTGCCAAATCATCTCCCAGAATACCTGAGGTCTTTTTGGTTGCAACCTTACCCATGGTGGCTACATCGTCTAACAGGGTTGCTACGTCATCCAAAACAGCAAAAAATCCTGAGGCCATGGTTTTCCTTTTAGGGTTCAAATATAAGGCTTCCCAGCTAACGCGAGCATCATACAGTGTAATTGGAATTTGAGATTTGCAATTTGAATTTTGGAATTTGAGATTTGCCCCCCAGCGAGAGTATCATGCTCGTATTTCACATTCATAAACACCTATAACGATCAAGGGCGAAACTCTACCGGGGTGATCTTTAAAATTTTGAAATCGTTTAGATCATTGCCTTGAATGTCTATAAAAACATCCTCATTCTGGCCTTTTGCATTGGCTCTTTTGGCAAAATTTATTAAAACCCGGATAATATCATCTTCCTTGCCAACCGTTGCCGAAATTTGATAAATCTCAAAGTTCTTAGGGGCAGCTTCATGTTCCTGAATATATGTTTTTGTAGGTTCATGGCTATCTATAAAGCGTATCGCATCAATTAAAGTTTGTGTTTTCATGCCTTTCCATTTATATCATTTCATAGGATTAAGATAGTTTAAAACTCGCAAACACCAAATCTCATCCCGATAGTTTCTCCTTCGTAATACTATGGAGAAGGAACTATCGGGACCAACTTCCAACTTCAAAAATAGGTCCGTTTAAAGTAGTACAAGGTGCAACCCGGTACAAGTTACCATAAGCCCATGCTATGGCTGAAATCGCCAATTATATACTACTGATAATCAAGCACTAACGGACCATATAATGTGAATATTTGCTTAAAATATGGCTGTTTTTTAGGTTATTTTCCCCGGATATAGTAACTTAATAAGACATAAAAAAACATATCCTATGGGAATCAAAAACTTTCAAGGTCCCAGAATGTCAAAGCCTTCAGGGGATGAAATACCTTTTAAGGTAAGTGATTTTATGACAAAGAACTTAATCACCTTTAAGCCGGAACAGTCTATTCAGGAAGTTATTGAAACGCTGATATCCAAAAGAATTTCCGGAGGGCCGGTGGTGAATGAAAATAATGAGTTGGTAGGTGTTATTTCGGAGGGAGACTGTATAAGTCATATAAGCAAGAGCAGGTATTATAATATGCCTCATGAAGATGAAAAGGTTGAGCACAACATGATTAAAAATGTTGAAACTATTGACGGAGACATGAATATCTTTGATGCCGCCGATAAATTCCTGAAAGCCAAACGAAGACGTTTTCCAATTGTTGAAGATGGTAAATTGGTCGGACAAATTTCTCAAAAGGACATTTTAATAGCGACTACCAACCTTAAATCTCAAAATTGGAAATAAATCCGGGTTTTCATTATTTGAAATAGTAAAGCTCTGTTTTTGTGCAGCTCATTTCATTTGGGTGGAGGTCTCTTTTGGCCAGATTTTTTTGCTCTCCTGGCCGTCCAAAATGTTATGAAGGTGGGCTATACCGTCCGAAATGTAAGGGAGGAGGGCCTGGGTATTTAAATCATTTCATAGCTTATATGATAGTGTAAAGTTCGCAAGCATCAAATCTCAAATTCCAATTTACAAAAGGTTTTGAGTGTGCTTTGGTTATTTAATTAACTAATTAATATCTAATTCTTTTTCTATTTGTTTTATCAATTCTAAAACATCATTTCTAACTCCATTATGAGTTGCTCCAAGAAGTGTAGCCCAAGTTTCTATATCTTTTATGATACCATGTAATTCTAAATCTTTTTTCAGCAAGTCGTAATTTCTAATATTCCTAAAAAACCCAAATTCTAATAAGATCTTAACACTTCCTTTTATAATTATTTCATTAGGTAAACTATCCTTTGATAAAGTTCTCGTTCCATAATATGGTGTAAGTTTATTTTCTATTGAATTATTGTAATCAATACGTTCTTTTTCATAAGTTTTTAAATATTTATATCTGTCCTCATATAAATCGGTTATTCCTTTTCTAATGGAATCATTTTGGATAATATCTAAACCTTTAGATTGTAATAAATTATATCCATTTGATTTATTACTAAAATGTGGAAATGTTTTAAGATAGTAGAAAAAATAACCTATAGAATCATTATAAGTATTGTTGCTTTCTAGAATTTTTAATATGGATTTGCATGAAGTAGCCTTATTTTGAAGATTAGCTATATTGCTTTCAAAATCTGCTAAATCGAATTTAAGATTATCTCTAATCTCATTTAGGATTGTTTTTTCATTTTCCCTTTCTTTATTAAATTCATTCCAATTGTTGATCTGTAATGCAATAAGAATCCCAATCACTACCAGTAAGATTTCTCCAACTGCATACAGCAGGTATTTGCGGAACCTATCTGCCCTCCGTGACCTGGCAGGAGGGTTATCAGTTAGCATTCCTTGTCGTAGTTGGCGAAGGAAGCGGAGCATTATTTAAGGTTATTAAGTTCGTTATCAATCTGAGTGATTAGGTCGCGAACTTCGTGCAACACATTCTGATTAAAATCAATCAAAGCCTTACGAAATACCGCACACTCATTAAGAATAAAAATAAATTCATTGTTTGACCGGGCTCCTTCCGGGTCTTGAAGTTGGATAGCCTTTTTGGATAAATCATGATCATAGTAATCTTCCCCACCCGGGAATTTAAGCACGTAATCTGTGGAGTCGGGCATAACGGTAAAATACGCTTTAAAAAAAGGTAATTTTTTCTCGTATAAATCAAAAGACTTAAACTCATTGTGCATTTTGCTCAATGCGTTATAATAGAAATCGTAAAAGCGTGCTATATTCTTTCGAAGTGAATTGTTTTGAATTAAACCTACCTCATTGTTCTGCAGGTTTTCAAAGGTTGACCTGTGAAGTGCTGTCCATAGGGTTATCCCAAGGGCATCGGTCATATTAATATCGGTTATGGAGGTGTGATTTCCCAGCAGATACTCCAACAATTTTTCCTCCTCGCGATTGAATTTGCGATGATACTGCAGGTTAAAGCTAATATCCAGAGTATCGAGGAGGATATCCTCTCGTATATTTTGTAGAAGCGTAATTTCACTTTCCACCAATTTCCGTTCCTCATTCCAATTATTGATCTGTAATGCAATAAGAATCCCAATCACCACCAACAAAATCTCTCCAATAGCATACAACAGATATTTGCTGAATCTGTTTTCAGTTAGCAATCTTTGTCTTATTTGGCGAAAGAAGCGGAACATGAGTTGGTGGTTGATTCTCTCAAGATAGGAAAATAATTGGCTAACAACGAATTATTGAATCCTTCCAGGATTAAAATTCCTCGGGAATACTAAGGAAGATTTGAGGCATTTTTATACCCGCTTTTTAATTATTCCTGAGCACGGGTAGTAGTCTGTCTTGCAAAACATTCCAGGTCGATTTTTCTGGTGTATCATTGATGTTCCAGCCGTTAAAAACAACTATTAAATCATATTCTGGCGCCACCATTAGATATTGTCCTCCAAAGCCATTTCCTGCAAATACGTTGCTTTTACCAATAGAATGTTCCGGAATCCACCATTGATAACCGTATCCAACCTTGCTTTCGTTGTCGGGATTTACATCATTGACAATTGGGCTTATGGAAGCTGTTACCCAACTTTCAGATACAATTTGTTGATTTTGCCACTTCCCTTTATTAAGAAATAATGTGCCTAGTTTTGCCAGGTCCTCTGCTTTAAGATATAATCCACCTTCGGTATCAATTTCTCCATCCGGAGTTTTTTTCCAATAGTAATCTGTGATTCCCAATGGCCCAAATAGTTTTTCTTCAGCCCATTTATCTATTCTTTTTCCTGTAATAATTCTGACAATTTTACCTAATAGGACACTTGCCCCGCTATTATACTCAAACCGTGTACCCGGAAGGGTATCTGTAGGTTTGTTCAACACATATTTTATCCATTCATCACTGGCTTCCATCAAGATGCAATCATCAGAAAGGTCTGTATAATCACCTTCTTGCCACTGAAGTCCGCTTCTCATGGTCAATAAGTCTTCAATAGTAATTGCATGCTTTCTTTTGTCTGGAGTCTCGATATTATAAGCTGTGAACATAGGCATCACCTTTGTATTTACATTGTAGTCCTCATTTAAATCAAAAGTAATCCCTAACAAAATTGAAGTAACACTCTTGGTAACAGATTGTAGTGTGTGCAGTTCAGTTTGTTTGTAGTATGGATGCCAATTGGGATGATTGTAATTGTATTGATGATTAGTAGTGTCGTATTTCCTGGCAATGGTTTCATAGTCCTGCACATATTTAAAATCTGCTAATAACACTTCATTTTTTATGACCATAAATCGGTCTATCAGGCCATATGACCCCTTATTTATTTCTGAATTAATAGAATCGATAACAGTTGAAAGGGTATTAGGAGAAGATACTGAATGTGACTTTTTAATTGCTACTTTGTCCTTGTTTTTTGTGTTACAACCAATAAACACGACTATTATCAAAATTGAAAACAGAAGGGGTTTAATTGTATTTGTAAATGTTCTCATAATATATTTTAAATGGGTATTACAGTTAGTAGAATGAGCGTATGATCTTTATTTCTTTTGTGCTGGAACTAAGATAGTGTTTGTAGCTCCAGGATTTTTAATTGCAGCGATTTTTAAACAAAATTCTAAAATGTGTGGCTTGGGAATTGCAATGGTAATACCTGGAAACAGCTTACCATAAACTCTTAGTTGAAAATAGTATCTTCGGTAACAACAAAATATCCCAAATGCCCAAAAGCAACAAATCCAGATCCTGGATAGACATTTTGATTGAACTCGTAGAGGTCTTTTTTAAAAGTTCACGTCAAAGCAAACGGGGCAGGTCCTGGCACCAACACGTTGTACCCCATGAATACGGTTGGGCCGTAAGGCGTGAGGGTAATAAACGGATCACCTCTAAACACCGCCACCAGGATACGGCCATTAGAAAAGCAAAACGACTGGCCAGAAAATACAAGGCAGATGTGATTATCCACAGACAGGATGGCACCATACGCGATCGTATTAACTATGATTGATAATGGATTTTTTTAGATTTCTCAATCGGTACTTTGTACCTCATATCGAAATGACATCAGGGCCTTTGCAAACGGGGTTCAGGGATTTATTTGATCATCATCCTACCTGGCGCATTTACACAAAAGGAAACAACAAGCACCAAATTTCATCCCGATAGCTATCGGGCTCAAATTCCAATTTACATAAGGGTATGATTGTGCTTTGAAATCT
>CBDUGN010000073.1:0-15197 GCA_965366915.1 uncultured Eudoraea sp. | reverse complement strand
TTGTTCAGAATCGCCAATATGGCATTGTATCCCAACCGCTTCAAGGCCAGCTTCCCTAAATTCGTTTGCAACCTGGTCTACTGCAGTTTGTTTCCGACTACTTACTACCACTTTGGCTCCATTTTCCGCAAGCCCTCTTGCAATAGACTTTCCTATTCCCTTACTTGATCCGGTTACAATCGCGACTTTGCCACTGAGGTCAAATTTGGATTTTATACTACTCTTCATTGGTTTCTGCTGACTTTATTGATTTTGGTAATTGTTTTAACCCTTGTGTCTCTCATTATTCCCTAAGTAAATAACTGTTTTTCAACAGAGGTTGTCAATACTTGTTTATCCATCAAAACTTCAGCTAGTGCTCTTGTTTTAGGAATTTCATATTTGAAATAAAATTTCATCGCATGGATCTTACTTTCATAGAATACCGATGAATAATTAGCATCAGCCAAAACCATTGCATTTTGTGCTTTAACAGCAATATCCAACCACAGCCAGCCTACAACGATATTTCCAAAAAATTCCATGAAAACTGTAGCGTCTGATAAAAAACGTTCGTAATCTCCTTTTTTAGCGAAATCCATCAGAAAATGCACTACTTCCTGTACCAGGGATAAAGTTGATCCGAGTTTCCTGGCATATGGAAGGAGATCTTCAAATTCAGATGCTGCTTTGATACTATTCATTATTTCGGCGGACAACAATTGTAATCCCTTTCCATTATTCATAGTAATCTTCCTTCCCAGAAGATCTAATGATTGAATTCCAGTAGTTCCCTCATAAATCGAAAAAATACGAATGTCTCTATAATATTGTTGAAGTATAAAGTCTGAACAAAAACCATAACCTCCAAGAACCTGAAGACCATTACTAACAGAAATCAAACCCATTTCAGACGGATAGGTTTTAGCAATAGGCGTAAGCATCTCCAGCAAATTCCTGTATCGTTCCCTTTCTTCCGGATCTGAATGTGTCTGTGACAAATCGTGGTATTTAGAGGAAAGGAATATCAGGCTCAATGAACCTTCTGCTACCACTTTTTGGAGTAAAAGCATCCGTTTTACATCCGGATGGTTTATTATAAGGGTTTGCTCCTGACTTACATCTTTTTTACCTGTATTGGTAAGACTGCGGCCCTGGGGTCTTTCTCTTGCATAGGATAACGATGACTGATAAGCGGCCATGCTTATGGCAGCAGCTCCACGCCCGACAGCTATCCTCGCTCCGTTCATCATCATGAACATATACTTCAATCCCTGGTTGGGTTCGCCTACAAGCCATCCCTTGCAATCGTCATTATGTCCGAAGAAAAGATGGGTCGTACAATACCCTTTCTGGCCCATTTTTTGAAAATCAGCAAAAGTGGTAACATCATTAGAGGTAAGGTCACCATTGGCAGACGGCCTATATTTAGGGACAACAAATAAGGAAATTCCCTTGGTGCCCGCCGGCGCTCCTTTGATTCGAGCCAACAAAAGGTGAACCACATTTTCAGCACCTTTATAATCCCCGCCAGAGATAAATATCTTCTGCCCGGAAATGTTATAGCCATCCTCAGAAGGTTCTGCTGAAGTTACAATGTCTGATAAAGAACTTCCAGCCTGGGGTTCGGTCAGGCACATGGTTCCACTCCAATCACCTGCAAGCATTTTGGGAACGAATATTTCATTAAGCTCTTTACTGCCAAAATGCACAATCAACTCTGCCGCCCCAAGGGTCAAACCAAGGTATCCAGGCAAATGATTATTGGCTGTTTCCTGGATATAAGCAGAGGCAGTAACAACCATACCGGGCAACTGCATCCCACCAATTTCATAGTTAAACAATCCGGAAACAAGTCCCATTTCCCCGCCTTTTTTAATGTAGTTTTTTACTTGTGGATGGACAATTATTTCACCATTATCAAAATATGCAGGCTGCTCGTCCATTTCCCGGAAAAATGGAAACATCTCCCTGTCCGAAAAATCCTTGACAGCGTTTAAAAAAAGGTCTACAGATTCCTGGTCATAGTCCTTAAAACGACTCTGATCTAAAACAATTTGAAGATCGTGTACTTCGTAAAGTAAAAATTTAAGAGCATCTATGTCTATATATTGATTCGCCATAAGAAGTTGAATTATAATTCTTAAAATAACAATTATTTAGGGCCAGGATCAATATACAGGCTACCAATTGGAGTTACCTAAAACCACAATTATTTTTTAAATGCGTGATGGCGGTGTTGTATTTGATAGAATTTGGCAGTAATAATTTCCTTCAATATAGTCATTTAGAATGACATTCAGCGTGAAATTATTATTGCGGAAAAGAAGATATTTTCAGGCCCTACATACTGCACCAGACCAAAGCCTAATCAGGAATTTCACCCTTTTCATTTAAAATACCATCCATTTTTAAATGTGTAATTATTGGTTTTTGAGTCATTCTCACAAGGGTTACATGATCAAAGGCAAGGGAATCACCCAACGCCTGACTCCCACCGGTTGTACCCAGGATCATATAATCCATGTTGTTTCTGATCCTGTGTGAAAAGGAATGTAAGTGACCGTTCAGTACGGTATAATTTCGATTAGATAAAACTGCTTCCAATTGTCCCAAACCTTTATCATCTTCTCTCCTCCAAAGTGGCTTGTGCATTAAAACAAAAGTCCATTTTACGCTGGGATATTGATTGAGGACATTTTTAAAATAAAGCAATTGATCCTCACTCATACCTCCAAGTCGACGCTCGGGCATATTGAAATATTCAGACTCTTCGTAAATTCCCTCAATATCACCATTTATAATTTTAAGGGCTTCAGCTCGCGCATGGTAAATCTCTAACATCCGCTTTTCAGTATAGTCCTCTGAGTCCATCATTAAGAATAAAACATCTTCGTAAACAAAATGATAATAACGAGGGCCAAATCTATTTTTCCAGAATTCCCTCATCCTTGGATTTGTCAGATCGTGGTTACCCCCTAAATAAAAAAAAGGCATATTGAGTTTTGACGTTCGGGCATCAAAAGAATCCCACTCTTTGGCCAGTTGTAAAGAGTCTTCGGTACCTCCATCAATTAAATCGCCCACACTAAGCACAAAAGTAGGATCCAATCTATTTAATTGGGATACAGCTGTACTGTAAACTCCTTCACGTTCACCTCCATTCAAATCTGAGATGATTGCAAATGTGAAATCCTCCTCCTCTAATTCAAACGATTCACTAGTCCAAGGAGTAGGACCCTCTTTAATATCATGTTGAAATTTTGGTGTAGGTTCCTGATTCGTTTTGCAGTTTACCAGGAACAAACCCAGGATGATTAAAAATAGTTTATACGATCTCATTATAATTAATATTCTTTTTTTATAAGTATTGCAAAGGTGGATAATGGCTGATTGATTAATCTAATTTTCTAATTTTTATTTCCCTGAATTCTATGCCCTGACCTTCAGATTGCAGACCAATATAGCCTTCTTTTAGTAGTTTCCCATCAATTTTGATTGCAGGATCAAATCCGTCTGTCACCCCTCCTCCTATTTGAGGCTTGCTATACTGCAATACTTCTTCGCCATTAACTATATGTGTCACAAGAGAATCACTGTAAACAATTAATTCTCCGCTAATCCACTGATCCCATTTATATGTTTTAGATGAAGAATTTATGCAATGGCGCGGATCAATTTCATTCTTATAGATAACATCAGTTCCGGGAGAACACATATTGCCGGTTGGGCGGGGAACTCCATTTCCTTCATCGGCTAATATTTGGTATTCCACAGAAACAGGCCAGTTCTGTTCTTTTAAAATGGTTTTGGGATCCTGAGAATGAAACATAACACCACTATTCCTATACGTATAAACAGGAGCATCTTTTAACCACTGGTCTGTAAATTTATACTCAAACTTTAAGTGATAAGAAGAGAAGGACTCTTTATAGAACAGATGTGCAAATCTGTCATTAAATGCATCATAATCATCATAGTTAATTTGAATTTTCCCATCAACAACACGAAAAGTATTCGCATAGTTATCACCCAATTCATGATGATGCACTTTAACCACCCAACCCTCCAGGTTCTTTCCATTAAAAAGATAATGCCAATCATCTGTGGCATTACCAATTTTTTCAGTCCTCACAACCACCCAAGATATTATGCTTAAAATAGCCGTGATGAACAGTATTGGTTTTAATTTTTTCATCTTCTTTTAATTTTGTCCTTCAGGATTAGGTTCCATGCATTGTACCCTTGCATCCACTTGAGTTAAGAACTATAAAGTATCCGGTTTTTAGTCCTGATAGGCTCCGGAAGAATAGGTCAATTCATAACTATGGGTGTATATCTCGAATACTACACCAAAAGGATCTTCAACATAAACCATTTTGTATGGTTTTTCATTTGGGTAGTACTCTCGTATTGGCATACGCTGTTTTCCACCGTATTCAACAATTTTATTTGTCAAAGCCTCTATTTCCGGGTCCTGGACACAAAAATGAAAAAGCCCTGTCCTAAAAGGGGAAAATTCCGGTTTCTTAATATCCATATCAGGAAATGAAAACAACTCAATTCCTATCCCATCTGATGTAGACATGTGGGCAATTTCAAAAGTTTCCCAATGCTCTCCAAATACGTCTATACACATTTGACCAATAGCAGTATCTTTTTCTTTTGTGACTTTTGATGGTGGCATTATAACATACCAGCCCATTACTTCCTCATAGAACTCAACCGCCTTTTTAATGTCCGGCACCGTAATACCAATATGTGAAAATGACCTGGGATAATTACTTTTATCCATAAGCTAAGGGTTTAAGATTAAATTTTATGCACTATTTAAAATACATTTATCCAAATCTAAAGGTTTTTAAAATATTTATTGCTTATTATTTGCTGCTGCGCTACTAATATAATACCACCCATCCTTTGGCAGCACTATTCCAATAACAAAAACTGATCTATTATCATCAAAATCATTTACATTTGAATAATTTTTAAAAATTTATCAGCAATGAAAAAGTTTAAGGCTTTTATACCCCTGATAGCCTTCCTGTTTATTTTACAGGCATGCTCATCAGACGATAATGACCCTGTTGTGGATAATAATGACGCAGTTGTGGGTACATGGAATTTGACCGAACTAAATATCAATCCTCCCCAGGATATCAATAGTGATGGGAATACTACTTCGAATATTTTAACTGAATTACCCTGCGCTACGGGAACACTTATTATTAATAGTGATGGAAGCTGGAGTTCTTCTGTGGTTAATTTAGATATTACGACTATTACAGGAACGCTTTTTGATATTCGATGTACCAATACAAGTAGTACCGCTTCAGGAGTCTGGCAATTTCAAAATTCACAATTATCCTTATTTTTTAACACCACATTGTTCTTATATAACCTCAGCGGTGATAGGTTAACCAACGCAACCAATGAGGATCTGCCTGGATTTATGAGTGAAGTATACGAAAAACAATAATTTAATCATTTATCCTTCGAAGCGATTAAAGTTTACAAAATCATCTTTAAACAAGTTCGTGTGTGTAATTTATATTCCATGAATTCGACAATTATTGAGTTATATTTTCTAAATAAAAGAAATGGAATATCTGCTTAAACCGTGGCCCTGGTATGTTTCGGGCCCTTTAATTACCCTGGTAATGTTATTGCTGATTTATTTTGGCAAAACATTTGGCATGTCTACTACACTAAGGACCTTATGTAGCATTGGCGGTGCGGGAAAATATTCTGATTTCTTCCGTTTCGACTGGAAAGCATACCGCTGGAACCTTGTTGTAGTCCTGGGTGCCATTATTGGTGGTTATATAGCAGTTACTTTTCTGTCTGATGGTTCTACCATAGCTCTAAACTCACAAACTGTCACAGATCTCAGTGAACTTGGATTTTATGGCGCAGGTGAAGGGCTTTTACCCTCTGAAATATATGCATGGGATAATGTCTTAACAGTCAAGGGAATGGCAATTCTTATTATTGCGGGATTCCTGGTTGGTTTTGGAACACGTTATGCCGGTGGTTGTACATCTGGTCATGCCATAACCGGGTTAAGTAATCTTCAATGGCCTTCACTGATTGCGGTAATTGGCTTTTTTATTGGTGGATTAATAATGACCAATTTTTTATTACCCCTAATATTCAGCCCATGAACATTTTGAAATTCTTATTCGTAGGTATATTCTTCGGAATAGTCCTGGTAAAATCTGAAGCGGTTTCCTGGTACAGGATTTATGAAATGTTTAAATTTCAGTCCTTTCATATGTACGGCATCATTGGTTCAGCAGTTATTTTAGGGGTTCTGTTTGTCTGGTTATTTAAAGTATTTGGTGTTAAAAATATTGAAGGAAATCGGATATCTCTGGTGCCAAAAGACAGTGGCTTTGTTCGGTATATTGCAGGTGGTACCGTTTTTGGATTAGGTTGGGCACTTGCAGGTGCCTGCCCGGGACCTTTATATGTTTTATTTGGCACGGGGGTAATAAGTATGTTAATTGTTATTGCTGCGGCTGTATTGGGGACATTTGTCTACGGTGTAATAAAAAGTAAACTTCCTCATTAAAAAAAGAGGTTTTTTTTATACTCACTACCCCATTATTACTTCCACGGTATGTTCCTTGCCTTTTTCAAGTATTGGTACAATGTTAGAATTTATTTCTTTCCCATTTACCAGGATTTGTTTTATCCCTTTGTTTATATGTTTCGGGTTTTTGACATCGATATTGTAGGTAACATCTCTAAATACTCTTTTCATCTTAAAACCATCCCATGCAGATGGGATACAAGGATTTATTGCTAATCCATCGTATTCCGGACTAATTCCTAAAATATGCTGTGTAATTGCGTAGAAATTCCAGGAGGCGGTACCAGACAGCCAGGAGTTTTTTGCTTCACCCGGTTTATGTGCCTCTTTACCCGCGATCATCTGACAATAGACATAGGGTTCAACTTTGTGAAGCTCTGACAAATCTTCGAGAAAGCTAGGTGCAATTTTAGTGTAATAATCATAGGCCTGGTCTCCACGACCCAACATGGTTTCACCAATCATGATCCAGGGGTTGTTATGACAAAAGATTCCTCCATTTTCCTTATAACCCGCAGGATAAGTTGAAATCTCGCCATACTCTATATAGTACTTAGTGAAGGCCGGATAATTCAGGACAATTCCATATTCGCAATCCAAATATTTTTTAACCGCATTTAATGACTTTTCAACCATCCCATCTTCTTTGCCAATTTCAGCCATGGTACACCAACCCTGGGACTCAATAAATATCTTTCCTTCTTCATTCTGTGAGGATCCTACTTTGTTTCCAAAATAATCGTATGCACGCAGGTACCATTCTCCATCCCAGCCATGTTCTTTTACAGCTTCAATCATGGAATCTACATGTACCTGTGCTTTTTTAGCTTCTTCCTCTTTGCCCACCCGCTTACAAAGCGTTACATATTCTTTTCCATATACCACAAAGAGTCCGGCAATCATTAACGATTCGGCTGTACCTCCCTTTTGGTTCTCCGTAGTTTGAAAAGATTCATTAGGATCCTCGGAGAAGCAATTTAAATTAAGGCAGTCATTCCAATCTGCCCTGCCAATTAAGGGTAATTTATGCGGACCCAAATTGTTTACAACATGGTAAAAAGAAGCTTTTAAATGTTCAAAATGCGATTTGGCTCGTGCAGCATCATTATCAAAGGGTACCATTTCATCCAGGAGGGAAAAATCGCCGGTTTCCTTTATGTAAGAAGTAGTAGAGAGAATCAGCCAGAGGGGGTCATCATTAAAGTTTCCTCCTACTGCTGCATTGCCTTTTTTTGTAAGGGGCTGATATTGATGGTAACAGGAGCCATCTTCAAACTGTGTAGATGCAATATCATAAATGCGCTCCCGGGCTCTTTCGGGGATTTGGTGTACAAAGCCAATAAGATCCTGATTAGAATCCCTAAACCCCATTCCACGGCCTATGCCCGATTCAAAGAATGAGGCTGAACGAGACATATTAAAAGTTACCATGCATTGGTATTGATTCCAAATATTTACCATCCTATCAAGCCTGGGATCAGCAGATTCGATTGAGATTTTACCTAATAAATTATCCCAATAGGCTTTCAAATCTTTAAAGGCATTATTCACTTTATCCGCAGTATCATAGGCTGAAATCATTGCCTGCGCCGGTTGCTTGTTAATGACCGATTTACTTTCCCATTTATTGTCTTTATCGACCTCAACATAACCCAGCATAAATATCAATTCTTTTTCCTCTCCGGGCTCAAGTTTTATTTCCAGATAATGCGACGCAACTGGCGACCAGCCATGAGCGAGGGAATTTTTAGATTGACCTGCACTGACTACATCCGGGGAATCCAGATCATTGTAAAGACCAATAAAGGTTTCCCTGTCTGTATCAAAGCCATCAATAGGGCTGTTTACCGAGTAAAAAGCATAATGATTACGGCGTTCTTTAAATTCTGTCTTGTGGTAAATTACGGAGTCTTTTACTTCAACTTCACCGGTGGAAAAATTTCTTTGAAAATTGGTCATATCATCTTCCGCATTCCACAGGCACCATTCAATAAAGGAAAACAGCTTTATTTGTTTACTATTTGATGAAGAATTCTTCAGGGAAACTTTTTGAATTTCACCCCAAAAGCCCAGAGGGATAAATTGAAGCACTTCTGCCTCAACCCAGTTTTTTGATCCTTTGAACTTTGTGTAACTCATGCCATGACGGCATTCATAATGGTCCAATTCGGTTTTGACAGGTTTCCAGCCCGGAGACCAAATAGTATCCCCATCTTTAATATAAAAATACTTACCCCCATTATCCGTAGGAATATTGTTATATCTGTAGCGGGTTAATCTTCGGAATTTTGCATCTTTATAAAAAGTGTACCCACCACCGGTATTTGAAATTAATGAGAAAAAATCTTCATTTCCAAGATAATTAATCCAGGGATAGGGAGTTTTGGGATTTGTAATTACGTATTCTCTGTTTTCATCATCAAAGTGCCCGTATTTCATTTTTTCCGAAGTTTATTTAGATTATTGACTGGCCGATAGCAAAACCTAAAAGTAAAAAATGTTCTTTTAATGAAGATCCGGAATACAATATGAATTTTATAGGTGAGAATAAATGGTTATCCGGGTTTTAAAGCCTGGTCTTGTGAATAAAGAAAATTCCTTACAGATATGCCAATATACTCGATTTTTGGAAACCTCTTAAAGCCATAAATCTCTATCTGAATGTTTCGCCAGAGTAGAGTTCACTCATAACCAGTTTTGGAGTTCTGTCAACTTTAAATAATCCCCAGTGTTTTTCGGGTTCCAGAGCCTCCTCCGATCCTTTCCATGGTTCATCAAAAGCTTCAAAAACGAATGTAAGAACCTCTGCTTCTTCACACCAGTCAACTAAATCATTATAATAAATACGTTGATGTTCTTCACTTACATTACTGGGGCAAATTCCTCTTCCGTTGGAAAAAGTTGTCCAACCTGCCTCTGTAATTACCACCGGTTTATTTGGATAGCTATCAGCTACCGCATAATAATTTTGCTTGGTATACTCCATAGCTTCATGAATGTTCTTATACTCCCATACAGGGTAGGTATGGATAGATATAAAATCTACTTCTTCAACCAGGTTTTTTAACTTATCAAGCCATGGAAGATAATTTTCACAAAAAGTAACGGGTTGTTTGGCTCCTTTTTTAATCATCTTCACATAATTGATCACGCTATCAACCGGCACGTAATGATCGGTCCAATCAACACAAGCTTCATTACCTGCAGACAGTGAGAAAATAATATTTGGATATTTGTTTGCCAGGTGAATCAATTTATTAATCCGCGAGACGTTTGCAATTTTGTTTTTCTCGAGTTGCTCTTCAGAATAAGATCCTCCCCAGGGACAACCATAATTATTTACTTCGGCAACAATATAGGCGCCAATCATAACTTTAAAATTAAGGTTCTCTTTTTCAATTACCTCCAGAACAGTTTCGGCATGTTTATCGCAGTCGTATAATCTAATGTATCTCCAGTGGTTATGAAGAATTAGCAGATCCTCTTTGATTTCATCGTAGCTGGGAAAAATGTCACCTGGTCTCTGACCTTCTCTAAAACCTGAATAACAAATTGCCCTTCCTGCTTCTATATTTAATTCTTTAGTATAACTCATATTGCAATAACAGCTTTTATAAACTATTGGAATATTAACTCTAAAATTTTAGTTTTTCATGTTTGTCCCAAAGTCCCCAGTAAGCGCCAACATCGCCCTCTGCTCCTACTTTCCATGATTCGTCAAACGATGAAAAATAGAAAATATCTATATCTTCTTTCGCCGACCACACCTGGGTATTAATAAAATATTTCATGGCATTTACCTCAGAGGCATATGCTGCATTTAAATTACCCCCCTCACTCGGCCAACCTGTTTCAGTAATAATTACTTTCTTCCCTTTCCCTGCTTCAACCGCCTGAGCAAACATTTGTTTCATATGGAGCAAAGAATATTCCAATGGGCAACTTTCCCAATAAGGATAACAATTTGCCAAAATTACATCTGAAGCCTCCGTTATTCTTGGATGAACGCTAAACTCATAATAAGCATCTACATAGCCCATTGGAATATCCGGAATCGCTTCTTTAACCCTGTACATAAAATCTAAAAGCTCATCTTCACTTAAATCATTACGATACAACACTTCATTGCCTACCGCAGCAATATCTACATAGCCATCTTTAGCCAATTGAATAAGGCCTGCTATTTCTCTTTCATTAATTTCCGGATCATCACCCAACCAGGCACCTACCAGGGTATTTATACCAAATTCACGAGCTATTTTAGGAATAAATTCATTTCCATCTGTACATGAAAAGGAACGTACCCATTTAGTATAAGGCTGAATAATTTTCATTCGCCTTCTTACTTGTTCCTCAGTAATAATATCTCCTGGCCTTTGGCCATCTTCATATAGGCTAAAACACAATCCATGCATTCCGCTTTCTATGGTATTTCTCCATAGCTCTTTTAACTCTTCTGTTGAGAATTTGTCAAAATCAACTCCTGATGATTCGGTAAGATCAATTCCTTTTAGTGAAAACTCATGTCCTTTTCTATACGACATATTATATATATTTTAATTTTTCATTTTTATCCCATAACCCCCAACGTTCTCCAATATCGCCCTCATGATGAACTTTCCATGATTCATCAAACGATGAGAAATAAAACATTTTAATTTCCTCCTGACGTGCCCAATTACTGGCGTTGATAAAATATTTCATGGCATTATTTGAAGACGGCTCTGCGTCTTGGGTATTTTGTCCTTTATTGGGCCATCCGGTTTCAGTTATTATTACTGGTTTTCCTTTGGATATGTTCTTTGTAACTGTATACATCTGTTTTAAATAGCTGGATGCCTGGTCAATGTTACTACCTTCCCAGAAAGGATAACAATTAGCTAAAATAACATCGCAGACCTCTACAAGATTTGGGCGTTCATGAAACTGATAATACGCATCTACATAACCTACTTTAATATCAGGTAACGCTTCTTTTACCCTATTAATATAATTAAGCACTTCATCTTCAGTTAATTCGTTACGCATTAAAACTTCATTGCCAACTACGGCTATATCTACATAACCTTTCTGGGCAAGATTTATCAATGCTTCAATCTCTATTTCATTTTGAGCCTTATCATCACTTATCCATGCACCTACCATTGTTTTCAATCCTTTTCCATGAGCTACTTTGGGAATTAACTCATTACCGTCTGTACAGGAAAAGGAGCGAACCCATTTAGTATATGGAGAGATAACATTAATACGTTTCTGTATTTGCTCCTCAGACAATATATCGCCAATATCCTGCCCCTCTAAATAAGGGCTAAAGCAAATACCATGAAATCCTTGATTTAAAGATTTAGAAAAAAGTTCCTTGATTTCACCATTGGATGTTGTTGCGAAATCTATATCCGTGTTTAATTTAATTCCAATATCAACTAACCCAAGGGAAAGTAATTTTTCAGTTTGATGGTAGGAAGTCAATTTTGGTTTAATTGCATTTTTACGTCTAATCAATTCCCTACTAATTTCATTGGCACGTTCTTCGGTAAGGTCATAATCCCACATTACATATATGGCAACCAGTGTTCCAAGAATTGGGAATCCGGAATAGAATATCCTTAAACCCAGAATAGCTCCTTCCGGCTGAACGGCTGCATCCGGATTAAATCCTACAACAGACATTATCGTACCGGTCAACAAACCCGCAATGGCGAAGCCAAACTTTACCATCCACCAATAGATAGCTCCATATATGCCTTCTCTTCGTTCTCCTGTATTAAGTTCATCCAAATCTATTACATCAGCGGTCATAGACATCATCAGCGTAAATAAACTCCCAATACCAAATGCGAAAAAGGGTAGAGCGATAATAAACATATAGGGTTTGCCAGGAATAAAGAGAAACCAAAGCATTATATATCCTAAAACAGAAATAGCTTGTGAGACAATAAAGGCCTTCTTCTTTCCCATTTTTTTGGACATGTAAGTGATAATAGGAATCACAACGAATGTAGTAGCCAAAGCTCCAACACTACCGAATAAAGTGGGCCAAACCCCGGCGGCGCCGGCATCACCGCCAAACAAATAATAAACAACGATGAAAAATGAAAAACTCGCGATAGTATAAAAGGTATTATAGATCAAAAACGTAGCAATGCACAATTGCCTAAAAGGCTTTGATTTAAATGCTTCCTTAAAACCTTCTAAAATCTTTTTTAAACTCCCTCCAATACCTTTTATACTCAAAGGGGCATAATCTGCATTTATCGTGGATTCACTTTTTATAAAAATTGCAGGTACCATAGCAAAAATCATGCATATAATACCTACCCAAACAGCAAGGGTCCGTGTGGCTACATCAGCTGATTCAAATAATCCCTGATCATACATAATTACCCAGAACCAAGGTGCTATAACCCATGCCCATTGGCCGATCCATTGGGCAATAGCCATAATATCGGTCCTTTCATGAAAGTCGTTGCTCATTTCATAGCCCATTGCTACATAGGGTACACTGAAAATGGTTAATCCTAGATAGAATACAAAGGACCATAATAAGAAATAGGTGAAATTATAATCAAGCCCATTTTCGCGATACAATTGCCACATAATGACAAATGAAATGCCCATGATTACAGCACCCAAAAACACATAATGCCTCCTTCTTCCCCATTTAGATTTAGTATTGTCTGAAATGAAACCCATAATTGGGTCAGTGATGGAGTCAAACACCCTGGGCAGAAAGAATAATACCCCCCACATCCAACCCGGAAAGCCTAAATCCTGGACCAAAACCACCATAAATATACCCAGCGCCGCGGGGAACATTTGATTGGCAAGCATCCCGATCCCGAAAGCGACTTTCTGCCCATATGGGACTTTGTTTTTTGTTGCTGCACTATGATTCGACATGTTTTTTGAGTTTTAGATTAATTTTGGTTATTTAGGTCTATTTAAGATTTTAACTACATTTATTAACAAGTATTAATTATTTGCAGATAAATCATTGTATTTTTCTTTTAAAACAATAAATGTTGCTTTCTTATTTCTATCAATATCTACTATTCCCCAATACTCCTCGTTTGGGGTGCCGTCGTATGGAACACCTGTACTATTTGGAGCCCAGCCCCCGGGATCCTGTGCTTCAGTATTTCCTGCTTTCCACCAACCATCAGTAAATGAGAACACGGCCACACCAGAGCAAACATCAGTGGCACTAAAGACAGAATTCAAAATATTTTTATTGGCATCTGCCTGTGCTTTTTCGTTATTTCCTTCCGCATAGCCATCTTTGGTAATAGTCATAAAACTGTCTCCGCCGGCTTCCGATAAATACATTGGTTTAGAACTAATTGCACTCCATTCAGCAAAAATTGTTGTAGGATCATCCCAGCGATACACATTCATTCCCCAAACATCAATGTTTTCGGATAATGACAGGGCCAATGAATCTGGTAATTCACCATGAGCAGTAGTAACAGGGTGTGAAGGATCATTTTCATGAATGAGCTGAGCCGCATTATTCATTGCATTATACCAGTTTTTTATATCATCATCAAACCATTCCGGGTGATAGTTATACTCGTTACCAAGTTCCCAAAGCAAAATAGCGTCATGATTTTTATAAGTGTTGACATAGTCAATAAACGATCCCGACTTAACGTCGTAGTTTCCTGCCTGATTATATCCAAAACCGAGTATCACTTTTAGACCAGCTGCCTGAATTTGATCAAGGACAGATTTATCAGTAATTGGTTCATAAACCCGAATTGTGTTTATACCTGCTTCTACCATTAAAGACAAATCCTGAGTTAAATTACCAAAGTCTCTTTTATCACTCCCTTTCGGTACCGGATGATAACATATCCCCTTAATTATATAAGGCGTATTATTTACCAATATCTGGCGTCCTGAAATAGTAACAATATCAGCTTTAGGATTGCCTGAGCATGCAACGAGAATGCCGGCTAAAAGTATGAATAGGCCACTTAAATATTTTAACTGCATTCTTTTAATCATTTCAGACTTTTTTAATTGAAAGCTTTTTTTCAATATTATACTTTCCAATTGGGTTAAAGCTATTCAGGAGTTTTGGTTTCACTGGCAAGTGGTGGCACCAAAACATCTTGCATTAACGCATCTTTATCCCCATTATATGTTTTCGTAATTGGCAGTCCATCTCTTGTCAATCCATCAAAGATTCCTTCGTCTACCAAATTCCAAATTGGATATTTAGCCTGACTTTTTAAATTTATTAGTCCGAAATGATTTTCTGAACCTTTTGGATTTTTACCGTCTTTCCATTGTTCATCAAAGCCTTCAAAATAAAAACATGAAATCCCCTCCGCATTGGTCCAGTCGCGCATATGTTTGTAATACAGTGCTTGTTTGTATTCATCTGTAGCCCTCGATCCCTTAGGTCCGTAATGTCCATCAGAGGTAGTTGCCCAGCCGGTTTCCCCAATATGGATTGGTTTGTCTACACCTATACTTTTCATATAGCCTGAAACACTGTCGTATTGAGACATTGCAAACTCTTTTGCACGAAGCATGGCTGCATCTATCTTTTCAATATCGCTTAGGTTTTGTTCTTCTTCCGGAACTCCCCAAAATTCAGGATTATAATGCGTACTGT
>CBDUGN010000072.1:0-15293 GCA_965366915.1 uncultured Eudoraea sp. | reverse complement strand
AGTAGAAGACAACTTTTCTTTTGATAGAAAAGCAAAACTTGATGCCGACAACGAAAAAGTTCAACAATGGGAAGTTTTAATGTGGAACTATCAACAGGCCTTGCCTTTCGCCAAAGCTGGTGAAAAGTGGCTGCCAATGAACAAAATCTTTGAATTTGAATCAAATATTTAATTAATCGGATGTTCCTTTAAAAGCTCTTCAGCGGTGTAAAAGCCTTCTTTATCCTCAATATTCTTCCTTATTTCCTTTACTTTCTCTGGTGAAATAGCTGGTGCTTTATTGCCAAATGCATTTCTTACAAAAGTAAGTACTGCTGCTACCTCTTCATCGTCCAGCATACCACCAAATGGAGTCATGGGAACCTGCCCGGGATATGTTTTACCTTTTACATAAATAGGCCCCATTATACCTTTTAGTGTTAATTTAATAAGTCGTTCTTCACTTCCTGTAACCCATTCAACACCAGCCAGTGGTGGAAATTGCGATGCACTTAAACCTCTTCCATCCGGTTGATGACAGGTTATGCAATAACCCTCTCTGTTATAGATTTCCTCCCCTTTAACAAACAAAGCCAATTCTTCTCCTTCAAGTTCGGTTTTTACGCGCTTTGTTTCCGGGTCCTGCCCCAAATTATGACCATTAATATGTGCCATTGCAGCCTCATAAGGTAACTTCATCCAATCATCCAGTGGTTTCTCACCTGCAGCCTCAAGTACAGCAATACCGGAATCCTTGTCTAACCATGATGCGGCTACCAAGGCTTCAAGTCGCACACGAGGATTATCATCTTTTGCAGCCATTTTCAATAGGACTGCTTGATCCGGTATCTGATGACCGGCATACCTCAAAACCCTCACGGCAGCAGCCCGTGCCCGATAGTCCTCAGCTTTTAAAAGTTGTCTCAAAAGATCATTATCAATTTTGTTTAATCCCCAACTTACCCATAATGCTTCCAGGACATTATGCTCATAGCTGCTATCATTTTTATCTAGTTCCCTGACCCAATCTTTAATTTTAGCAAGTACCTGGGCAGAATCCCTTGCACGTAATTCCCTTCTTGTTCTATAGCGCGTTCTGTATTCAGAAAGTTTTAAATTATCCAATAACTCTTCAATGCTTGCATTAACAATCTTGGCCGGCTTCACGAGTGGTCTCGTTGGATAGGTAATGCGATATATTCTACCATGAACATGATCACGCAAAGGATCACGGGCATTGTGCTGCATATGACCCACCAATACATTATGCCAATCTACCAAATACAGTGATCCATCAGGAGCAAACTCCATGTCCACCGGACGAAAATTAGTATCATCAGATGTCACCAAATCCATCCTGTGTTTGCTATTGTATCCGGCAGATTCAGGATCATCAACCATAGTATGTTGTTTAGTACCCAGGAAGCCGATAGTGTTATTGATAATCAAATCGCCCTGAACTTCATCCGGAAAGTGGCGACTGGAAATAAATTCCAAGCCAGAGGTGGGACGAACCCTGTGTTCCGCCTGTATCAGATTTTTAGGTAATGGGGAAGCCTGTCCATATCTTGGCTTGATAGATCCGGGCATCATCCAGGTAACATCAGGTCCCGATGTATGAGCAAAGAAATTCTGGCCCCATTCATCAAAAGCAATCCCCCAGGGGTTTGGAATAGGAAGTTGAGCTGTACGCTCCAAATGATGCCTTTGTGGGCTGTATCGGTAAAATCCTCCATTGGTAGCCCTAACCGGCCCATATGCGGTCTCCACATTGGTATGTAAAAATACTCCTTCCGCCATGTAAAGAGCTCCTGAAGGGTCTGCTGAAAAAGCACTTATAGCATGATGCGTATCATGGTCATCAAATCCACTAAGTATTATTTCTTTTGTATCGGCCTTATCATCACCATTTGTATCCGTGAGTAAGATGAGATTTGTTCCCTGAGACACGTATACGCCTTCAGGTGCAAATTCAAAACCAATTGTCAGGTGAAGACCATCAACAAATGTAGTTTGCTTATCGGCCATGCCATCATTGTTGGTATCTTCCAAAATGAGTAACTTATCATTTGGTTTACTGTCGCCCGGTCTATAATGGGGATAGCTGGGCATAACGCCTACCCAAAGTCTGCCCCTGTTGTCAAACGATAGCTGCACAGGATTAGCCAGGTCCGGAAATTCCTTTTCTGAGGCAAACAATTCTAATTTATAACCTTTGGCAACTTTGATCTTATCCAATGCATCTTTTCCATACAAATAACCTGCTTCAACATCGCCCTGACCCGGATCATAATTGGTTTTAACAGGCGGAAGTTTACGAGTTTTGGCGTCTGCCGCCGCTACATCTATCTTTTTACCCTTTAGAGCTTCCCATATCACGGAATCGCGTATAGCCGTCATCTGGCGTATTTTTTCTATTTCATAGGGATAATTGTCGGGACCAAAAGGATTAAAACGCCTGCCGTTAGCATGAACGCCATTTGGTATTTTAAAATCGTTGTGCCAAAACCAGTTTTTATCTATGACGGCCTCCTGAACCAAGGTACGATTCTCTTCTGATTTGCTCTTCTCATTTCCAAATATCTGGTCAGCCAAAAACTTTGATAGCTTTTGGTAGCCAAAATCGTTTAGTTGAAATCCATCTGCGGTCAGATCCTTTTTTTCAGCAGTAAACCATTTGCCGGAAGCCTCAAAAGCATCTACAAATAATACACTATCTGCTGCAGCTACTTCTCTCATAGCCTGAGTATACATAGCCAGGTTTTTATTCTCTTCTACGCCATTGGGCAAGTCCATTTTATCGGTCAGGTCCTCAAAAGCAATAGGAGAAACCAAAGCTAATTGCGGGATTGTTTCATCATTGTACTTCTGATTTAGAGTATGCTGAATAAAAGCGTGCAATTCAGCTTTATAATTCTCCAGACCTTTTTTCCCCTGAAAGGATTCGTTATACCCAAAAAATGCGATTATAATATCCGCTTGTAGTCTGTTCAGCCATTCATCTTCCGTTTCAAAATGTCCAATACTTCCGGATGGTTCAGCCAGTTCGGTCTGAAACTTCTCTGCTCCAGGAAAAGCCCATGGAGAATTTCTGGAAGAATGTGGTCTGAAGCCCGGCGTATTGCCCCCATCACACATATTTCTTATGATGAGCAGACTATCCGGGTACCGCAACTGCAATTCTGTTTCAAAATGACCAAAATTCATCATCCGGGAACCCAGGTTATTGCCAATGAGCACAATATTATTCCCCTTTTTGAGCTCCAGGGTATTGCTCTTTTTACCACATGAAATTAACAGCAAAATAAAAATGAGGGATAAACATAATTTTGAAATATCCATTTTTCGCTTTGTACTCATAACATTTTCAGATACTAAGTTCATTTGCCCTATAATTAAAACTCTACGTGGATCCCCTCTTTTTCAGAATGTTCGCAAGCTTCAATAATTCGTTGACAGCTTATGGCGTCTTCAAGTGTTGAAAGCGGTTCCTCTCCTGATCGCAATACCTTGTTAATAAAATGGGTAGCCGTATTTTTAATGGATTCGGGATAGCTGTAATAGGTTTGAGAATGCGCTCCTTTTCGTTCATTTATAACCCAATCCCGATAACTATAGCGGGTACTTCCTTTGGTTCCAATCACCTTTATTATGCAGGTCCATGGATCCCCGGCATGGTCGTCATTGGCAAAACTCGCCGATAAATGGCTCAGTACGCCATTCTCCATTTGAATATTGGCCATGGCAACATTTTCCTGGGGGGCAATTGTGCTGTCTACCGTATGCTTCAGGCAGGATATTGTTTTGGGTTTTCCGCTAAGGTAGAGCATTGTATAACAATGATGAGTCAAAATCTGTCTTATTACCCCGGGATAGCGCACCCTGATATCATCTGCGTGATGTATATTATACATCATATAAAATTGAGTAATGTCTCCCAGGCTACCATTCTGGATCATCGATTTTGTTCTTAAGATGCCTGATTCATAAATATAATTATGCGCGGGCATACATTTTACCCCTGCCTCTTTTACCGCTTTTTGCATTCTTTCCAACTCCTGAATGTTAGATGCAGCGGGTTTTTCAACCAATATATGTTTCCCGGCCCGGGCTGCCTTTATGGTATATTCACAATGCGTTTCCATATTTGTGAGTACAAAAACCGCATCTACCTTAGCGTCAAGCAACATTTCATCTACGGTTGCGTAAACAGAACACCCAAACTGCTTTGCTTTCTTCCGGCCTTTCTCAGCAGTTCTGTTCCATAGTCCTAACAGTTTGGCACCCGGAAGCCCGTTAATGGCTTCCGCATGCAGATCAGCTATATCTCCTGCTCCAATTAATCCAATTCCTATTGTCTTCATGAACTTTCTAATGTATATTTTAAAACTCCCGTATTGGCCATTTTTACAAATTCCTGGAGAGAAATCCGGACTCCTTTAGCAATTGGAGTTAAGGGTAGGTTACTAAACGTTCCTTCAATTTTCTCATGGCTTAAATCGGAAACAAATAAATTAGGAGGTGCTCCTTCAGCAACAGAAAGTTCTGTAAACCCCCCTATTCCAAGACTAGTAGCCTCCTTTTGTACAATGTCTAAAAACAATTCTATAGGAATAGTCTTTCCTTTAATATTGAATGCCCCGAAACCGTCAAAATCCTGTAAGGTACATTCAACAAAATGAGATCCTACGTCTTCTACAAAATGATAATTCTCCCTTCCGCCATAAGGCATTTCAAAAGGAATTTTTTCTCCGTTTACAGATCCTATTGCAATGGCCTTTAACGCATTGGTAGGTGCTGCAGTTTTTCCCTTATCCCTTCCTTTTCCATAGGTTGTATTAATTCTGAGGCAGACCGTGGGAATATGTGTATTGTCATAAAACAAGCGGGCAAGGTGCTCCCCTGCCAGTTTCCAGATTCCGTAGTGATTTGGTGGTGCCAGCCGGGCATCTTCCCTGATAGTAGTTTCCGGATACATAGCTCTCATCCCATATACTGCAGCAGAACTTGCAAATACAAACCTTTTTAAATTAGGCAACTTTTCTGCAGCATCAAAGAGGGCCATTGTTCCGCCTGTATTTATCTCCATACCTCGAATATGAGCTTTAGAACAATCCGGGCTCTGGTAAGCGCCTAAATGTATAATATGTGTTGGGTTTATCTTTGGCAGTATTTCTGATATGGCCTTGTAATCTGCAACATCAAGGGCTACGAATTCTAGTCTGGGATCAATCTCCTCACCAAGCCATAATTTCAAAGTCTCATGATTGCCAGATCTGGAAGCAACTACAATTTTTCCTACTTGATCCGATTGTAATAGCTTATACACAGTTACCGAACCAATGCAACCCGTACCTCCGGTTATGAAAATTGTATGCATAGATTATTTTCCAATTTGTTGATATAAGACTTAATTCGCTTTTAATTAATTCATTTTTATTACAGCTTTTACATTATTGGCAAGGATGGAATCTTCAAAAGCCTGACTGATATCATTAAATTCATATCGGTTAATATAATGTTCCGATGGAAATATTCCTGTCACCATTAGCTTTTGGGCCACCATATAATCCTCTCTGCAAGAACCCATTGAGCCCCTCATATTCAAAGATGTACGCGTAAGATGTGTAGCATTGATCTCCACATCCGTCGGATAGGTGGCAATTACACAAATATCTCCTTCCGGTCTAACCACTGAAATGGCTTCGGTGAGTACTTGTGGTACCCCAGAGCACTCAATAAGCAAATCTACTTTTGCATTAGCTCCAAAAGGAATGCCATTGTTATCTGTTATTCCCATTGCCAATTGAGAACTCAATGAGTTCTCAGGAGAAACAACTATGGTAATAAATCCACGTTCAGCTGCTTTCTTTAAACGCACATTAACATCATGTTCTATCCCTGTAACTGCGACCCTGGCGCCTGCAGCCCTGGCCAGTTCGGCAGACATTAAACCAATTATCCCACAGCCTGTAACTATTACATCCTGTCCGGGTTTAATATTGCATTTATTGTGCAGCGCATTTACAATAACCGACAAAGGCTCAACCAAGGCACCTTGTTCCGCTGTTAAACCTTTCATTAATGGTACAACCCGATCTGACTCCAGAACCACCTGTTGTCCAAATCCGCCATTTCTATGAAATCCGATGATTTGTTTGGATGGGCATAAATTCCATTTAGCTACGCTACATGCCGGACAATCCTCATCCTGACAACCGAGCATGGCAAGTGGTGTAAAGACATCACCAACCATCACATCTCCATGATCCCCGGGACCCAATTCCAATACTTCTGCACTAAATTCATGACCAATTATTCTGGGGCGTTCTACCCAATCAAAGTTTGGTTTACCAAGGCTAGCACTATTGTCTGAACCACAAATACCGGTAAATAAAGTCCTGGCTCTGATTTCTCCTTCCTTCAATTCAGGCAATTCCATATCTATAACAGCGGTATTTCTGGTTACCTTAACCCCTGAATTAGGTGTAATTTTTTCCCTGCCATGAAGGCAGAATCCTTTAATTGGTTCACTCATTATTCTTTATTATTTCAACTTACTGACTGCTCACCAGGAGACACCCGTGTCTTTCCAACTTTTGGATTTAGATGATTCTAAAACAGCTTCACATACCTTTTGGGTTTCCTGGGCTTCCCGGAAAGTCGGGGAGCAGGGTTTCCCTGTTTCAATACTTTTAAAGAAATCCGCCACCTGATGCACAAAGCTGTGTTCATACCCAATAGACAGACCTGGCACCCACCATTTATCCATATAAGGCTGATCGCTATCCGTTACATGTATGGATCTCCATCCGCGTTCTATTGATTCGTCTCGGTGATCAAAATATTCCAGTCGACTAAGATCATGTAAATTCCATTTTATAGAGGCGTGTTCTCCATTAATTTCGAAGGTGTATACTGCTTTATGACCTCTTGCATAACGCGTAGATTCAAAAAGGCCTAATGATCCATTGTCAAAATGGCAATGGAAAATACAGGCATCGTCTATTTCAACTTTTTGAACCTCTCCCGAAGCCGTATGCACTCTTTCCTTAATAAAAGTTTCCGTCACAGCCGACACATCTTTTATTCCCCCATTTAACCACATAGCTGTATCTATACAATGAGCCAAAAGATCACCCGTTACCCCGGAACCCGCGGCATCATTGTCTAATCGCCATAAACCTTCGCCACCCTGAGGAAGTTCGGGGCTAATAGTCCAATCCTGTAAAAAGTTAGCGCGATAATGAAATATTTTACCCAGTTTTCCCGCATCAATAAGCTGCTTAGCCAGAGTTACTGCAGGAACCCTTCGGTAATTGTACCAAACTGTATTTTTAACCCCTGCTTTTTCAACTGCATCAACCATAGGCTGAGCTTCTGCAACAGTTCTTGCCAGTGGTTTTTCGCAAAGCACCATCTTTCCCGCCTCTGCAGCGGCTATGGCTATCTCTGCATGCATATTGTTTGGCGTGCAGATATCCACAGCATCAATATCATCCCGCCCAATTAGTGTCTTCCAATCTGTTTCGAAAGATTCGTAACCCCATTGTTCCGCAAATGCTTTTACACGATCTTTGTTGCGGGCACACACAGCTTTGAGTACAGGCCGATATTCCAATTCCGGAAAGAAATCGCCCATTCTTTTGTATGCATTAGAATGGGTTCTCCCCATAAATCCGTAGCCCACTAATCCTATTCTAATTTCCTTTTTGTCACTCATTAATAATAATATGATTTTATGTATTCATTAAGTAGCTTCATGCCAGCCATGCATTTCACGAACTTTTATCATAGCATCCAAAACATCATTCCATGTTTTTTGTTGCATCATTACCGCATTGGGGAACATACACCCATCCCAGCATATATGCCTTATTTTTTTGGTTAAACTGCCGTCCTCATTTCTTAGCCAGTGTCCTGCATCAACAGGGATATCCAATTTCCCGTTAGGATCAGAGGCCTGACAGTGCCTACCGGTTTTATCATGAGAGCCGGCGCCAAAAACAGTACCATCATTTTGGGCAACATGAAAATCTATTGTCCATGGTCTAAGTGCAGCGGTAAGTGTTTTAAGACCTTCGGTTAAAGTGTCTCTGTCTTCCCATTTAAAGTCCTCCGGCAAGATTCTTTCGTCAGGTTTATTATACCCTAAAAGATATAAAAGGGTATGCGCCATATCGGCCTGAAAGCCAATATTAGGCCTGTTCACAGCCTCAAGAGTGTTTAACATAGATTTCCAACCATGCATCCCACCCCAGCAAATCTCACCTTCCGCGGCAAGAGATTCCCCAAAGTCAGCTGCAACATCACAGGCCTCGCGGAACGTCTGAGCAATTAGTTTTGTATTACCCACAGGATCTGCAGCCCATGTCTCCGGATCAATAGATGAATCTATGCGGATAATGCCATTAGGCCTTACGCCTGTCTCCCGTAGTTTTTGTCCAATTATACAGGATTTTCTAACCTGAGTTACAAATTGAGCTCTTTCGTCTTTAGTTCCCATTGCAGAACCTCCACCGGTGGGGGTCCAGACAGGAGCCACCAAACTTCCTATTTCAAGATTTTTTGAAAAGGCTTTATCGGCCATTTTTTTTATTTCATCTTCCGATGCATCAATATTCATATGCGGATCAAAAAGAAAAAGGTCAAATCCGTCGAACTTAACCCCTTCAACTTCTGCATTTGCAGTAAGTTCAATCATAGTGTCTATTGAAATAGGAGGTTCAGAATCCGGGCCTTTTCCTACAACACCCGGCCATGAGGCATTGTGCAATTTAGGGTAGTTATTTTTTTGCATTGCGTTTTGTTATTATATGGAAAGTTAGACTGTATTAAAAATTTAAAAAACACCCAAAGAAAGATACTTGAATTGAAGTATAATTTTCTAAACCACCTAATTTAATTAAAATATTGATGCAAAATGCAATTAATGAATTCTAACACAGATTCCACTTTTCTTGACAGTAAAATACCACTTGAGTAATTTTATTATGATATTAAAAGAAAAGGCGTTAAATTAATTCACTAATTCCATTATAGGAATTTAATAACAACCAAACCTAAAACAAAATATCTTATGGAAAATACCACGGTCGCACCTGCGACAAACGCCAATAGACTTTTCTATGGTAGCTGTTTCGCTTTGATTACCACTGCCTTCTCATTTAGTCTACGGGCAGGGGTTTTACCAGAATTGGGAGAGGCATTCGACCTTACGGCAAAGCAGTTGGGAGAAATCAATTCTATGTGGTTCTTTGGATTTCCAATAGCCATGATTATTGGTGGATTGACTTACCATACCATTGGTCCTAAAAAAATCATGCAATTCGCCTTTTTTGCACATACATTAGGAATCATACTGACCATTTATTCTGGCGGCTATTGGGGCTTGATTCTGTCCACTTTGCTCATAGGACTGGGCAATGGTTGCACAGAAGCGGCCTGCAACCCCATGATAGCGGATAGCGCTACAGGTAAAAAAATGAATACCTTATTGAATAGATTCCATATGTGGTTTCCCGGAGGACTTGTTCTAGGAAGTCTAATCAGTTATTTTATGACCAATGCAAACTTAGGATGGCAGGCACAAATCTGGATTATATTGGTCCCAACCTTGATTTATGCCTATTTTTTCTTTGGACAGGCATTTCCAAAACCGAGAGTACAAGAAGCGGCAACAATAAAAGGCAATCTAAAGGCAATGGCTACGCCCTTGTTTATATTTATCGCAATCTGTATGATGTTGACAGCGATTTCAGAATTTGGACCTACCCAATGGGCTACCCTCGTTTTAGATAAGAGTGGGGCTGATCCATTATTGATAATGGCCCTTATATTTGGTATTATGGCAATTGGTCGTTATTTCGGAGGTGAGTTTGTACATAAATTTGACCAGACCGGAGTACTTCTTGGCTCTGCAGTGTTAACTGCAATTGGCATTTTCTTGTTAAGCACACTAACAGGTAGTATTGTGTATTTAGGGGCAGTTGTTTTTGCTCTTGGAGTATGTTTTTTCTGGCCAAATATGATTGGTTTTGTTGCAGAAAAAATTCCAAAAAGTGGTGCTCTTGGCATGTCTGTGGTAGGGGCCATTGGTATGTTTTTCACTGGCAACTTGCAGCCCATAATTGGAGGTTGGATAGATGGTGCACGCGAGAAGGCCTTAGGTATGGGCCTAACCGGGGATGAATTGGAACTAGCAGCTGGTCAAAATACTTTACAAAACTTAATTACTTTTCCAGTAATTCTAGTTGTACTTTTCATTATACTTTTGTTTTGGGTCAAAAAACTTAGAATCAAGAACGCCCCTCATGGCGAAGCAATGCCTGCAACTGAGTATTAACAACTAATGATTTGTTATGAAAATCGGAATGAATATGCTGCTCTGGACCAATCATGTTACAGAACAGCACTATGGCATTATTGATAGCTTAAAGCAAACCGGATATGACGGGATTGAATTGTTTTTAGGTGAAGGTAATGAACAGCATTATTCCAGGCTCGGCAAGCATTTCTCCGATATAGCAATAGGAGTTACCTGCGTTGCATCCCTGGCCCCGGAAGAAAATATTGCCAGTCCCGATCAGAAAACACGTGATGCAGGTTTAGAAAAACTAAAATGGTCAATTGACATGGGAGCAGCCCTAAATGCAGAAGTCATTTGTGGCCCATTCCATTCAAGCTTTGCCTACTTTACACGTCAGCCTCCCAGGGAAGAAGAAAGGCAATGGAGTATTGAAATGCTGCAAAAAGCAGCTGCATATGCAAGCGAGGCCAATATAATTCTTGCCCCAGAGGCCTTAAACAGGTTCGAATGTTACCTCTATAACACCATGGCCGATTTAAAGACCTTAGCCGAACAGGTAGGTCATCCGAGTCTTGGCGCGATGTACGATACCCACCACGGCAACATTGAAGAGAAAAGTCAGGCAAAAGCAATTAAAACCATTGCGCCTTATTTAAAACATGTACATATTAGCGAGAATGACCGGGGTACTCCCGGAAGCGGACAGGTAAACTGGGATGAAGTATTCAGGACCTTAAAGGAAATTGATTATCAAGGCTGGCTTACCATTGAAGCTTTTAGTACGATAGTTCCTGAATTTGCTAATGCCATTAATGTCTGGCGAGATTATTCCCCAATGGAAGAAGTGTATACCAGGGGATATTCTTTTATTAAAGAGGGTATGGATATCTGATTTCGACACTACTAATAAACGCAACACATGAAAAAAATATTAATTCTTTTAATTGGTTGCCTCATAATAGTGTCTTGTGGGCAAAAGACAGAAAAGAAAATTCCAGAGCAGTCAAAAGTAGCCCCAAAACAATGGCTCTCTTTTAATTCGGGAAATGCTGAAGCTAAACATGTGGTTTTAATTTCCGGTGATGAGGAATACCGATCAGAAGAAGCTCTACCTCAATTAGCTAAAATTTTATCCGCCAAACACGGTTTTAGATGTACGGTTCTTTTTGCACAGGACCCTTCAAAACCAGGAATCATCAATGCAAATTATGCTAAAAATATTCCAGGTCTGGAAACATTGAAATCTGCGGACCTCATGATAATTTTTACAAGATTTAGGGCTCTCCCGAATGAACAAATGAAATTCATAGATGATTATTTAAAAAATGGAAAACCGGTAATAGGAATACGTACGGCTACACATGCATTTAATTTTGATTCGGAATCCGATTCTAATTTCATACACTACAGTAACGGGTATGCCGGAGACAAAAAAGAATGGGCCGATGGTTTTGGACGCCTTGTATTAGGTGAAAAATGGATTTCCCATCACGGGCACCACAAGCATGAAAGCACCAGGGGGATTGTATCCGAGGCAGGGAAATCGCACCCTATCACCAACGGTATTGAAGATGGGGATATCTGGGGACCTACAGATGTTTATGGGGTTCGGTTACCTCTTCCGGGAAATTCACAGCCTATTATTTTAGGAGAAGTCATGGAGCGTAAAGGAAACTTTGATGAAACAGATCTTTTTTATGGGATGAGGCCTACAGATACAATTCCGGCGACAAAGAATGATAATGGTGTTTTGGTTAATGATCCTATGATGCCTGTTGCCTGGACAAAAAGTTATCAGATACCGGGGGGTATTGAAGGAAAGGCATTTACTACCACTATAGGAGCGGCGACGGATATGCTTAACGCGGGTGTGCGCAGACTATTGGTTAACAGTGTTTTCTGGAGTATGGATATGGACGTGCCTGCAAAAGCCGATGTAGGAATTGTTGGTGATTTTAAACCCACAGCTTATGAATTCCGGGATGATAATTACTGGCTTAAAAAACAATTAAAAGTTGAGGCTTTTAAATAAAATGTGCTTACTTAGATTCGTTAACCAATGAAAAACACTTAAAATGAAAAATGCATTTAAATGTCTATGTTTAGGGGGAGCCCTCTTAGTTGTTCTGGGGGTTATGTCCTGCAAGGATGCCAATAAAAAAGAGGTTAATCAGGTTAAAAATGTATTGACAGATCCTGGACTGGAATATAGTACATACACTCACAAAACAACGGACAAAGTTATATCGCGTTCAGATTATGCCGACAAACTCTATGGTTTTTGGTTGGGTCAATGTATTGCCAATTGGACCGGTTTAGTAACCGAAATGGATAAAATTGGAAATATTGGGGAGATAAAAACAGGCCCCTTTTACACCAGGGAAGATTGGGGAAAACCAGACCAGCCAAGTATCTGGGGTGAAGGCCTTCCCAGTGAATTATCCGAGAATATAGACTTTGTATTCAGGGGTGAGGATGAGATATGGGGTGCAGATGATGATACGGATATTGAATATATGTATCAGCATTTATTGTATACGAATAAAACGAGTATGCTAAGCGGAAAACAAATTAAGGAAGGATGGTTAAAGCATATAAAACATGAAGAAGAGAACTACTTGTGGGTTGCGAATCAAAAAGCACTGGATATGATGCTCAATGGCGCGGTACCACCTGAAACAAGTGACCCGAATATTACTAAGGATAGTATTTATGACAACTACCATGAAATGATAGATGCGCAATTAACCACCGAGATTTTTGGCCTTTTTGCTCCTGGGAGACCGGACATTGCTTTATACATGGCCGAATTGCCAATACGAACCACGGCCAGGGAAAATGCCCAGTGGATCTCAGAATTCTATGTTATCATGTATTCGCAGGCCTCAGATGTAGACCATACCTTATCAAAAAAAGAGCAAATAGTTTGGATGGCAAATCAGGCGCGGGAGCACCTTCCCAATGATTCCTATGCCGCAAAAATGTACGACTTTGTGAAAAGTAAATACGACGAAAATATCCCTTGGGAAGAAGCCCGGGATGAATTATATGAGCGTTATCAGGTAAACCAGGAAGATGGGTATACCATAACCTCAAAGAATATTTTCTGCAATGGTTGCTTTGCGGCAGGGATAAATTTTGGCGCCAGTATCGTAAGCCTTTTATACGGGGAAGGAAACATAAAAGAGACCATCAAGATTGGTGCACTGGCCGGATGGGATTCTGATAACCCCACGGCAACCTGGGGTGGACTTTTGGGCTTTATGCTCGGTAAAGAAGGTGTAGAAGCCGCCTTTGGGCGTACCTTTTCTGGTAAATTTAATATCCATAGAACAAGAGTTAATTTTCCAAATGATGGTCTAGATACTTTTGATGAAATGGCTAAAAAAGGCATTTATATCATTGATCGGGTAGTTCAGGAAGAAATGGGTGGAGGCGTGGATCTGAAAAAGGATGTATGGTATGTTCCCAGGAAGTGAAGCCCCAGCTTTTTCATTATTAAACAGTTAACCGAAGTCTGAATTTGATTGTATTGCCCTGTTTAGTCTTTAAGATTTATTGGTATTCATTAGTCTTATACAATTTAAGCATAGAGGCACGGAGAGCTCAGGAAACGGCCCTGAACTATCCAAAGATGGGATGATGGAGTTTGTAAATCGCAAGACAGTTTATGTAAAAAATTAAATAAATAAAAATCTTTATATCGTAATAAATAAGTACATGGAAACCTTAAAAAAAATTCTGGAATTTGAAATCTTTAGTTTAAGTAATTATGTAATAAGGGTTTCTGACCTGGCAACTATTTTGATCATCATTGTGATTACCAGACTATTATTATGGCTCATAAAGAAAGCGTTGTTTCGTAAGTATAAATTCCGCAAAACTGATCCTGGCACTACCTATGCTTTATACCAGATCATAAAATATGTAATTTGGGTTATGGCCATAGGATTGTTGCTGGAAACTATCGGAGTTAAAGTTACTTTGTTATTAGCCGGTTCTGCGGCCTTATTAGTGGGCGTTGGCTTAGGATTACAGCAAACATTTAATGATGTGATATCAGGTATCATCCTGCTTTCAGAGAGATCTATTAAAATAGATGATGTTTTGGAAATAGATGGCGACGTGGTAAAAATCGAAGGTATTGGCTTACGAACTTCTAAAGCCTTAAATAGGGATGACATTTCCATTATCATTCCAAATTCATTAATTACTACCAGTAAGGTAATCAATTGGAGTCATCAATCTAAAAAAACACGTTTTAGGATTGATGTTGGGGTAGCTTATGGAAGTAATGTTGACAAGGTTATTAAAATATTGGAAGAAAGCGCCTTTGAGCATCCCGAAGTCTCAAACAGGGAATTGGTTGAAGCCCGATTGATGAATTTTGGAAATTCATCCTTAGATTTTCAACTTTTGTTTTTTAGTAAAAATATATTTAGAATTGGAAAAGCAAAAAGTGATATCAGGAGAATTATCAATAAAAAATTTGCCGAAAATAATATTACCATACCCTTCCCGCAAATGGATTTACACCTTAGATCTAACACTGCAGGAAAATTGTAAAAGTGAAGGTTTGCCCTTGATATTTTTTTCTCCTTACCGTCACTATAGTGAATCAGGAATCAGGATTTGGATAATCTTAATGAATCCTCACTGAAAATAGAAAAGTAATGGCTTACGCCATTATATTTTTTATACCCCACCGCTTACTAACAGGATTTGGATAATCCTATAAAACCCTCTGTGCAAATCAAAAGTGAACGCTATGCGCTCCCTTTTTTATTTCCTTCCGCTTACTAACAGGATTTGGATAATCCTATAAAACCCTCTGTGCAAATCAAAAGTGAACGCTATGCGCTCCCTTTTTTATTTCCTTCCGCTTACTAAAATTTCATTTTAGACGCTTACGGAAATAAAAAAAGTGATTTGCTTTACAAATCACTTTTGGTTAAGTCGGGATGACAGGATTTGAACCTGCGACCACACGGCCCCCAGCCGTGTA
>CBDUGN010000071.1:0-15526 GCA_965366915.1 uncultured Eudoraea sp. | reverse complement strand
ATTTGGGATGGTAAGCAATAACTCAATGATGGTTCCTGTCTCATTGTTATGGCCCACCATAATATGAAATTGTTTGGCCAGAATACCTATTCCAATTGCAGCAAGCATACCCTGAATGGCTGAAGCCGGAAAGAAATTGGCTAAACGGCCCATTTTTAAAAACCCCAGAAGCAACATTAATACCCCAGACAATACTATGGCAGCTAAAGTGAATAAGTAGCCCTGGTACAGATCACCCCCGCCGAGGGTGCCAATTGCCGCTAACAATACAATAACCAGCCCATTGCCGGGGCCGGCTATAGTAACTTTTGACCCCCCTAATAAAGAAACTATAACCCCTCCAACGACCGCGGCGATTATGCCTGAGATAGGAGGAGCCTCACTTGCTAAAGCCAACCCTAGACCGAGAGGTAGTGCAATAAGCGACACCACAAAACCCGAAAAAATGTTTTTAGACAAGGTTTGAAAAATACTACCGGTTTTGTTGGTTTTGGCGCTCAAGGTTATTTACGGATAATCAATAAATCGGTGGGTAAATCAGATAAAATATATTCCAGGTCATGTCTGAAAATACGATCTAAAAGACCAGTCTTTTTAGGAGCGTTCATCACCAGTAGATCTGCTCGTACTATCTCGGCGTAATGGCCTATGGAATACCCTCTTTTTCCAAAAATACTTTGCGTTTTTATTTTGATGTTTTTTAGAAAAGCCTCAGGCAGGCTTTTCAGGATTTTACGAACCCTTGATTCTTCCCTGTGCTTCAACCTTTCCTTCACAATATTCGCTTTCATTAAGGATCGATCATCTTCAACTGTAACATGAATTTCTTGTTGACTGATCTCTTCTACAATGGTAATCTGTTGTGCGCCAAGCGCATTAGCCGCATAGAACGCATCCAATATGGCTACAGGGGTTTCCGGTGCATCCAGGCCATTTACCACAATATGCTTGCATGGCAGGCGTTCTGCTGAAGGTTTTATAAGTAACAAAACGGAACAATTTACTTTACGGGTCAAAGTTCTGGCTATACTTCCCACATAGAACCGATACCTATTTTCATGCTGCAAGGCACCAAGCACCAATAAGTCGATATTAAATTTTGTACAGGCCTCCAAAATTACCGAGACCGGTTTACCCTCTTCCCACTGAACTTCTATGGCATCATCCCGAAAATCAATTTTTTCCAGCAGTGAATTCAAAATAGCCAATTTTTCATTCGTCTTTTCTCCGACATGGAGTAAAATCAATTTGGCGTTAAAAAAATGCGCAATACGGGTAGTTTCCAGAATATTTATTTCCAGCGTAGGCGAAAAAGCAAAACCGAATAGAATTCTCTTAAAAGGATGAGGATGCCTTTCCATTGTTGTTATTTTGGCTCAATATAACACATTAAAACCTAAATTGGTCAGGAAAACCACATTCCAAAGTTCAGCCTCCATTGGTGAGCAGTATTATATTATGTGCTGTAATAGCAGCTGTTATTTTTTATGGTTCCAATGCAGACCGGTATTTATTTTAATCACTATTTTTAACGCAAAAGTGAAAAGATGCTTGAACTTGCCGGGATAATAATTTTAGGAATCATTGCACAATGGTTTGCATGGCGTTTAAAATTGCCGGCTATCCTCCCCCTTATTCTAATTGGTCTTCTTGTAGGACCTATAGCCACCTTATATACGGACGATGGCTCTAAGCTTATTGAGCCGGTTTGGAATGGTGAAAAAGGGCTTTTCCCGGGTGAGGGGCTTTACTATTTTCTTTCTCTTGCCATAAGTATTATTTTATTTGAAGGGGGTTTAACACTCAAACGCTCGGAAGTAAAAAACGTAGGCCCGGTTATTACAAAGCTTATTACGGTGGGAACTATAGTAACATTTTTTGCCGGTGGCTTTACGGCCCATTTCCTTTTTGACCTTAGCTGGAAAATTTCCTTTTTGTTTTCAGCCCTTATTATTGTGACCGGCCCAACCGTTATCACACCAATCTTAAGAAATATTCCGCTGAAAAAGGATATTTCTGCAGTGCTGAAATGGGAGGGTATTTTAATAGATCCTATAGGAGCGCTGGTTGCAGTTCTTGTTTTTGAATTTATCAGTGTGGGTGAAGGACAGGCGTATACAAAAACCGCCTTGATAGATTTTGGGAAGATTGTACTTTTTGGATCTACTTTCGGATTCGCTTTTGCCCATGCCCTGGCATTTGTGATCCGAAAGAAATATGTACCGCACTATTTGTTGAATGTTGTGTCTTTGTCCGTTGTGCTTTTGGTATATGTTGAATCTGATATCATGGCGCATGAATCGGGCCTTCTTGCCGTGGTGGTTATGGGGATGGTTATGGGCAATATGGACCTCCCAAACCTTAAAGAACTGTTGTATTTTAAAGAATCGTTGAGTGTTTTGCTTATCTCTATTCTTTTTATTCTGTTGGCTGCCAATGTCAACATAAGTGATATGGAGCTTGTTTATAACTGGAACTCTGCAATTTTGCTGGCTGTGATTGTTTTTATCATACGGCCCTTGGGTGTGTTTTTAAGTACCAGGGGTTCTAGTTTAAAGTTTAACGAAAAACTGTTTATCGGCTGGGTTGGACCAAGAGGTATTGTAGCTGCCGGAATTGCCTCCCTTTTTGGTTCAAAATTACTTCTGAAAGGCGAACCGGGGGCGGAATATATAACCCCATTGGTCTTTATGATTGTGCTGGGCACCGTACTTTTAAATGCAACAACAGCCCGTTATTTTGCAAAAATAGTTGGGGTCTTTCTAAAGCACTCAGAGGGAATTCTTATTGTAGGAGCCTCCAAAATGTCGAGGCTTATTGCCAGTTATCTCAAGAAAAATAACAGGCATGTGGTATTAATAGATAATAACCATGCCAATATTGAACAGGCAAAAAAGCTGGGGATAGAGGCAATGGCGGCCAATGTTTTTTCCGACACGCTTACAGATAACATTGAACTTAACGATATGGGTTATCTGATGGCACTGACCGGAAACTCTGAAATAAATGAATACGCCATTAATAAATTGGGAGATCAATTTGGGGAGAACGGTGCCTTCAGACTGGTAAGTTCCGAAGAAATGAACGACCCTGAAAGGAACCCTGATGAAGGCCTTTTTTCACATACCGATGATTATGTAAGAATGATGGAGGCCACCAGGAAATACCCGGCTATCCATGAGATTGATCTTAAAGATGGAAAACATTACGGCCAATTAATAGACATTTCAAACGAGGATAATGATATTATCCCTCTGTTTATCAAAGCCCCGGACGGGAATCTCCAGATCATTTCCTCATTCAGCGGAAAGTTTAATTCAATTACCGAGGGCTACAAACTCGTGTATTTAGGTAAAATGTTCGATTTGGATAAAATAGACTAGATTGAGGCACACCACTTAATTGTGCTAATTAATCAGAAGGACCCAGGGATTGGAATCCGGAGCAGAGAAACCAGATTCCTTAGTTTTGCCACTTGCTTCTACAGTTCCATTTTTGGGATTTATCCATTTATATTCCAGTCCGTCAGGCAAGGATTCGATCTCCACAGACCCGCCTTCTACTAAAAATGAAATATATAAAAAGCCTGGTTTTGCCAATAAGGGTTTTCCACCTGCCAAATCCCATCGTTTTTCTATGTTGGTCATGTCTGTCTCCGATAAAATTTTACCCAGCATTCCTGCATAAACAGAGCCTTCCATAACTAAAGCTTCCTCCCAGGATTTAGGTTGCGATGACCAGGCGGTCCACCCCTCCTCCTCAGCGGTTATTTTCCACTGCCAAAGACTGGCAGCCCCATAAACAATGCCCATGGTACCGCCGTGCATTAATTGCATCCAGGCTTCCTCACCCTGCCACCAACCGAGCCCATTTTTACCATCATTCATGCCTTCATAGGTTGGTTCACCATTTGCGACACCCTTGGTAGGGAGATTGTCGTACATTTTTTCTACTTTATGATAGAGATGAGCGCCATCATGACCTGTTTGTGCCCATTGAAAATCTAACCATTCTTTATCCTGATGCGTTTTATTATAGTGCATACAATGTTTGGAAGGATCATTGACTGCCCACTCTGCTATATAATCATCACACGGATTATAATGCAAGCCTGTAGGTTGGCCGTAACTGTCCCATTCCTCTAACATTTCACCACTTTCTTTTACACCCGGATCATTGCCATCATGATCCCCGGCTATAAGCCAGAATGCGGGTTTGCTTCCATAACGGGCCAGGAGATATTTGCAATAGCGCACATATTCCTCGGGCGCAATGGTATTTCCCAATACCCTTAAGCCTTTCCACCCAAAACCATGAAATACAGGCTGATATACCGGAACAATCTCATGTTTTAGTAATTCGTCAATAATCTGGTCTAAGGTTTGAAAATAAGCAGGGTTCATTCTGTTGATATGTCCATCAGACAAATCCTCAAAAGCCCTTTTAAACCCCATTTCTGTATTCCTGGCGTCTGGCCCGGTTGCATCCATATCGGGTTGCAAACTCATTAAAAGGGCAGCATTAAATCCTTTTTGTTGTCTATCCCCCGCATACTTGGATACCTGTTCTATTGTTGCACGGAAAGGGATTGCCCAAGGTGTGTCTGCAACCAGCAAAAAAGATTTCCCCGATTGTTGAATAACATTGCGGTTGCCCTCTGCCATTTTCAATAAGCCGTTTGCCAGTAATTGATTTTCCCCACTGTATGGCTTTGAGGATACAGACCCTGTTATTCCATGGAGACCCGGGTCCTGCTCGTTAGAAGCATATGACAACCAGTTCCATATGCTGGTGGAATCGGGGGAAGTAAATCTTATTTTCCAGATATTATCACCATCCCAGAAAGCAGGCCTTTTTATGGTATCTGCCTTTTGATTGGTAAAATGGGCCCAGACCTCAACATCGGTATAAGGATTTACATAAATAGAATTACTGATAAGTGTAATTTCGAGCGTGGTCCATTGCTCAGTGGTTAGTGTACTTTCCTGGGATAAAAGTGCTATTGGCGTGCAGAAGCAAAAAATAAAAAGCGGGATATTTCTCATTGTTCAAAACCATTCTAATGAACAGTTAAATTAAAAAGAAAACCCGAGAAAGTATTTATTTGCCCTTGCAAGCTGGTTTATAAGTAAGTTAGTTGGCAAGCATATTAGCCGTTAAAAGGTTCCGTTTTGGTGATTTCCACGGAAATATCATCTATGGCAACCTCATACCCATTTCCTGCCTGTAGTTTATAAAAATGCATAGACGATTCTCTCTTTATTTTACCCTTTAGCAGGTCTGAATCAATTTCGCCGCCTTCCTGTTGCCAGGTAAAAACAGAATGCTGTATTACCTGTATTAATTTATGTACCGCTCTGAATTCGGCAATATATGTAGTCATTAGGGGGATTTTTTGGTTTAGTATTAACTACCTGAAGATAAAAATATTGTATTTACTTACAAAAAATGTAAGGAGGAAGTAAATGCTATTCATTCAATTTAAGAACGGCCATAAATGCCTGCTGCGGGATCTCAACATTGCCTACCTGGCGCATTCTCTTTTTCCCTTTCTTCTGTTTTTCCAACAGCTTTCTTTTTCTCGAAATATCTCCCCCATAACATTTGGCGGTCACATCCTTACGCAATGCTTTTATGGTCTCCCGGGAAATAATTTTAGCGCCGATGGCGGCTTGTATCGGAATATCAAACTGTTGCCTTGGAATTAATTCCTTTAGCTTCTCACACATTCTTTTGCCTATATAGTGGGCATTATCAAAATGTACAAGAGCAGACAAGGCATCAACGGGCTGTGCATTCAGCAAGATGTCTACGCGGACCAGCTTGGAGACCCGCATGCCAATTGGAGTATAATCAAAGGAGGCATAACCTTTGGAAACTGTTTTAAGCCTGTCGTAAAAATCAAATACAATCTCTGCCAGGGGCATGTCGAAATTCAGTTCAACCCGCTCTGTGGTAAGATAGGTCTGATTGGTAATCTGCCCTCTTTTATCAATACATAGCGACATTACATTTCCTACAAAATCAGATTTTGTAATAATCGTGGCCTTTATATAAGGTTCTTCAACCCGTGCTATGGTAGAAGGGTCCGGAAGGTCACTCGGGTTATTGACAATCAAAGGGGTATCCGGATTTTTTGTAGTGAAGGCATGATAACTAACGTTAGGGACGGTAGTGATCACGGTCATGTCAAATTCGCGTTCCAAACGCTCCTGGATGATCTCCATATGAAGCATTCCCAGGAAACCACAACGAAAGCCAAAACCAAGAGCCGCACTGCTTTCCGGAGTAAAAACCAGGGAAGCATCATTGAGCTGCAACTTTTCCATAGAAGAACGCAGCTCTTCAAAATCTTCCGTATCTACAGGGTAAATCCCGGCAAAAACCATTGGTTTTACATCTTCAAAACCCGCAATAGCGTTTTTGGTTGGGTTGGCGGCATCGGTAATGGTATCCCCAACTTTTACCTCCCTTGCGTCCTTTATACCTGTAATGAGGTAGCCCACATCACCGGCTTTAATGCTCGGTTTAGGCACTTGTGTTAGTTTTAGGGTCCCTACTTCATCTGCAAAATAGGTCTTCCCCGTAGCTACAAATTTAATTTTCTGGCCTTTTGTTATAACCCCGTTTTTTACCCTGAAATAAGTTTCAACCCCTCTGAAAGGATTATAGACAGAATCGAACACCAACGCCTGCAATGGTTCATCAACATTCCCGCTGGGTGAAGGAATACGATCAATAATAGCAGTAAGAATATCTTTAATCCCGATACCTGTTTTGGCACTGGCAGGGATCACCTCTTCGGGTTTGCATCCCAATAGGTCTACAATATCATCCGTTACTTCTTCCGGACTGGCGCTGGGCAAATCAACCTTATTCAAAACCGGAATAATTTCCAGATCATTTTCCAAAGCCAGGTAAAGGTTAGAAATGGTTTGTGCCTGTATGCTCTGTGCTGCATCAACTACCAAAAGCGCACCTTCGCAGGCCGCTATTGAGCGAGACACTTCATAGGAGAAATCTACATGGCCGGGGGTATCTATTAAATTAAGAACATAAGCCTGGCCTTCGTGTTCGTATTCCATCTGAATGGCGTGACTCTTAATGGTAATTCCCCGCTCACGCTCCAGATCCATATTATCCAGCAGCTGTTCTTTCTTTTCCCTTTCCGTTACAGAACCAGTAAAATCTAACAGCCTGTCTGCCAAAGTACTTTTACCATGGTCTATATGGGCGATAATACAGAAATTGCGAATGTGCTTCATTTTCTTACTCTGGCTGTTTCAAATTGGCTGCAAAGATACAGTTTTCTGCTTCTTAATCCTGCCACTCGGCAATAAACAAGTTAGTATCACGGGTTCCGCCATTATTGCGGTTGCTGGAAAAAGCCAGGAATTTGCCATTATTGGAAAAAACCGGGAAGGCGTCAAAGGTTTTTCCATGGGTAACCCGTTCCAGATTCTTCCCATCTATATCAATGAGGTAGAGGTTAAAAGGAAAACCCTTTTCTGCCTCATAATTACTTGAAAACAGGATCTTTTCCCCTGAAGGATGAAAGAAGGGACTCCAGTTGGCATTGCCGAGAAACGTGAGTTGCTTTAAATCACTGCCGTCCGCATTGCAAATAAAAAGCTCCATCTCTGTAGGCTGTACCAGCCCCTGAGCCAATAATTCTTTATACTCCTTTATGGCCTCATCTGACTCAGGCCTTGAAGCCCTGAAAATGATCTTTGTGCCGTCCGGAGAGAAAAAGGCCCCTCCGTCATAACCCAGCTCATCGGTTATTTGGGTTACTTCTGTGCCATCTAAATTCATGGTATACAATTCCAGGTCCCCGCTTCGGGTAGAGGTAAACACTATTTTATCTCCCCGGGGAGAAACAGTAGCTTCCGCATCATAACCGGGCTCATTGGTAAGTTGTGTAACGATATTCCCATTCAGATCTGCCACAAATATGTCGAAGGAATCATATACTGGCCAAACGTATTTCCCGTTTTTGCGCAAGGGAACCTCAGGACATTCTTTGTTGGCCAGATGTGTAGAAGCATAAACAATATGTTCATTATCGGGAAGAAAATAGGCACAGGTAGTGCGCCCCATTCCGGTACTGATCATAGGGGGTTTGCTATCCCTGAAGGTTTCCTCAAAATTCATGAGGAACATCTGGTCGCACTGCATTCCCCAGCCGGGATTGCTAGATTGAAATACAAGTTTGCTGTCGTCAAAACTCCAATACGCCTCCGCGTTGTCCCCGCCAAAAGTAATCTGGCGGATAGATTTAAAATGCTTTTCCTCTTTATAGATCAGTGTATCTGCACCTGCCATTACAGAGGTGGGTTTTTCCTTTTCCGGGAGTTGCTTTTTTGAATCGGTTTTACAACCAAAAAACAGCAATAAAAGGAAGAAGGACACTAAAGTTCTCATAGGATGTTTAATTTTGAACAAAATTAGACGCAAAACTGATGAAAAAAATAATTCTGGGCTTATTTTTTATACTTGCCCTTGGGTGTAAAAGAGAGGAACCCAAATTACCCTCCATGGAACAAGAGATTCAGATCCTGGCGAGTGATGATTTTCAAGGCAGGGAAACCGGAACCGATGAAGAACTAAGAGCGGCAGCATATATTCGGGAACTTATGCTGGGGATAGGACTCAAACCTAAAGGGAACGCAGGAACTTATTACCAGACTTTTACCTTTAAACCAAAGAAAGACCCGCATCAGCAAATACGTTTTCAGGAAAGCGGAGACAGCACCATAACAGGGACCAATGTCATTGGTTTTATAGACAATGGAGCTTCGAATACTGTGATTATCGGGGCTCATTACGACCATCTGGGCTACGGAGGCGAAGGCTCCTTATACAAAGGAGAACCGGCAATTCATAATGGTGCAGATGACAATGCCAGCGGCGTGGCGGTACTCCTGGATCTGGCAAATAAGATAAAGGGGGCGGAACTTTCTAAAAACTATTTATTCATTACGTTTTCCGGTGAGGAAATGGGGTTATTGGGGTCCAACTTTTTTACCAAAAACCCAACCCTGGACCTGGACGAGGTTAGCTATATGCTTAACCTGGATATGGTGGGAAGGCTAAGGGAAGACAAAACGCTTTCAGTGAGTGGCACCGGCACTTCTCCAATCTGGCCACAGGTATTAAATGCTTCTAATCCCGGGTTTAAATTGGTTTTAAACGAATCCGGCGTAGGCCCTTCTGACCATACATCATTCTACCTGCAAGACATCCCGGTATTGCATTTTTTTACCGGCCAGCATGAAGATTATCACAAGCCAACAGACGATGCGGAGAAATTGAATTATGAGGGAATGCGAATGATCAGTTCCTATCTGTTTAATCTGGTTAAGGAACTTGATGACGACCAGAAACTGACTTTCAGAAAAACCAAAAACGAGAGCGAAGAAGTACCGAGATTTAAAGTTGCGCTTGGGGTTGTTCCAGATTACCTGTTTGATGGTAAAGGGATGCGGATTGATGGCATTAGTGAAGATAAACCGGCACAAAAGGCAGGCTTACAGAAAGGAGATATTGTGGTGCAGCTTGGCGATAGTACCGTTGTTGATATGATGAGCTATATGCGCGCCTTGTCTGCTTTTGAACCCGGAGACACCACTACTGTGAGCGTTAAACGGAATGACCAAATCCTTAAAGCGCCCATTACATTCTGAATTTTTATGACCAAAGCTATTCAGGAATATGTTGGGCACTCACCCTATTGGGTTAGAAAGAATCACTTCCATTTAACGCAAACAATGTAAATATTTTTATAGCTTTGGCGAATAACCTACCAAACTGTGAGATTCCCCTTACTGTTCTTATTGGCATTATTTCCTTTGGTCCTGCTAAGCCAGACCTATAAGGTAAGCGGGTCTGTTAAGGATTCCGACGGGAAACCCTTGCCATTTGCAAACGTTATACTTCTAAAAGCTTTAGACAATACCCAGGTAAAAGGAATTTCTGCGGATGCCGAAGGGCGCTTTACCTTAGAAGGTATACCGGAAGACCTATACTATTTGCAGGCAAAATACTTTGGGTATAAGTCTACGTTGGTTGCCCTCGAAATTAAAAGAAACATCCAAATTGGGGCCCTTGTCTTAGAGCCCGATAGCGAATGGCTGGACGAGGTGGTGGTAACGGGCCAGAAACCCACAGTGGAACGAAAAGCAGACCGGATTATCTTTAATGTTGAAAATACGGTTCTTGGCGAGGGAACCACCTGGGATATTCTGCGTAATGCCCCCGGAGTTATAATCGTTCAGAACAATTTGGAAATAAGGGGGCAAATAGCATCAGTTTATCTCAATGATCGTAAAATACAGTTGTCACAAAATGAAATCCAGGAATTTTTAAAGGGCCTTTCCGGAGATATGATTTCCTCTGTAGAGGTAATCCCCAATCCTCCGGCCAGTTATGAGGCTGCAGACGGGTCTATTCTCAATATCCGAACCAAAGAGAACGTAGTACCCGGTTATAAAGGCAACGTCAGGGCACAATATACACAAGGCATATTTCCGAAATATAGCTTTGGAACCAGTCATTATTTTAAAAACGATAAAGTAGGCATTTTTGTAAACTATGCGTACAACCCCAGAAAGGAGTTTAAAGACACAGACAGTAGAATAAACTTTATCAATGATCAGAATGAGATCTTTGCACGCTGGAATACAGACTTCGGGCAGACAACCAGGTCCCGGGATCAGCAGCTGAACATGATTTTTGATTATAAGCCCTCAGAGCGCGATCTGTTGAATTTTACCTCTAACCTGAGCTTTTCCCCAAATAAGGAATTTGAAAATGAGCTGTTTACCGATATGCGTAACAATACAGGAGTGCTGGATTCTACCTTGCAAACTAATAGCGGTATTGAAGAAGACCTGCAGAACCTTTCCTTTGACCTTAATTATGAACGTAAACTAAAAAAAGAGGACGCAACAATAAAGGCAAATGTACACTATACCTATTATGAATTAACCCGTCTGCAAGATGGCTCCAGTGATTATTTTGACGACGCAGGCGATTTTATCCGGAATTTTACATTTGCAACAGACGCCCTTCAGGACATTAATATTACTACAGGGCAAATAGATTATTATACGCCTGTAAAATCCGGAAGTTTTGAAAGTGGGCTGAGAGGTTCATGGATCAATTCTAAAAGCGGGATCGATTATTTTGCTGACAATAACAATTTACCCCCCTTTGATATTGCCTTGTCTGATAATTTCAATTACAAGGAAGGGGTTTATGCCGCCTATGCCAGTCTTTCACAGGATTGGGAAAACTGGTCCCTGAGACTTGGCCTGAGAGCAGAACAAACCAACGTAGAATCTAAATCAGTAACCTTACTTCAGATAAATACACAAAACTACTTTGAACTTTTCCCTTCTGTATTCGTTACCCGGAAGCTTGGCCCGGATCACAGCATTACATTTGATTACAGCAGGAAGCTAACACGACCTAAATATTCTGATTTAAATCCATTCCGGTATTTTCTGAATGAAAATAATTACCTGGAAGGCAACCCAAACCTGGTTCCCAATTTCAGTCATAATCTTAATTTGAATTTTTCAATCAAGGATATCTATTTTATTGATTTTTATTACCGCGATAACGGGCGCTATATAAGCAGCCTGAGTTTTCAGGACAATGAGAATCAGACCCTGAGAGAGATCAAACAGAATGTGCAGAAAAGCACCTCCTATGGGCTCGATTTTACGATCTCACGGTCTATTAACAACTTTTGGTCTTTGTATTTTTACAACTCCCTTTTTTATGAAGATGAAACCTTCCTGGCCGAGGAAAGCACTATTGAAACCTATACCAACAGGGTGACCGGGTATTATGGTTATTTGAACAACGCATTGACCTTTTCAAAGGACGGCACTTTTACAGGAGACCTCTCTTTAACGTATTTAAGCGGATTTCTTTATGGCTCGTTTAAAGTATCAGAAATCATCAGGCTTAATATAGGCTTTCGCAAAACCCTGTGGAATAACAGGGCGGTAATTTCCCTTGTGGCAGAAGACCTCTTAGGCAGGGCCAATGGCACGTTTACAACGCGCTATGCCAACCAGGACAACGCTTACAAAGAGGTCCCGGAAACACAAATTGTACGGCTTGGTTTTACGTATAAATTTGGAAACTTCAGACTAAGCAATGTAAACCGTGGCCCGCGGAAAAGTGAGTTGCAACGACTTGATAACGAATAAATTCCCGATAATACCATCTTTATTTTTAATTTTGTCGCGCTAAATAGATGCAGATGCCAAAAATAGGCGATATCATTTTACCGGAATTTCCTTTGTTGCTCGCTCCCATGGAGGATGTGAGCGACCCTCCTTTTCGCGCACTGTGCAAGGAGCAGGGAGCAGATTTGGTATATACAGAGTTTATCTCTTCGGAAGGGTTAATCCGCGATGCTGCCAAAAGCGTAATGAAGCTCGATATCTATGAGAAAGAACGCCCTGTTGGAATTCAAATATTTGGCGCAAACCTGGATTCCATGTTGCGTTCGGTAGAGATTGTGGAAAAATCCAAACCGGATATCATTGATATAAATTTTGGCTGTCCGGTAAAAAAAGTAGTGAGCAAAGGGGCAGGTGCAGGAATTTTAAAGGATATAGATCTAATGGTCTCGCTTACCGAAGCTATGGTTAAGCATACGCATTTACCCGTTACGGTTAAGACCAGGCTGGGATGGGACCACGATTCCATAAAGATTGTTGAGGTGGCAGAACGGCTTCAGGATGTGGGCTGCAAAGCTATCGCTATCCACGGCAGAACACGGGCACAAATGTATAAGGGAGAGGCAGACTGGAGGCCTATTGCGCAGGTAAAAAACAATTCGCGAATGCATATTCCTGTCTTTGGCAACGGGGACGTAGATACGCCGGAAGCAGCCCTGAGCATGCGCGATGATTACGGGCTGGATGGCGCTATGATTGGACGCGCAAGTATTGGCTACCCCTGGTTTTTTAAGGAAGTAAAGCATTATTTTAAAACGGGCACACATCTTTCACCTCCTTCTATGGAAGAACGGGTAAGGGCTGCACGCAGGCATCTGCAGATGGCCATTGACTGGAAAGGGGAGAAGCTGGGCGTTTTTGAAACAAGAAGGCATTACACCAATTATTTTAGAGGCATACCAAACTTTAAGCCATACCGCATGAAAATGGTAACCAGTGATGAATCTCAGGATGTTTTTGCCGCTTTTGATGAGGTCCTGGAGAAATTTGGGAACCACCAGTTCGTATAGTCAGGCAAGTAGTTTTTTGGTAACCCGGCTGCTTGCAATTTTAGAGGCAATCATTCCCAGTACTACAATAGTTGCAAGCACAATCAACACATTCATTAAACGGTATTCTACAGGATAGGCCAGGGAGGGCGTTATTTTTAACCACCCAAAGGCGAGTTGAGTCCAGATAAGCACAGAGGCCAGGAACAAGCCAATGAGTCCCCCAAAGCTGGTAACCAGTATTCCCTGCACAAAATAGATGCGCCGTAATTCCCGGATGGTAGCCCCCAGATTATACAGGGTTTTGGAATTCTGCTGCTTGTCCAGGATCATCATAATAATTGCGCCCACTACATTAAATAAGGCAATGATCAGTACCAGTGTAAAAATAAGATAGGTAGCCAGGTTTTCGGTATTGAGCATCCTGTAGAGCGCATTGTTCAGCTGCCGCCGGTTTCTCAGCACCACTTTATCGCCAAGTACGGCGGTGATCTGGTTTCGAACTTCGGCCATATCTGCCAGGGGATCCAGGTCAAAATTAATACCGGAGATCTGGGTATTGTCTTTTTCCAGGATTACCTGGGCCAGGGCAAGTTCTGTAAAGACGTATTTTTTATCCAGGTTTTCCTCAAGGGCGTAAACGCCACTCATCACCACCGGCATTTCATTATAGGGTTTCCCGCCTAAGCCTTGTTGGCTAAGGGAGCCTTTTCCGGGTTTAGGCGCCAGGATTTTTAGGGGATCCTGGTAATCGTTTATAGTGAGGCCCAGCAAACTTGCAATGCCCAGGCCGGCAACGGCCTGTTGGTCTTCTATTGCCCAATTGCCCCAGTAGATTGCGCTATCTACCTGTGTGGCTATCCTATAGGCCGCATCTACCCCTTTTATATAGGCCACACAACTCTTTTGCTTGTGTGTAAGGTATACCTGCTCTTCCAGTTCTTTGGAATAAGAAGCTACGCCCTCTATTTTTAAAAGTTTTAGTTCTTCTTCGGGGCCCAGGCTAAAAAATTTACCGCTTTGGGCTGTTGCTTTCAGGTCAGGGTCAAAGATGTTGCTAAAGGAAAGGCTAAAGGTTTTAAGCCCGGAAAAGGCCGACAATACAACAAAAAGTGCTGCAGATCCAATGACAATGACCAGGAAGGTTATGAAATTAATTATGTTAACCGCGTTCTGGCTGCTTTTAGAGCGGACGTACCTTTTTGCGATATAGAAGGGAAAATTCAAGTTAAGTGATTATTTGAAATTTAATTCATTGCTTTTTTGTGATTCCTTTTGCGTACTAGGTCGTTAAAATTTTAAACCATAGCCCTGCTATCCTTAAAAATTTTGCCTGGTAATCCATCAAAAGTAATCTATAAAAACTCCAACAACAAAACTCCAAACAATCACTAAGACTTTTTTCTTTTTGGCAGCAAATCCGGATTTTCAATAGGGTTTTCACCGCCTTTTAAAGATTTATCTATGTTCTCTATATAGTCCAGAGAATCATCCAGAAAGAAAGACAATTCGGGCATCCGCCTTAGTTGGTGTTTCGTAAGTTGGGCAAGCTGGTGCTTAATAAGAGGCTGGTTAGATCTTATGCCTTCCAAAAGCTCATCTGCTTTTTTTGTAGGGAAGATGCTTACATAAACCCTGGCAATAGAGAGGTCTGTGGTCACATACACTTTGGAAACAGAAATAAGGGTTCCCTGCAGGCCGCCGTCCGTTGCTGCGCGCTGCAAAATATCGGCCAGATCTTTTTGGATTACCCCTGCAATTTTTTTCTGTCGTTGTGTTTCCATAGGGCAAAAATACGTACTTTAGAGGTACCTAAAAAAACAATCCCTTACAAGTTGGTAAACCATGAATAAAATAGAGCATATTGGCATTGCTGTTAAGGATCTGGAAGGGTCTAAGCAGCTGTTTGAAAAACTTTTTGGAACGGAGCAATACAAGGTAGAGGAAGTGGCTTCAGAAGGGGTAAAAACCTCTTTTTTTCAGCTAGGCCCCAATAAGATAGAATTGCTGGAAGCCACCAAAGAAGACAGCCCTATTGCCAAATATATAGAAAGGAAAGGCGAGGGCATACACCATATTGCTTTTGAGGTAGATGATATTGAAAAGGAAATAGCGCGTTTAAAAGGCGAAGGTTTTATTGTGCTGAATGATACCCCTAAAAAAGGGGCAGACAATAAACTGGTTGCTTTTCTGCACCCAAAAAGCAGCAACGGGGTTTTGGTAGAGTTGTGCCAGGAAATAAAGGATCAGTAGAAGTAATTACGTGTTTATTTTTAT
>CBDUGN010000070.1:0-15591 GCA_965366915.1 uncultured Eudoraea sp. | reverse complement strand
ATTCCATCGGGATAGCCAATATTGTCATTTATTAAGGCATCTAAACGTGCATTGGTAGTATTTAGCTTTTCAGCGTTTAGGGCAATTAGAATAACCTTTTCATCTTTTATTAGACTTAAAAATTGTTCTTTATTTTTAAAACCAAAAGTTCTTTTGTTATTAATTATGCATAAATTTTCATATTCCATATTAATATATTAATGCTGTCTAAGAAATTGAATCAACGCTTTTTTTACTACTTGTTTTTCGTATTCCTGGGCAGTCCTTATACAATGTTCTTTAATTACAGCTTTTTCTACTTCTGACAGATGGTAGTAATTCAACATAGCCTGTGCCAGGCTATGACTATTTTTCACCTCAAACAAAAAGCCGTTATGACCATTAATAATATAATCCATAGGGCCATCTATTTTACTGGCAATGACCGGAATACCGCACATCATAGCTTCTATGCCAACCAAGCCTAAACTTTCCCTGAAAGAAGGAAATATCAACACATCAAAGTGTGCATAAATATTAGATAATTTGGCTTGCTTTACAGTGCTTATAATTTCAACATTTAATTCAAAAGATTCAATTCGTTTTTTAATACTTTCAATATCTGGTCCATCACCAACCATGATTGCTTTGAATTCTGATAATTCATTTGTAGTTTTTAATTTTTTCAAAGCACACAAAAAGACATCCCACCCTTTTTGAAGAATAAAATTAGAAACAAAACCAAAGGTAAAAATGGATCTTTTAACTTCCTTTGGGTAAAAAATCTGCATGTCCACGCCACCTGAGGGATATATTAGAACATCTTTTGCCAATACATTATCAAATATGTTAAGTATTTTTTCTTTAAAATATTTTGAAGGAACTACTATCCTCGTTCTTTTTATAACAGGTTTTAAAAAGAGGAATAAAAAACGTTTTATAGGCGTATCATAAATTGCATCACTCCCATGAAAATTTAAAACAATGGAAGTTCCTGTCAAAGACAATGGCCATACTAAAGGAGAAAAATATAACGGAAAGTGGATATAAACGATGTCCTTTCTATTTACAGTAAAGATGAGTCCTACTATTTTTATATAAGCAACAACATATCCAATTAATTTTAATAAAGCGTTATTTTTCTTGGTAATGACTATTTTCTTTACCTTAAATTCTTTACTCAAAATTGTATAGACATTCTTTACAAAGACTCCAAATCTGATATTTCTATCAGAGGGATACATATTGGAAACAAGGAAAAGCCTCATGTATTTAAAATTATTTTATGCATACTTTAAATGCTCTTCCTAAGCAAACATCTATATGAAAAAATGGTTAAAAAAACAGCACTGAAAGTGATCCCATAATTTCTGTCAAAGAAATTTTCCACCATGCTTACACAAAAAATAATAAGAATTAATACTGCATAGTTGTAATCTTTGGTTGCCAGTACGAGTTTGGTATTCAAAAAAAAGAAATATCCAAGTATAAAAACACCTACTATTCCAAATCTTACAGCATAACCAATAAACTGATTATGTGCATTATATTCCATTTTTGAAGCAGTATACATCTTATCTGCTTCAAATTGTCTTTTTAAATTAGGATATTCATCTGCGATCCCGTAGCCAAATAAAGGTCGTTTCTCTACAAGTTTAAGAGCAGAAATCCATCTAGCCATTCTCGGGTTAGCTTTAGATTTAGAATTAAACTGTTCTTCATTCTTCATAGAAACTTCAAATTTGTAAATATTTTTAATGCGATAACCTATAAATGTACCAGATAAGAACTTCAGTGAACTAAAAATCACCGTACCTAGGATTAAGCCATATATTAATATGAGATTATATTTCTTCTTTTTAAATAATCCGTATGTTCCCTTAAGTAATAATAGGATCAGAAATAATAATATGCTTATAAAAATAATACGGGAATTCAGAAAAAGAAAACCAATTATAAATACGGTTGCCAATATAATTTTTAGCCAAGTACTTTTTATTAATTTTCTAATGAAAATAATACTGGTAAGATAATAGACCCCCAAATATGTTGGGTGTTGGTTTAAGGGTTGTGTGAAATACTTGTTAGTATGATAGTAATCAAACACATCTTTCCCAATAGAAAAAGTATCCTGATTTATAAAATAGTTAGATATATTTAGAGCTAAAAGTATCAGTACTGAAATCACAGAGCCAAATAAAAGTCCCTTTAGAAGTATTACAGATAACTTTATTAGTACCTCTTTGTGAAAGTAAAGAAATATAATTGGTATTAATAAAAAAGAAATGGTCTTTTCAATATAACGGTATCCATCTTCGGGATAATTGGTATAAAAGAGACCCATAACATGTAACAAAAAAAAAGGCAGCACGGAATACAGGAGCATTTTTGTATTAATCGCTTTAGTTCTGGCATCTGGATTACGATATAAAAAAATCACAGATAAAACTATTGAAAGGATTAAAAGAGCATTGCTAATTCCTGTATGTAAAGGAAGAAAAAATGAGAAAAGAAAATAGCTGCCACTCAAAAATTGAAGTTGGCCTATGGGTAGTTCATTATATGTAACGATAGAAAGAGTTTTACTTTTCATTCTTCTATTCTGATATGCTCTTTAAAATTCAATAAAAAATCTTCCTATTTAGATCATGTTTTGTTTTTAGTTCTAGAATAAATTTTAAAAACTAATATTATTTTACGGTAAACCAATTATCTTAATTCGCATATACAGCCTTATGCTTTTCCAATTCGTTAATCCATGGGTTATGCCGTTTTATTAAATGATATTTAGAACTTAAAATAAAGTGGTATTTTTAAGCCTTCATAAAATTACCTTACCAATAATTAATGCTAAAGTTACGTTATATTGACAACTTTATAATACTCCTTATGTTTGCTCTTTTACCAGTAGATATGGTAAATGGGGTATTACTAAAGAATAATATAATACTGCCTATTAGTCTTGGACAATTTTATAAATTCATTGTTCTTTTTTTTCTTTTTTTAAGATTCTTTTTTAAGCCAAAACTATTAATTACCTCCTTAATAATTGTATTACTATTATTGATCCCTTCCCTATACCAGCTCATTACGGATACTCAAAGTACCTCTTTATTTAAGGATACTATTAAAACTATAAAATACTTAACCCCTTTCTTCTGTTTTCTTTTTTTTGTTGAATTCCATAAAAATGCAAATGATAAAGCATCTCATAAATTGATGCAATTAGTGCAGTTCTCATATATTATTTTAGTAGCAAATATTTATTTAAAGTATATAGGTCTGGGATATCCCGCTTATGAACACGGGGATATAGGAAGCAAAGGTTTCTTTTTTGCCGGCAATGAATTATCTGCATTACTCATTATTTTAAGTGCAATCGTAGGATTCAGACTTTGGTTACATGGCAAAAAGAAAAATTACTACCTATTTCTGATCTTTAATTTACTAACAGCTTTAACTATTAGTTCTAAGACGGCTATCCTGGGTATTATACTTGTCTTTTTTGCAATTCCATTTCAAAAAAAATCATTAAAACTAAAAAATCTCTTTTTATTAGCTACTTCCACTGTAGTACTCCTGCCAATTTTACTTTTGCTATCATGGAAATTTATTCAAAACTCCAATCTAATTTTACGCATACAATACTTTTATGAAAAGTTTGATTTGGCCACATTCATCTTATCTAGCAGGAATGTATTCTTGAAAAACTCATATGAAACGTACTTACATGAATATAGCATTACAGAGAAAATAATTGGTGTGGGAAATACAAAATACGAACTCTTAAATGACAACAAAGTGGTTGAAATGGATGTTGTGGACATTTTTTTTACATATGGATTTATAGGATTATTCATTTTTACCATAATGATTTTTTTCCTGCTGGTTCAGGCTAAAAGAATGTCGAAGATTGCACATAGACCCTATGGCGGGTTTGTTTTTTTATTGGCTATTGTACTCTTACTAATTTCTACAATCGCGGGGCATGTCTTTGGGTCAGGTATGTCTGCTGTATTTATTGGTCTTTTATTTAGTTTAATGTACGTGAAAAAACGACTTTAATAATTTCTTTAGATTAATTGACATTTTTATTTCTACCCTAGCTATAGTCTAATCCCTATTTCATTATCTTTCCATTCAACCCTGTTTAACAAATCTATATTTCCATGCTTAATTTGAAAATAGAGATAATGCAGTACTACCAAAAAATCTATCGCATTTTTAACTGGCCAATTTTGGCCAGTATCAATTTTTCTTCTGAATTCAAAATATGCCAAATCCACGGGAGCTCCTTCCATAATACCTTCCTCCCAGTCTATTATATAACATTTTTCTCCAGATTTTATGATATTAGTCATAGAGCAATCTCCATGCATTATGACCAAAGGGATCAATTTATTTTTAAATTTATTTGAAAAATTCTTTATAAACTCAATCATTATCTGATCTTTTCTCTCAACAAAAGTGTTTAAAACTAAGTCCTTAATTTTTAAAATATAGGGATGATCTTTAAATGGTATTTTCTCTGCGTTGTTATAAAGTTGTTCAAAAAAAGTGGTGATCTTTAATGGAAATGTTTTAGGATGATAACCGCTGTAAAATTTAGTCTCCAAGATACTTTGGTTTTCATGTTTGGAATATGATTTAATTTCCGGAATTATATCAGTACCCATTTCAGAAAGTAGCATAATGCATTTATACTCATTATCAATTAACCTAATTGCATTGTTAAATCCTATTTTTAATAATGTGATCTGTTCTTTCTCAAAATTAAAAATGGTAAACTTATTATTTGAATCTTGATTCCAGGGGAGAACCAATTGTCCTGCATATTTATTTTGAGTTGTAGTTTCCAACACAATTGTCGTAAATACTCGTTTCAAAATAAAAAATGGTATTTCGGCTAATACAGTCTTTTTAAGATTCCCCAATACATTTTTTGGCTTTATTAATGAAATAGCTTTTTTATATGCCCACTTAGAAGTAATGGGTATAATAAATAAAGGTTTTTTTGTATTTGGAAGTACCAAATACCTTCCTTTATTTATTGGTAGCTTTTGTAATCTGTTTATAATTTCCATATATACCTAACCGTCTATATAATGCGAATTTTATTCTGTCAAAAAGGTACCTAGACCGTAAGAATGGCCTACTCTTAAAAAGCAATTTCTTTAAAGAACTATTAGTTGTTTGCTCTTTTAAGATCATATCATTCTCAAAATAAGATTCTATCTCATTTATCGCATTCGCAAATTGTTTTTTGAATAAGATCTTTGACCAATTCTTAAAAAAATCAGTATAAATCAACGATTTCCAATCTTCTTTAAATAGTTCCTTATAAATGAGGAAGGTACTAGATTGTTCTGGATAGACTTTGTCCAAAAAAAGATGAAATGTCCAGAATGTAAAAAGCACTTCCTGGGGAATATCAGGCGAAAGTATATTTTTTCGAATTTCTTTCACTCCGGTAAACATTAATTTATCAGATAATACAAGTGATTTCCCCGGAAGAAAACACATGGAAAATTTTATATCTAATAAAATATCATTCGCAAGTATTTGGATGGAGGCATTGGCATGGGATTTCCTGTACAGCAGCTTTTTATAAGCCAAAAGCAACATATCACTTAATTTACCTAAATCTTCTTTCGGCACAATAATATCAAGGTCTTTTATCTCATCGTCCAAATCAATTGGCCTTAAAAGGTAATAACGAATATTGTTTTCGTCTAATAATGAAAACATTTGCCTTACTTTTGTTCTCATTTAACTTTATTGTTCATTATTTCTTTTGCGATAAGAATAGTTTGATCTATATCGTTTTTCGTAGTGTCAATACATGTATTTTTTATTCCTTTTTTGCGTAAATAAGCTTTATAAAATTTAATTGTAAGCTCAATTTTATTAATAGATATTTCCTCCTTGCGTTTATATATTACTTTGGAATCTCCTTCTAATAAAAAAACATAGTCCGGATTAGGTGAAATCATAGCCAAAAACCCATAATAATACTGCATTTTACTACCTCTTATTTTAGTAGCTATATAATTATCGACAGGGCATCTGTCAGAGATTATATTTTTGCGTTTAGCAAGGCTATAATAATAAAGGTCATTAATAAAAACCATAGGCTTTCTTAATGCTTTGAAGATAGGATTGTTTTTATCTGATTTGATAAATTTTTCAAAGAACCGATAGCTTCTATTTTCCTTATTATATCCAAAGTAGATATATTCAAAATTCTCTAATTTTTTGGCTAACTCCTTTGCTAAAGTGGTTTTACCTGTTCCATCTGGTCCCAAAACAGTAACTAGCATAGTTATTTAATAAGTTTAAATTCCGAATACACTACATATATAAACATTATGGTAAAGTAGGAAATTACGTTTGCATATGCAGCTCCAACAATTCCATAATACTTTGTCAAGATAATTGTCCCGAAAATAGTTATTAAAATCAATATGCCTGTAGCATAAACCCTTATATTTTGCTTGTTTCTTGCGGTTATCAAAACACCGTAATTTGCGCTGACAAACCTGAAAAAATATGCAATCGTAAATAACAGAATTATTTCTTTTACATAAGCCAAGTTCAAAAACTTATTTCCGTAAAACAAATAAATGATCTGTTCGCCAAAGTAGTAAAATATTACAAAGAGGAAAGCTCCAATAAGAGTTGTAATCACAAGGAATACTCTGAACAACTTTTTGATGTTTTTGTTATTTACGATATGTTCCGTTAACTGTTTTAACAATACCTGTGAAAATATCATTGGTAAAATGGAAAATGGTACAATGATAATTTGAAGTGACTTATAAATCGCTAAATCTTCTTCTCTAACTACAAAACCTAAAACCAGGATGGTTGCATTAACATATAAAACAGATTGTAATTCATGTAGCCCATATGAAGTTCTTTTACGAATAAATTTTCCAAAATTATTTCTAATTTTTGTGAGATCCTCATCTATTTCATCTGCTTTAAAGTATTTATAAAATTGGAGGCTTGCGTACCCAAACAGAGCAAAATGCAATATAAAAACTGTAATTAGTACAACAATCAGACTATTGTCAAGTAAATTAAAGTATAATAATACAGTAAAAACTATGGTCAATAAAAGGATTATTATATAACCCCACGCCTCCTTACTAAATATTCCTAAACCTTTAAAGAAAGAATAAATATTTTGTGCCAAAGCCATTAAGGAAGCAAGTAATATTGCATATAAAAAGTATTCGCTATTTATTGCTTTAAATCTAAAAAAATGAATCCCAAAAAGAAGAATCATCAGGCCGATCGTTATTGCAAATGACAATAAACTTGATTTAAAAAAATTCAAATATTTATTTTCCTTTTCACTTGAAATACTATAAATCAAGTATAATTGCCCCCCAAATGAGATGAATCCCTTAAATATATTAGCAAGAGCTACTATAAAAGAATAAATTCCGAAACCGCTTAAAGACATCAGTCTAGCCAAAGCATAGTTCAAAAACCATCTTGAAAAAAAGTTAATACCGCTAGATATGGTATTGCTGAAAAGATACTTTATTACCTTTTTTTTAGTAGACATAAATATTGATGTGAATTCTACAAGCTTTATTATTCCAATGTCTCCAGGAATCTTCAAACTCAGCACATTAAAAGTGTTAGAATTAATGGTTCTGATTGATTATTTATTTTATTATATCACTTCATAGCTTTTATTAATATATCGTTTTTAAATGTGGTAATTAATAAAATTAAATGCCACATCTAAAAAGGATTAATCAGCTAAAATGAAATTGTTATGTTCTTGTATAACAAACCTGAGTAACCTTCCGCATTATAAACACCAAGATTTATTGTCTTTAAAGCTTCGACTTTAGTTTCAATAGTTTTGAACATATAATATTTGTCATTTATTAAAGTGATTTCAGGTTTAAAATCCCAAATTTCATACTTTCTTTTTTTATTCATTGAATTCTTCGATAAAAAAGATAAATACTTGTCTTTTGGGTGAGCATGAAACATAATAGAATATTTTTTAAGATCTTCTATTTCTTTTAAATCCAATTCCATAATCACGGACATTTTGCCGTTGCCTGTTTTAATGTAGTCTATCCTTTTCAGGGATACTAGATCAGTAAGGTTTCTTCCAACAAACTTGCTCGATTTGGAAAAAGCACCTTCTGTAATATACCTTTCCACGTTTGCTTCTACCGTATTTAACACCCCAATATCAAAATGTTTATTTAGCCATTTTCCAAAATACTCACTAACCTTTGTTGCGCCTTTGTGATTCAGATGTATATCATCCCTAAAGTCATATGGATCTAATCCGATATTGTTAATTTCACAGTTGAGGTCCAAATAGTGGTGGTTCCTTTCCTTCAAGAAGTCTCTTAACGATTTGGAATAGCCGGCATATTCCATATTGGTAAGATCCCGCAGGGAGGGAGCAGTTACAAAAAGGACTTTTGTCTTCTGTTTCCCTGCAATGTGAAGTAGCTCTTCCAGGTTTTTCCTTTGATCCTCATCTAATTGGTATGCCACGCCCTCTACTTCCCTTTGTACGGGTTTTAAGGGGATGTACTTCTCAGGATTTTTTACGACATATTGCCACCCTCTATAGCCGTTATTTTCCTCTTTTAGATAAATAGTGTTTTGAGGATCTATCTTATTGCTTTCAATACTCTTCCAGCCTTTGTGGTTCCTCAGCGTTTTTACATATAAAAATGGCAGTTCGGTCAAAGGAAACTCTTTAAGGGAATGACGCAGCTTATTAAGGCTAAAATCAAAGGCGTCGTAGCTGCTAAATTGAAAACTTATATTTTTTTTACCGAGTGGGGAGCGCATGCTTTGATTGTATAATTCCACAACTACGAGCTGAGGGTTTTGATCTTTCAGTGTTTCTTCCAGGATAAAATTAGTAGTTGGCAGCCTTTGACCGTTATTCCCGAAATTAAAGCTGTTCACGGCAATTAATTCTCCGAGAATTCTGGGATTGAAAGTACTGTAGCTTTTGGAGCTTCCATAGAACAGTAGATCATAGTCGCATCCTTCTTCCACACTTTGTTGAAAATTAGAAACGAATCCCTGGAAGGGGTTTATTTTGGTGAGAGGTCCCTCGACAAACGAGAATATAGCTAGGAGTATCAAAACCAGGAATACGAATTTTATTAACAGCTTTTTCATTTCCTTCTAAAATTGAAAATATATAAATTGTGATTCGTCATAATCTCCATAAATGCCAAAAATAGAAATAGCTAAAATCAAGATTATATAAATGCCCCATCTAAGAACAAGAGGTTGCTTCTGTAATAAATCATATAATTTTATTTGCTGTTGAAAAAGCTCAACAACAAATAAAATAAGTATAGCATAGATTGCTATTTTTAAGTCAAATAGGTCCATCCCTTTATGAACAAGGTCCATGGACAAATCAGATAAACTAAAGGAGAATATATTATTTAAAATGGCCTTGGTAGAACTCCAAGTGTCGGCTCGAAAAAATATCCAGGCAAAGCAGACTAAAACAAAAATATATAATTTTTTGATTGCCGAAAAAAGAATAATATTTGAAGTTACTTTTATTAAATTATGCTTTTTATTATACTTTTCCAGAACAATAATAAAACCATGTAACGCGCCCCATATAATAAAATTCAAAGAAGCGCCGTGCCACATACCGCTTATTACAAAAACTATAAACAAATTCAGATAGACCCTGTATTCCCCTTTCCTACTACCCCCTAATGGGATAAACAAATAGTCTCTGAACCAGGTAGACAATGAAATATGCCATCGCCTCCAGAATTCGGTGATAGACTTCGAAAAATAAGGCGTATCAAAGTTTTTCATTAGGTCGAACCCCATAGTCCGGGCAACTCCTATGGCAATATCCGTATAGCCCGAAAAATCACAATATATTTGAATTGCAAAGAAAAAGGTAGCTACGATACTTACATATCCATTGTAGTCCGCAGGATTGGCATATACCTCATTAACATACAAAGCAGCTCGATCCGCAATGACCATCTTTTTAAACAACCCAAAAAGAATAAGGAAAAAACCGCTTTTTACCTGATTATAATTAAAAATGTGAATCTTGTCAAATTGTGGAAGTAAATGGGAAGCCCTTTCTATGGGTCCGGCAACCAATTGCGGGAAAAATGCAACGAAAGTGAAAAAATTGAGACCTTTTTTGGTAGGTTTCAATTGACCCCTATAAATGTCTATAGTATAGCTAAGTGTCTGGAAAGTGTAGAAACTTATCCCAACCGGTAATATGATATTGATAGTATCAACATTTATATCGTTTCCAAACAATTGAAATGCTTGGACGAATGAGTCGATAAAAAAATTGAAATATTTGAAGTATCCCAGAAAACCCAAGTTGAAGAACAGGCTAATAAACAGAAGTATTTTCCTGCGTCCCGGGCGATTTTCAAGGTGAATGTACCGCCCTAATATATAATCAAGCAAAGAGCTAAAAATTATCAAGGAGAGGAACCGCCAATCCCACCATCCATAAAAGAGATAGCTGGCAACCAACAACAGGCCGTTTCGTATATTCAGATTTTTATGAAAGGCCCAATAAACAAGAAAAACTATAGGGAAAAATACGGCAAAATCAAAGGAGTTAAATAGCATAAAATCAAGATTTAGCCATTGGTATTTTTTTGTTGAATATAATGATTAAGGGGTAGGTGTAATTATGAATAAAAGTTTGTTGCAGAACTAATAGCTTATCAGCTTGATGATATGACATTTATTATTAAATATTTTAATTTCCTATCATCTACATTAAATAAGACTTCTACAATTATATTAGTTCAAGATTCCACAAAAGTCTAAAACCACTTTATCTTTTGTTGGTTTCAATTCCTTAAATTCTTTGTGCCCTACCAAATAAACCAATATATCCCCTTTTTCAATTGCGTGCTTATAATTGGTTAACTTAAAAACATTATGAGTTTCTATATTTGGTTCAACGATAAAATACTCCTCATTATTCGCATTTTGAAGGACTTTCTGTGCGATATATTTAGCCGGAGATTCTCTGAGATCATCAATGTCTGGCTTAAAAGCCAGGCCCATAATGGCAATTTTGGGCTTTCTTCCGTTAGCCAATTCAAAGGCTAATTTGGCGGTTTGAATTTTTTCTGCACACCAGAACGATTTATAGTTGTTTATTTCCCTTGCAGTTCCTATTATTTTAGATTCCAAGGGATAGTCTGAAACAATAAAATACGGATCTACCGCAATACAATGTCCGCCTACTCCACAACCAGGGTTCAGTATATTTACGCGGGGGTGTTTATTGGCCAGTGCTATAAGCTCCCAAACATTTACATCGGCCTTATCACATATAAGTGATAGCTCATTGGCAAAGGCAATTTGTACGTCTCTTGAGGAATTTTCTACCAATTTGCACATTTCCGCTGTTCTGGCGTTTGTTTTATGTAAAGCTCCCTTTACATATTTAGCGTAGAAATCAACCGCTTTCTGCGTAGATTTTTCATCAATTCCGCCTATGACACGGTCATTATGTACCAATTCGTACATCACATTTCCAGGAAGAACCCGTTCCGGACAATAGGCTATAAAAAGCTGATCTCTTAATTCCGGTCGTTGCGCATATATCAAATTTTTCATCTTCTCCGTAGTACCAATAGGAGATGTAGATTCAATTATATATAAGTCTCCTTTTTTTAGTAGCGGGATAACAGCCTTCGTGGCTGCTTCTACAAAGGAGATATCTGGTTCATTCTTTCCCTTAAAAGGGGTGGGGACAACAATAAGATACGTATCGGCTTGCACAGGGACTAAGGACGCTTTTAAAAACCCATTTTTAACAGCATTAGAAACCTCTTTATCTAAGGAAGGTTCAACTATATGAATTTCACCTTTATTAATTGTATCTACAACAGATTGATTAACATCTACTCCGTGGACTTTGCTGCCACTTTTCGCAATTAATGCAGCAGTAGGCAAGCCTATATAGCCTAAGCCCATCATTACTACGTCCTGATTCTTCATTTTATGCTAATTTTTCTATGAATTGAACTATTTTAGAACAGGCCGTCCCATCTCCATAAGGATTATGACGTGCACTCATTTCCTGATAATGCTCCTTATTATTTAATAATTTTTCAGTTTCTGAGGTTATTTTATTAATATCGGTCCCTACCAAAATTACCGTTCCGGCAGTTACAGCTTCAGGTCTTTCGGTTGTATCCCTCATTACGAGCACTGGTTTTCCTAAACTGGGTGCTTCTTCCTGTACACCGCCGCTGTCTGTAATTATTAAATACGCATGTGACATTAACCAAACAAACGCAGGGTAGGACAATGGATTGATCAACTGAATATTGGAGATGTCACTCAATAATTCGTATACCGGTTTTTGAACATTAGGATTTAAATGTACTGGATATATTATTTGCACTTCTGGATTATTTGTTGCAATATTTCGCAAAGCCCGGCAAATATCAATAAACCCTTGTCCATGATTTTCCCTTCGATGCCCTGTAACCAAAATAATCCTTTTTGATAGATCCAAATTTTTGTTGAGCTCCATGATCTCACTATCGTGAAAATCTGATCTCTTAACCTTTTGTGCACTGTAGTTTAAAGCATCAATTACCGTGTTGCCTGTAACTAGCACATAGGATTCTTCTACATTTTCATTTAGAAGATTTTGTCTGGAAGTAGAAGTAGGAGGGAAATGATAATCACTCACAACTCCGGCTATTCTCCGGTTCATTTCTTCCGGAAAAGGAGAAAGTTTATTAAATGTTCTTAAGCCGGCTTCCACATGACACACTTTCGCTCCGGCATAAAACGCTGCAACTGAGGTTGCCATAGTAGTGGAAGTGTCTCCGTGCACAAAAACATAATCTGGTTTAAAGTCCTCTAATACTTCTTTCAGATTCGTGATAATATCTGCCGTAATCGAATAAAGATTTTGATTAGGGCGCATAAGATCCAAGTCATAATCTGGGGTTATCTCGAAAAAATCGAGAACCTGATCTAGCATCTCTCTGTGCTGTGCAGTAACGCAAACTTTCGTATCAAACGTTGTAGAGTACTTTTGGAATTCCTTTACTAAAGGGGCCATTTTTATGGCCTCAGGGCGCGTTCCAAAAACGATCAGATTTTTTTTAATCATGGAATATAATTACTAAGCATCTATAAGGATACTATAGGCTGGTCTCCGTGCAAAACTACGATAATTCTTATCCCTGACAACCTCCACATGATTATCTAGTTTATGTTTCTTTAGAATTGAAACTGCAAAATCATACCAAGTCATTACCTTTTTATCCGTAAAATGTACTATCCCTGAGAACGACTGCTCTTTTTGTACAAAATCCAAAATAAAGGATGCAAGGTGGTTTGCATCAGTAGGGCAGCCAACCTGGTCATCTGTCACATATAAGGTTTCTCCTTTTTGTGCTTTTGCCAAAATAGATTTGTAGAAATTATGGCCGTAGTCCGAATATAGCCAGGAAGTCCTTATGATTATATAGTTGTGTAAGATCTCCTGTATATACTGTTCTCCTTTGAGTTTGGATTTCCCGTATTCATTGATAGGATCAGGTAAATCTGTTGGCAAGTAACCTTCTTTTTTCTCACCATCGAACACATAATCGGTTGAAATATGAATAAGTTTTATCCTGTTGATTTTGCACGCCAAAGCCAGGTTCTTTACTCCTTCAGCATTAACTGAAAAGGCTATTTCTGGTGTTTTTTCAGCCTGTTCCACATTGGTATAGGCAGCGCAGTTGATACAGAAATCATAGGAATTTATAGAAAATAAGCTATTCACATCTTCCTTAGACACAATATCGAGTGTGTTCTTATCTGCAAAGTCGATTTTTAATTGAGAATATAAAGATGATACTTGCTGGATGCACCGCCCTAATTGACCTCCTGCTCCTGTAACCAATACCCTGATCATATCTTTAAATCCCTTAATCGCGGTAGTTTTTGATCCTTATCTGATAAAATGATCTGATCTGCAGGAAATTCCCAGTCAATATTTAAATCCGGATCATTGTATAAAATTCCCGATTCTGCCTCCTTGTCATAATACGAGTCACATTTATAAAGGAATATGGTATCTTCTTTCAATGCTAAAAAACCATGTGCCATTCCTTTAGGGATAAATAACATCTGCCTGCTTTCTGCTGTGAGCTTAATTTTAAAGTGTTCTAAGTATGTCGTGGTATTTTTGCGAAGGTCTATAACAACGTCAATGACTTCTCCCTGTACAACCCTTACCAGCTTGGCTTGCGCTTTGCTTCCATTCTGAAAATGCAGACCTCGCAATACTCCTTTTTTGGAAACTGAATGGTTATCCTGTACAAAGGTCAATGGAATTTTCATTGCAGTTTCCAATGCTTTTTTATTAAAGGATTCGAAAAAAACACCTCTTTTGTCCTTGTAAACCTGGGGATCAATAATAAAACAGTCCTTAAGATTAGTGGGAATTAGTTTCACAAACGGGGTTATTTTAATTGTAACAAATAGGCACCATAACCACTTTTTAATAGCGGTTTAGCCAATTTCATTAGTTCTTCTTTGGAGATATAGCCCATTTTATATGCAATTTCTTCTATGGCGCCTATTTTTAATCCTTGTCGTTCTTCAATAACTTCAACAAATTGAGCAGCCTGCATGAGTGATGTAAAGGTACCAGTATCCAGCCAGGCGGTTCCTCTGTCTAAAATGCTCACTTTTAGCTTTCCTTTTTTTAAATACGCCTTATTAATATCTGTTATTTCCAATTCTCCCCTTTTACTTGGTTTAATACTTTTTGCTATTTCAAGAACCTCATTGTCATAAAAATATATCCCCGGGATAGCATAATTGGATTTAGGGGTATCTGGTTTTTCTTCTATAGATATGGCAGATCCGTTACTGTCGAACTCAACCACGCCATATCGTTGAGGGTCCTGAACATGGTAGCCATAAATAATCCCACCATCTGGATCATTGTTCTTTTGCAATAGCCTTGCTAAACCTGCTCCATAAAAAATATTATCTCCTAAGATAAGTGCTACTTTCTCCTTTCCGATGAAATCTGCGCCAATGATGAAGGCCTCAGCAATACCATTCGGTTCTTCCTGAACGGCAAATTTAAAGGAACATCCTAAATGAGAGCCATCTCCTAATAACTGCCTAAAAAAAGGACTGTCCTGAGAAGTGGTGATAAATAATATATCCCGAATACCCGTTTCCATCAATGTAGCCAACGGATAGTATATCATTGGCTTATCATAAATGGGCATTAACTGTTTGCTGATTACCTTGGTAATAGGATATAAGCGCGTTCCTGAGCCTCCAGCAAGAATTATTCCTTTCATATTATACTTTTTGGTATTTTTTAATATACCAGTTCACTGTCTTTCTTAGTCCTTCAATGAAATCTTGTTTTGGAGCCCACTTCAATTCATTTCTGATCTTCGATGAATCAATAGCATAGCGATAATCATGTCCTAGCCGATCTTTAACAAACGTAATTTGATCTTTATAACTTCCTTCAGATTTAGGTATCAATTCATCCATTAAGTCACATACCTCATTAGCAAGATACAAATTAGTGCATTCATTATCAGC
>CBDUGN010000069.1:0-15796 GCA_965366915.1 uncultured Eudoraea sp. | reverse complement strand
GTAAGGAATAACACTTCTTTAGGAGTCAAGGTTCTTATTAATTCATCGTCAATGACAGCGTTTCTATTTTCATTTTCATACAATGATTTTAAAGTAGAAGTAATAATGATTTGGCCCTCGATAAGTTCACACATCTGGGTTGCCAACAATATAGATTCCGAGAAAATTCCTTCCTTTGATGTTACAGGTGTGCCTGCACACAGGCCAATTTTAAGACGCTGATTATCCCTTTCCAGTTTAGGGTAACTGTACTTAAAACTATCCTGGATCTTTAGGGCGCATAATACGGCATTGGTGACCGATTTAAAAGAGATCAAATATGATTTGTCATTTTCCCGAATTATACTTCCTTCAAAATGATTAACAGATTTCGCAACACTGCGATGGAATTTCTGGGTGAACATGCTTAACTGATGTGTATCCAGCCTGTGAAGATAATCAGAGGTTTCTAAGACCATGATCACTCTGAAAGCAGGATCATCAATAATATTTAATTCTTCATTTTCAGCTTTTTGAGGGTCTTCAATACGCCCAAGAAACGATTCCACCAAACGAGGATCTACCTCAATGATATCATGAGGAAATTCGCCGTGTGCGTGATTGTGCATATTTTGAATGGCTTCTCTGTTGGGCGCTTCTATCAAACAGAAAGCCGTATGCCGTTTAGTATCACACCAATAAGTCATTCCCTTACAGCCGTATAAATGCTCTACTTTCAGATCTTCCTGGTGCATTTGAGCAACATGCTCCGCAGTAATTTCTGCGGGGATGTCATGACGGTCCATGTATATTGGCATCGGCTTTGTTTTCATACAATTTAAGAAAAATATTTAAATTTTAACGATTTATTTCGGCCAGCCAATTCAACTAAAACCAAGTGAAAGAAATCATATTGGCGGAAATAAACCAACAGAGATTGTATTCTAAAAATCACTTAATTAACCAATAATACATTGAGACGAGACACACGTGCAAAAAGACTTTGTTACCTTGCTAACTCAAATGGATAAAATAGCACTACACTTTAAGCTTTATAAACCCTGTGGTATAATAAGTCAGCTTAATTCTAAAAACCCGGGAGAGTTACGGAAAAAGAAGTTTTTAAATGAGCTTTATGATTTTCCTAAAGGCGTGATGCCAATAGGTCGACTTGATGAGAAATCCGAAGGTCTGCTTCTTCTTACCACAGATGGCAAACTAAGCGATGATATAAATCGCTCCGGTTTGGAAAAAGAGTATTATGCACAACTGGACGGGAAAATAACAGATGAAGCGATGGCGCTTTTAAGAAACGGGGTTGAAATAGGCTTTGAAGGGAAGCGATATTTTACCAAAACCTGTGCAGTACGTAAATTAAACACAATTCCTTCTCTGCCTCAGGCCGACAGATCACTTCGAATTGGCCGGCACAGGCCTGCCAGCTGGATTAGTATTACTCTCACAGAGGGTAAGTTCAGGCAGGTTCGTAAAATGACTGCAGCTGTTGGATTCCCAACGCTCCGCCTTGTTAGGATTCGTGTAGGGGATATTGATTTAGAAAATTTGTCTCCGGGGGAAGTACAACTTTTGACAAATCTCACTGCTACATGTGAACAGTTCAATTCATAGGAATAACCTGTCCCGAGCCGGATATATCTTTAGTTACAGAGGGACTGCCTTTGTAATAAACATTGCCACTGCCTTCAATGCTCACGTTTAAACTCTCTGTGCAATAGACCTCACAATCTCCTGAGCCTTCAATACGTATTTCTACATTGCCCGCCATAAACTCTGCACAATTAATGGTTCCCGAGCCTACATTGAAAATATTTAAGTTATCTGTGTAACCGGCAACGGCTATATTTCCAGTCCCTATATTCTCAATTTCCATAGTCCCGGAGCTTTGTAATTCGAATACAGTAATATCTCCAGTACCATCGTTTTTTATTTCATTTAGATCTGCCACCGTAATATTGGCTTCCAAATAGGTGTTTTTGTAGTTACCATCTTCCAGGTATATCTTTAACCGGCCATCGGAAACTGTGGTTCTTACTCTGCTAATAATATTGTCATCAGCTATAATTTCCAGAGATTGCGTAGGCCCCTGACTTATATTAACTACAAAAGTCCCTTCACTACTAATTTTAGAAAATAGATTTACGTCTCTGAATTCTGAAATCGTATTTCCTGATCCCGTATATTCATCCTTGGAACAGGAGGCTATTGCTATTGCCGTGATAGCTATTAGAAATAATTTTCTCATCATTTATTAGATCTAAGAAGTTACGTTATTTCTTTTTGTTCTTTTTGAAGAATGACTTCTGCTCATACTCCATCCATAACCCATATGGTAATTCAATGTCCGTTTAATGTAATTCATGTCAAGTGTTCTCATGATGATCGTTTTTTAATTGATGTATAATAAAAGGACGATTATTTCTGGTTTTTGTTACAAATCCGGAATATTAATTAAGGCAATTGCTTTGCAATGAGCTTGAGTCATTAGCTAGACTAACACAAAAATGGAATGGAAGCTATTGATGGATAAGCTACAGAATAGCAAGTTATGGGAAGAGCACAAAACGTGCCTAAGAAACACTTGAAAATCTATAAAGCACCTATTTTATTCCCAAGATTCTTTTGAACATACGAACTTCACATTTATAGAACTTGCAGAAAGACGCTATTAATTTTGAATATTTATTGTCTGATTTCATTTTGTTTCAACTATTTACCTATTAGTAAAGCAAAACATCAAAAAATCACAACTAAATAAAAAATAATTGGGAATTGGAAGTTTTTTGAGCAAGATTGGAGTTAAACTTTCTTTACCCGAACGGCATTAAGACCTTTCATGCCCTTTTCCAGCTCAAAGGAAACCTTATCATTTTCAACAATCTCATCAATTAAACCACTTACATGGCAGAAGTATTTTTCATTGTTTTCAGAATCAATGATAAAACCAAACCCCTTAGAGCTGTCAAAGAATGAAACTTTCCCTTTTCTTACAGGATCTACCTCTTCTATATCTCCTTCTTCCCTCTTTGGAATACCAAGGATAATATCTTCAGCCTCAATTTCAACTTTCATCGAAGGATCGGGAGGAGTATCAGTTAAATTTCCATTATGATCGACATATGCAAACTCAATACCACCACCTTTTTCTTTGGCAGCTGCCTTACGAGCTTCCTTTTTCTTTTTCTTGTCCTCGCGCTTTTTTAAGCGCTTTTTTTCTTTTTCACCTTTACTATAGGTCTGTTGCGATCTTGCCATTAAAATGATTTATTTGGATATTCTAGTTTAGTTTAAAAAGTAACGCGATTAACAAATGTGCGCTTGGAAAAGTAAGTGTGGAACTGTGAATCCTGCAAAAAAATTAGCCAGAGCGATGGTAACTATAGGTCGGTGGTCATCTCATTAAACTATAACAAAGATAACACCTAGCATTTTAATTTACAATTAAAAGGTCTGGAAAGCTTTGTTTTGCAATTACCCTGGATAATTTCCCATTAAAATTTATAGACAAATCATAAACTTTTTGTTATTTGAACATGGATGCCAATTTTCTTTTGTAAATGCGTATTTTTAAATACAACTATTAATCAATATGGTTTTAATCTTCGATATCAGATTAGTAAATACCTTAAGCTAATTAAGCCTATGAGGATCAGTTTCAAAAGATCAGAACGAATTCCATTAGACATAATTTTTTATGCTTTTTTGTTTCTGTGTTTTAACTCCTGCAGGGATAAAAAACAACAGATTGTTAATGAGGAATCCGGTATTGTCCATGAAACGGAACAAGGTTTTGTACAAATTTTTGATGGATCAACCTTAGACGGCTGGGAAGGTAACCCTAGATACTGGCATGCCTCCAATGGGGTTCTGATTGGTAAAGTTACACCAGAAACACCTCTAAAAAGCAATACTTTTATTATTTGGCAGGGTGGTCAACCTGCCGACTTTGAATTAAAACTGGAATTTCGCATTACTGAAGCCGGAAACAGTGGTATAAATTATCGCAGTGAACGCCTGGACACGATTCCTTTTGCTTTAAAAGGATATCAGGCGGATATAGACGGAAAAAATACCTATACCGGTCAAAATTACGAGGAAAGAAAACGAACTACCCTTGCATACAGAGGAGAAAATACGATCATTAGATCGCAAGAAAAACCATTTGAACCTGGTTCATTGCGGGCCAATGTTAAAAATAATGCCTGGCAGCACAGGGAGGTAGTATCATCTCTCGGGAACTCAGACAGTCTTAAATCTATGATTAGACCAGAAGATTGGAATAGCTGCCATTTAATAGTTAAAGACAATCATTTACAACATTATATAAATGAAGTATTAATGAGTGAGGTAACGGATCTGGATTCAGTTAACCGGAAATACTCTGGCTTTCTGGGTTTACAGGTCCATGTAGGCCCACCTATGAAGGTTGAATACAGAAATATAAAACTAAAGGAATACTAAGCAGTTATGAAACCAATTGTCCAAATATCCTTAGACCTTACAAATATTGATGAGGCTCTGGAAACTGCCGCCCTGGCTATGCGGGCAGGTGTTGATTGGCTCGAAGCAGGTACTCCCCTACTTTTAGCTGAAGGTTTACATGGCGTAAGAAAATTACGTGAAAACTTTCCGGCTGTGCCTATTGTGGCAGACCTGAAAACTATGGATGGTGGCTACCTGGAGGCGGAAATGATGGCTAGGGCAGGGGCAACTCATGTAGTCGTAATGGCCAGGGCACATGAAGAAACAATTAAGGTAGTCGTTGAGGCAGGAAAAGATTTTGGAGTATCAGTAATGGGTGATAACCTTGGTTGTCCGGATATGGTTGGCGCTGCTAAAAGACTGGAAGAGCTTGGTTGCGATTATGTTATACACCACATCGGTTATGATGAACGCCGGGGGATAGCTGCCCAAGGATTCACTATGCCAAGTCCGCTTGATCAGTTGCGTGAAGTAGTAGAAGCTGTAAATATTCCGGTACAGGCCGTAGGAGGTTTATCAGTGGAACAGGCTATTAGATGTCCGGAATATGGTGCGCCACTGGTTGTGCTGGGAGCTCCTTTAACTATTGATGCCGATTCATTTAAGACTGCTGATGGTGATCTCGAAACATCATTAAGACTAATATGCGACCGAATACATGCATATAAAGAAATTAAATAATCAGCCTTGAATTATGGCTAAAATACTAACTATATGAACTCTATTGCCGTTGTAAATTTTGCTCCTAAAAAAGGCAGTGTAGAAATCAGAGATATAAACAGGCCAACCATAAGTGAAGGTGAGGTTCTTCTAGAAGTGGCTAATGTAGGCGTTTGTGGGAGTGATTTACATCAGTGGACTGCAGATCATAGCTGGCCCGTAAATTACCCTGTAGTGCTAGGACATGAGTTTGGAGGCCATATTGCTGAAATTGGTAAAGGAGTTAAGAATTGGAAAGAAGGTGATGCGGTGGTGAGTGAAACAGCCGCCGTTATAAATGCCCAAAGTCCGTTGTCGAGACAGGGCCTCTATAATCTGGATCCTGAAAGAATGGGATTTGGATATGGAGTTAATGGGGCAATGACACATTTTGTTAAGGTTCCGGCGAGATGTCTTCACCGCATACCTAAAAATCTTTCTTTTGAACAGGCTTGTTTAACGGAACCCTGTTCGGTTGCTTATAATGCTGTTGTTCTTAACTCAAAAATACGGCCAGGAGACCGTGTTATTGTATTGGGTCCCGGAACCATTGGAATATTATGTGCAGCCATGGCTCAATTATGTGGTGCGCAAGTAGCTCTTGTTGGTCTTAAAAAAGACGCAGAGAGATTATCTATAGCAAAGCAATACGGCTGCGATATTATTGTGGATGATGCTACTCAATGGGCACTTGAACAAGATGGTCTTGGGGCGGATTGTGTGATTGATGCAGCAGGGGTAAGTGAAACCTTGAAATTAGCATTAAAATGGGTAAGGCCAAATGGGCATATTACCAAGGTTGGCTGGGGTCCGCAACCTTTTAATCACACGCTGGATCCACTTGTACAAAAAAACGTCACCTTGCAAGGCAGTTTCAGCCACAACTGGCCTATTTGGGAAAAAGTACTTTCCTTGCTGGCAACAGGTCGATTGGATGTACGGCCAATAATTGGAGGCATATGGCCCTTGGAAAAGTGGAACGAAGCTTTTGAAGCTATGCATTCCGGGAAAGTGGTAAAGAGTATTTTGAAACCTAATTAACATCATATGCGTTTAAAGAACAAAGTAATATTAATTACCGGAGGTTATACCGGCATAGGAAAGGCCATTGCAAGGTCATGTGTAAAAGAAGGGGCACAAGTAGTCATAAATGGTTTACGTGACGGAAAAGGGAAATCGTTATTGGATGAATTGGGAAGTGCAGCATCTATTACTATTACCAGGGATATAACACAGGAAGGCGTACCGGAACTTTTGGTAAAAGAAGCACTTAAACGCTTTGGTAAACTTGATGCTGTGGTTAATAATGCCGCAATGATCGTTTCATCAAATATAGATACTACAAGCCTTTCATTTATGAGAAAAATGTTGGCAATTAATACACTGGCTCCCTTTGCAATAATACAGGCAGCTTTGCCATTTCTTAAAGAAACTAAGGGCTGTGTATTAAATATTGGGTCTATAAACGCCTGGAGTGGAGAACCTAATTTATTGGCCTATAGCATATCTAAAGGAGCTTTGATGACTTTGAGCAGAAATCTTGGTGATAGTTTATTCCGTGATTACGGGATACGTGTAAATCAGATTAATCCTGGATGGGTATTAACAGAAAACGAAAAAATAAACCAAAAACAACAGGGAATGAATGATGATTGGTATAAAGAATTACCGAATTTGTTTGCACCAGCCCGGCGTATTTTTAAGCCAAAAGAGATAGCATCGGGAGCTGTATACCTTTTATCTGATGAATGCGGCCCCGTAAGCGGACAGGTCTTAGAACTTGAACAATATCCTATGATAGGAAGAAATCTGCCAAAGAACTGGAGCGGATTTCGCCCTAAATAAACTTCAAAAACAAAACCAAAAGTGCCAAAATTAGCCGTCTTTCCCAAAGCCTATATGCAAGATCTTTGTAAAACGGGAGCCATGAAAGTAACGGAATGGATTGATTTAGCAACTTCATTGCAAGTCGATGGTTTGGAATGGTATGCGGGTTTCCTGGAAATGGCAGATAGTTCTAATTGGAAAGTATTCAGAAAAAGAGTAGAAGATCTGGGAAAAGAGATTCCGATGCTTTGTTGTTCACCAGATTTTACACACCCTGATAAATCCTTCAGGCAGAACGAAATCAAAAAACAAAAATACTGGATTGACATGACCAAAGCCCTGGGAGGATCATATTGCCGGGTCCTTTCTGGACAAAAGCGTCCGGGGCTTACATTGGAAGAGGGTATTGAATTAGCAGCAGAATCCATTAATGCGTGTTTACCCTATGCCAGCGATATGGGAATTACGTTAATTTTGGAAAACCATTATAAAGACGATTTTTGGGCTTACCCTGAGTTTGCACAGAAAATGGATGTTTTTTGTAAACTTGTGTCTTATATAGATCACCCTAATTTTGGAGTTAACTATGATCCCAGTAATGCCTTTTTAGCTGGCGAAGATCCCCTGGAATTGTTGAAAAGAGTTTCTTCCAGGGTGGTGACCATGCATGCCAGTGATCGGTATCTCGTTGAAGGAACCCTCGATGATCTGCGAAAAGAAGAAGACGGCGTTTTGGGTTATGCTAAGAGACTTCGGCATGGAGAGATTGGCAAAGGTTTAAATGACTATGATGCCATTTTTACAGAGTTGAAAAGAGTAAATTTTGATGGTTGGATCAGCATTGAAGATGGTGTGGATGGAATGGAACAATTACAAAGAAGTGTATCTTTTTTAAGAAAAAAAATATCCTTGTATTGGCCTGATTACAAATAAAATAATAGTATATATTTGAAGCTATTATTTAGCATAATGAGAGTAACTTATGCCAAAACTAACTTCGCATTTTACTTGATCAAATTACGTGTAGCAACCCATTCCTTAAGCTTCTCCCGGGCATCCGCAGCAGGGTAGCCCAATACCGTTTTTCCTGCTGGAACGTCGGCCAAAACTCCAGAACCTGCACCAACAGTAGCTCCTGAATGAATGGTTGTATGATCTTTTATAGAAGCACTGCCGCCAATAACCACTCCGTCACCCAGGGTAACAGATCCCGCAAGCCCACTAGCTCCTGCCATAATACAGGATCGACCTAAGACGCAGTTATGTGCAATCTGTACCTGGTTATCAATTTTACAACCATCTCCAATTATAGTGGAACTGAATTTTGCCCGGTCAACCGATGAATTTGCACCAATTTCCACGTCATTCCCAATAACGACATTTCCTATATGTGGAATTTTTACTAACCCTCGTCCATCTTCCCGTGGACGATATCCAAACCCATCACCTCCAATGCTTACATTGTTTTGAAAAATACAGTACGCCCCAATCTCTGTGCGCTCCCGTATTACCGTCCCTGACCAAATAATGGTGTGAGCACCTATTGTAGTCTCATCCAGAATTGTAACATTTGGATATATAATCACTGCTGCACCTAAAACAACATCTTTTCCTATATAACACCCTGCTCCTATTTTACATCCTTCACCTATTGTTGCTGTTTCATGAATTACTGCAGTAGGATGTATATCACTATCAAAATGCGGTGTTTCTTTAATAAAAACTTCCAATAACTTCGCCATGGCCAAATCGGCATTTTTTACCTTTATCAGAGCTCTGTTGTCACCGGGTTCTGCTTTTATTCCTTCATTAATTATTGCGGCGGCCGCCTTGGAATTTTCCCATTTCTGGGCATATTTTCTACTCCCAATGAACGTAACCTGGGAATTATTGGCTTTATCAATCTCTTCTAAGCCTAAAATCTTTTGGTCTGTATTTCCTACAAGTTCTCCCCCCAGAATTTTATTAATTTCCTGAATTGTGAATGATTTCATATGTTATAGCTCTTAGTTGTTTAGGTGGCGGTTTACAGCTTTAGCAAAGATAGAATTTATATTATGAGGATTTATATTAATGCATTTTACATATAAATATTTTTCTATGCATAATATATCCCGTAAAATGTTTTAAAAAGAGTTGATGACCGTAATTCCTGCGGAATTAGATTGGTGCATTACAGGCAAGTGAACCGGTACTTCTTCAAGGGCAATGGTTTTGGTTATCATTTTCCTTAGACTAATTCCTGAAGCTTTAATAAAATCGAACATTTCCCCATATTTATGGGATTGCATTCCATGACTTCCCAGGATTTCCAATTCATTTGCCACAACCCGTGGCATAGGAATTGGGGGAGTTGCATTAGCTTCGGTCATTAAACCAATTTGAATATGTTTCCCTCTTTTCCGAAGTCCGTTTATAGAATTTAGGCAAGTAGTTTTATTACCTAATGCATCAAGGGAGACATGTACACCCCCGCTGCTTATATCTCTTACGGCCTGTACTACATTAGTATTGGTAGCATTAATTGTAAAATCAGCTCCTAAATCTTTTGCCAGTTTACATTTAGCATCAGTAATGTCAACAGCTATGACTTTAGCACCAATACCCTTTGCAATTTGAATAGCGGAAAGCCCTACTCCACCACATCCATGAACCGAAATAATTTGATCTGAGGTTAATTTACCTTGTTCCCTAACCCCCCGGTATGCTGTGATAAATCTGCAACCTAATCCGGCAGCTTCAAGGAAATTTATGTCTTCAGGTAACGCTACCAGGTTTTCATCTGCATAATCAATTGCAACATATTCAGCAAAAGAACCCCAGGCTGTAAATCCCGGTTGAAACTGATAGTCACATACCTGCTGATTACCTTCCTGGCAATAGGTACAGTTGCCACATCCTCCGACAAACGGAACTGTAACCCGCTGTCCTTCAATCCAATTTTTAACCTTTTTACCTACTGCTACTATTTTCCCGGCAAGCTCATGTCCCGGAACATGAGGTAATACTATATCCCGGTCATGCCCCATCCAGCCATGCCAGTCACTAAGACATAAGCCACTAGCTTCTACCTTAATAACAACACCAAACTCCATAGGATTTGGATCCTCCACGCCGGTTATTGATATTGGCCCTTGAAAATCATTATATATGGCTGCCTTCATATTAAAAAATAAAACAAAACCATGAATCTTTAATTCATGGAATCAATGTCCTTTGCAACCTAAAATAATGATTTTTATCAACTAAGTTTATAGGAATTCCAAAAATGAAATATTCAATTAGCCAGGTAAGTTCAATAAAAAAGGCGGAATATCTCTATTCCGCCTTTCGGACTTAACCACTGTTCCTTATGGCACAGGAACCAAATCAAAGTCTTGAATTATTTTATTCCCAGCCATAATAGTTACTTCTTCTGCTGTTTGCGTTTCATATCCCTCGAGTTCTACCATCACATCATAGGAACCGGCAATAAGACCCATTATAGTATAATTACCGTCATCATCTGTAGAGGCAGTCTTAATAGGCTCTCCTTCTATGGTTCCTGTCTCAAAGACAGATACCATGGCATTCCCCAGCCCAACCATCTCATCATTGTCCATCTTTGTTGAAACCAATCCCGATAGTGTACCAGCAAAAGACATATTGCTTGCTATAATAACTGGTTTAAAATTAAAGCCAGTAATCCCTGCAACATTTTTCATATTGCCTTTAGGTACAAAAGATCTGCTTACGTCAAAGTCCAGAAGTAGATCTGAGCTTAATTCTCCACCCACGAAAATTGAAGGTTTAATAAACACCTTAATGCCGGTTTGCTCTCCACTCGGGACTTTTAAGTTGAAAGTGTTGCCATTTGTTAAAACAACATTAACTCCTTTTACATATATTCGGATTAGATCATAAGAACCTTCCGGTACGTCAACATCCACTAATGTTTCGGTAATTCCATTAGTTAAGTTTAACAGATTAAAATTCCTTTCTTCTTCCATTAAAACTATAAAAGAATTACCACCTTCCATGTCTTCAGAATCTTGTTCATCTTCCATGGAACCTTCTTTCAAACGGGCATCTATTTTAAAAATAGTCACGTTTGCTTCAGAAATTAGTTCATAAGGAAATGGGGCGTCTGTCAATTGAACAGTAAGCCTGCCCATTTTTGTATCTGATTCTAAATCATTGCTACAAGCAAAAAGAAGTGCAAAGGCAATTATAAGAGAAGTTGTTAAAAGTTTAATTTTCATTGGGGGATTGCTTTTAAAATGAACGAATAATTATTTTATATTGAAACTAAAAATTCAAATTGAAAGCGCTAATTTCTTGTTTTTTAATGTAAGAAAGGTATTTTTTCCCAATTTTTCGATATAATACATCTTTAAATCAGTTGATTTAGGCCAGACTATAATGATAATAGAGCAATACCCATTATTCTGTATATCAATGCTTTACCATATACAATTAAATAGCTATTTTCCTGAAATTGACCTTCAAGCTGGATAATAACAAAAAAGAGCGCAAATAGCGCTCTTTTAAGGGTTATTTTAGGGTGTTTAATTTACTTTGCATCCAAAACTTTGGTGCTTATATAGGAACTAGACCTTACAATCTTACCTTCTTCATCAAAGTCATGAATATATAATGCAGGGAGAATAATTTTCTTGTCGTCTGCTTTTCTGGTCATTCTAAATTTCCACCAGGATTGCACCGTTCTGCCATCACGTATATCATATTCCAGATAATCCGGATAGCCTACGACATCTATACTGGTTATTTCAAAATCTTCCATGATTTTACTATTTCGTTCTTTTACTTCATCAAGACTCATGGATTCGCCAACGGGCATCTCTAAAGAATTAAAACGTGCGTCTTTCTTAAAGAAGCTATAGGCGGTTTCAAGGTCCATATTCTCAAAAGCGTTCATCATCTTTCGAACCGTATTGATATTGTCATGATGGTTGTAAATAGTGCCATTTTTTCTGTCTTCAAAGCTTTGGCCAATTTCCCAGAAAACACGCTCATTATAATAATTGATCATGGTTTCTATTTTGTTGTCGTCATTCAACTTAAACATCCTGTGAGTTGGCATATCAATTTTTACTCCCGTAGTATTATGCATAGCCTTTAAATGGTTCCAGGTTTGTACCCAGATACCACCATCTTTATATTCAATAGCGTCTGGATAAGCACCCTTGGTAGGTTTGAATGAAACATAGGACAGGTTTTCTTTCCAAAAATTAGATTGGTTTATAAGCTGTTCTTTAGTGTTACCCTTGGCATCTTTATTTGTACCAGTGCCATTGTACGACTTAAAATCATCGGCCAGGTATGTAGCCAATTTTGTGGTATCTCCGGCAAAGAAAGCTTCTAGCATGCCGTTGACAACATCAATAGCCGGATGCTCATTAAATACCTTACCGTTGTTTTTTTGTGAATAACCCATGACTGCAAAAAGCATTAGGGCAGTAAAAAATACATTTTTCATATTTGAAATTTAAATGGTTATGGATGCGAATTACTATAAACCGATAAGAAGTACCAAGACCAAAAGGACGAACATAGCTATTTATTGTCCGAATGTGCTGTTTTACTGATCAAAAGTAATAATCATTCCTTACTCTTGATATTTTAATAAGATATCCACCGGTTAATAATTGCTAATAATTACCACATAATTGCTATCTTCTGCCAAAATTTAGCTTCACCTATTGTACAATGGAATCGCAACCAACCAACAGTAAGAAATTCGGGACTTTTGCCGGTGTATTTACCCCGACTCTTTTAACAATTCTCGGTGTAATTATGTACCTGAGAATGGGTTGGGTAGTAGGTAATGCAGGACTTCTGGGTGCATGGTTGATTATTATTGTTTCTTTTCTTATTACCTTAACCACAGCCTTATCCATGTCAGCAATTACTACCAATATCCGTATTGGCGCAGGTGGTGCATATGCCATTATTTCACAGGCGCTGGGACTTGAAGTCGGTGGTAGTCTTGGTATTCCACGATATGTTTCTCAAGGCCTGGCCGTTACCATGTATATATTTGGGTTTAGAGAAGGATGGCTGGGTATTTTTCCAAATCATATTCCTTTCTTAGTTGATATTATTGTGTTTGGTATTTTAATAACCATTGCTTACATAAGCGCGGATCTTGCTATTAAAACCCAATTCATTATAATGGGTATTATTATTCTTTCGCTTATATCTATTGTAATTGCTGCATATTACGGATCAATGACCATTCCAACGGAAGATGCAATCAGATGGGGTACTTTTAAAGGCTCTCCTGAAAATGATTTTAGCGGAAGTACTTTCTGGATAGTATTTGCCGTATTCTTTCCGGCTTCAACTGGCATTATGGCAGGAGCCAACATGTCTGGAGAACTAAAAAACCCTAATAAAAGTATCCCTGTAGGTACCTTATGGGCAATTGGGATAAGCTTTATAATCTATATGGCACTGGCCTTCTGGTTGGCACGTTCTGCGACTGAACAGGAACTTATCTTCAACTACAATATCATAATTAGTAAGTCCTATTTTGGACCCCTGGTGATTGCCGGAATCCTTGGTGCCACCTTCTCTTCTGCCCTTGCATCGCTTGTGGGTTCCTCCCGTATTCTATTTGCAATGGGGGAACATCGCGTATTACCTTATGGTAAGTTCCTTGCAGGCCAAAGTGCCAACGGTCAACCCAGGAACGCAATGATAGTGACCGGAATTATGATTTTTGTTACCATGTTGCTCCGCGACCTAAACGCAGTTGCTCCCCTGGTAACTCTTTTCTTTCTTATCACTTACGCCATGATAAATATTGTAGTGATAATAGAACAAAATTTAGGCTTAATAAGTTACCGCCCCTTGTTTAAGATTAATAAATGGGTGCCATATATTGGGCTAACATCTTCGGTATTAGCAATGTTTATTATTAACCCAACCATAAGTCTTATTTCAATAAGTATTGTTTTTGTGGTGTATTGGTTTCTGTCCCGCCAGCATATTGAAACGCCCTTTGAGGACGTTAGGTCCGGTCTTTTTGTTTCGTTCGCGGAGTGGGCGGCAAAACATACCTGGGGTATGAAAACGATGCAACAACGTGCATGGAAACCAAATTTAATGGTCCCGGTAAGGGATGTTATAGGTGCCAAGGGGAATTTTCAGTTTTTACGGAATATTGCCAAACCTAAAGGATCGATTAAACTTGTGGGGATTGAACCAAGGGAAGCTAATACCAAATTAGCTGAGGAACTTTCTTCGCTTTCAGAAGCCTTTAGAAATAAGGATGTTTTCTCCTCCTGGACGGTAATTAATACCGATGATTTTGCAAAAGGCGTAAATTATGGTAATCAGGCTTTAAAAGGAGCTTTCTTCAGACCTAATATTGTTTTTCTAAACCTTCAGCAACACGATAATTACGAAACAGAGATCAGGCCTGTTATAAGGGAATCTATCCGCTTAGAAATTGGTGTTTTATTGTATTCTTCACATCCCACTGCATTATTAGGAAGAAGAAATATGATTAACGTTTGGGTAAGTGACAGAACCAACAACTGGGATATTGGATGGGATATTGGTAATTTAGACCTGTCGATCTTAATTGCCTATAAACTTAAAAAAAATTGGGATGCGAGGATTCGGCTGATTATTGTTATTAAAGATGAAAAAGAAAGAGAGAATGCCCAGAATTTCTTGAATTTGTTGATTAATCTGGCCCGCTTGCCAGAAACACTTACCGAAGTCCGGGTAGGAAATTTTAAGGACATGGTAGCAAATGCTCCTTCGGCTGATCTTAATATTTTTGGAATGGAAGAAAATTTAAGATTTGAATTTGTACAGGAAATGACCTTAAGTACAAACAGTTCCTGTCTCTTTGTCAAAGATTCCGGCCATGAAAGCATTCTTGCTTAGATAGCAATTTAACTGCTTAGTGTTATCTGTAGAGATTAAAAAAATGACTAGCACCTGCTGAAGTTATATTGTTTTAATATCTTTATTTCTCAAAATATTATTGGTTTAAAGTTTAGTGTTGGATTACTAAACATGATATTAGCAATTTATAATGAAAACGGCTCATGCAGTTACGGGTACATTAGAATCTTATTTTCAACCTTTTAGAAATCAGGTTGTTGGTATAGATCAAAGTTTTGAATCGCCTTTTGGGATCAAAAAAATCATTTATGCGGATTGGATTGCAAGTGGAAGGCTATACCGACCTATTGAAGAAAAATTACTTAACCAAATTGGACCCTTTGTAGCCAATACACATACGGAAACTTCGGTTACCGGCTCGGCTATGACATTAGCTTATAAAGAAGCCCGCAGCATTATTAAAGAGCATGTGAATGCTACTGAAGAAGATGTTTTGATAACTGTGGGGACCGGAATGACCGGAGCAATAAATAAATTTCAAAGAATTTTAGGATTAAAGGTTTCCGAAAATCTCAAAGAGCATACAAAAGTACCTGATGCTATTAAGCCAATTGTTTTTATTTCGCATATGGAGCACCATTCTAATCAAACCTCCTGGTTAGAAACTATTGCACATGTAGAAGTAATACCTTGCAATTCTGAAGGTCTCATTTGTTTAGATAGTTTTAAGGAGTTGCTTTTGAAATATGAAAAACATCCTATAAAAATTGCTTCCGTAACGGCTTGCTCTAATGTGACAGGTATTGTAACGGATTACTATGAAGTTGCCAGGTTAATTCATCAATATAATGGATTGTGTTTTGTGGACTTTGCGTGTTCTGCACCCTATGTGCCAATTGATATGCATCCAAAAGATCCGAAAGAATAC
>CBDUGN010000068.1:0-15806 GCA_965366915.1 uncultured Eudoraea sp. | reverse complement strand
AATTTGATTCTTAAATAATGGTTTTCAGGATTTTTTTGTGAAAGCGTGTTTTGCATTAGCAGCACCGGATCATTGATATTATTGATGACCAAATCCAAATCCCCGTCATTGTCCAGATCTCCATATGCTGCGCCATTAGAGTAGGTGCCAAAATTAAGACCCCAGGAGTCAGTAACATCCTCAAAATTTAAGTCTCCTGTATTTCGGAACATGAAATTTGGAATTTTTATCTCAGGAATAGCAGCTATCAGCTTTTCTTTGCTTACCAATCTGCTGGCTGTAATACGGAAATCCCCAAAATCCCTATCTGTTACATCTTTTGGGAATCCATTGGTAATAAACAGATCCTGCCAGCCGTCATTGTCGTAATCCGCGAAAAGTGGTGCCCAGCTCCAATCTGTTTCCTGAATACCGGCAAACATGCCAGTGTCTCCAAATATGGGAAGTCCCGTTTCCGGATTAGCACCCAAATTTAGTTGTAAGGTATTTCTGGTATATTGTGATTCGTAATTGTACTTCTTAGTAAAAATTTCTTTCTGATAGCTGCTGGGTCCCTGGAATAACTTCTTTCGTTTGTTGTAATACGGCTGCATCTCGGAAGTGAAAATATCCATTTGCCCATTATTATTCACATCAGCAACATCGCTACCCATGGACGAAAGGCTAAAATGTTTAAAGATATCTCCGGCCCGGTTGGTGAAGGTTCCATCCTGATTGTTGATATAAATAAGATCATTACTCAGAAAATCATTTGCCACATAGATGTCCATCCATCCGTCATCGTTAAAATCATGAATTAGGGTACTATGACTATATCCGTGAAATCGAATTCCTGCTTCTTCTGATACATCTTTAAATACGGGGTGATCCGTATTATCTTTCCAGTTGTTTTGATACAACTTGTCCCGGCTAAGGGACGTTCCATCGTCCTCCAGGGGACTAAATTGACTTGGGTTTATTCCTTCAATCCTGTTTACGCCAATAAAAAGATCCAGATCGCCATCATTATCATAATCAAAAAACTGTGCATGAGATGAGTACGTAGTGTCTGCAATTCCATACTCCGCCGCCATCTCTTTGAATAGGGGAGTGCCTGCCTGATTATTGCCTTGATTGACATAAAGGAGATTTCTTCTTCTTTCAGGACTCTTATAGAATGTATTACAAATGTAAATATCCTGTTTCCCATCAAGATTGATATCTATGATAGATACGCCCGATGACCATAGCAGAGAATCTGGTTTGTTTATTGCGGCATTGGTAGATATGTCCTTAAATTTTAATGCACCTTCATTAAGGAACAATTTGTTATCTACCTGATTGCCTGTAAGGAAAATATCGTCCAGACCATCACCATCCAGGTCTCCCAGAGCCACCCCAGAGCCATTGTAAACAAATTCGTTGTCCAGTATATTGATAGAATCATTTTCCGTTAATGCATTGGTAAAATGCAACCCGGAATTTTGTGGAGGAACACTTTGGAAAAGAGCTGTATTTTTTTCCACGTTATCACAGCCTGCAATTAGTATTGAGAATAAGGTAACTGCTGCTATAACACTATTTGAACTCATGGAATCCGCTATTTAAATCAACATACAAAAATGCAAGAACCTAGTCACATGGACAAATAAAAAGGCCGCTTTTCAGCGGCCTTTTAAAAATTTTGTGATATTAGTATTAGTTATACCCAGGATTCTGTGCTAGAATATCAGAACCTTGAATATCTCTTTGTGCTTGTGGAATAGGATATAGTTCATTTTTACCAGCAGTAAAGCTTGCTCCACCAAATTTGGTAACTAAGTACTGAGATTCGTATGCTAAATATGCATTTAATGTTTCAGCGGCAACACCCCAACGTACAAGATCAAAGAATCGATGACCTTCGCCAGAAAGCTCAAGCTTTCTTTCAAAACGCACTGCGGTTCTAGCAGCGTCCTGAGAAGCAAAATCAGCAGCGACATATTCGGAGATGTTGTAGTTGGCCGCATCCGTGCCATCAGGATTTTTAACCCAATGCTCAGAAAGAGCAGCTCTACGGCGCACCTGGTTTACATAGTCCAATGCCTTTGTAAGTGATCCTGCTTCAACTTCAGCCTCAGCAGCCATCAGCAATACATCTGCATAACGAATAATCGTATAATTCATAGTAGCATAACCACGTGTCCAGGAACTACCATCTGTAAATGTATTCTCCTGAGATTTGTAATAGATGTACTTTTTAGGTGAATAAGGACCTGCATATGGGAAACTTCTGATCCAGGCAGAACCGGGATGAGGGATCCAATCTAAATAAGGAATAGATTTTCTTCCTATTGAATGGTCTATTCTTGGATCTAACGGACCAGCATCCGGTACAAACGTACCTTCGTCGTTGCCATTAACAATAACATGGAAGAAACTATTATTAACTTCATTGGCAGGGTCATTATATGAACCGTCTAATAAAGGCAATCCATTGGCCGCTGTTCTAAAAGAATTTGCTAATTCAATACTAGGCTGGAAAAAACCACAGCAGTTACCAGGACCATCAGGACCCGTGTTATAAGGATAATTTAAGTCATCAAAGGCATTGGCATTTTGAACACTACCTGTATTATTGGCTGACTCTACGTCCATAACTGCTTCTGCATGGTTGTCATTTTCCGCATTGTATATTTGGGCATAGTCATCTATTAATGCATACGTTAAACCATTTGAAGTAACTCCGTTCGCAATAACATCATCAAACCAGGTTATGGCCTCTGAAAATTTCCCCTGATATAGTTTGGCTTTACCCATATAGGCTGCTGCAGCCCATTTATTAACACGTCCTGCATCAGTTACCTCAGGTAAATTATCATACGCATATTGGAAATCGGCTTCTATTTGCGCCCAAGCTGTTCCACTATTTGGAACAAGTACTACTTCCTCGGCGGGAAGAGTTTCATCAAAGACAGGGATATTACCGAAATGCTTCTGTAGATCAAAATAAAAGTGACCACGCAACATTCGTGCTTCGCCAGTAATTCTTTCGGCATCAGCAGCAGTTAACGCGTCCGGGTTGGCAGTAACCGTTGCAAGCACTCTATTCGCCCTGGCTACTCCTTCATAACGACCTCTCCATAAGTTATTCAAATCTCCACTTGTAGGATCCGTTTCATAACGCTGAATAGGGTTAATTGTTGAATAATCTCCGGCATCTGTTCCTTTATTGGCTTCGCCACCCAAAATAGAACCGGTAACCCAATGGTTGGGTCCTTCAAACCTATTTCCAAATACGCCATTTAATGCTGAATACGTACCAATAAGAAGGCCTTCAATACCATCTTTAGTTCCCAACTGGGCATCAGCCAATGAACCGGCAGGTGGCACGTCTAAAAATTCGTCGCTACATGAGATACCCAAAACCAGGGAACACATAACGAATACTCCGAAATGTTTAATCTTTTTAATTGTCATCATAACTTTTTTTTTCAAATATAATTAAAAATTTATCATAATATTTCATAATCAAGGTCTTAGAGTCCAATATTAACATTTATCAAATAAGACGGTGTAACCGGATAGTTACCAACATCAATACCAAATCTTACGTCAGCATCTCCACCAACAACCGGGTCTAAACCGCTATAACCGGTTATGGTCCAGATATTGTTTGCAGAAATTCCTACATCGAATCTGCTAAGTACATTTGAATTGTCAACCAGTTGACTAAAAGAGTAGGTAAAGGCAAGTCTCTGAAGTCTTGCATAACTACCATCTTCTACATACCAGGAATTGGAAGCTCCACTTGTACTGAGGTTAGAGGCGCTTTCCCAGATAGGAGCAGCGGCGTTGTTTCCTAATTCCGGAGTCCATGATTGGAAAGCAGCAACGCCCTTTGCAGAACCTTCAAACGTGCCGAAGAAATCTCTAAACCACTTGGATTGATTAAATACCTCCAGGCCTGTAGACCAGTTCCAGAACATCTCCATCCTTAAATCCTTATATTTTAAATCTATAGTTGCCCCACCACTGTAATTGGCAATAGGGTCACCAAGATAAGTCCTGTCATCCGGTGTTATTGCACCATCGCCATCAACATCTCTGTACTTAAACCTACCTACTCCGGCTCCGTCTTGTGAAGGAGAACTGGCTACATCAGCCGCGCTTTCGAAGTATCCTATAACATCATAACCAAAAAAGGATGATAAGGGCTTTCCAATCTGGTTCCTAGTTGGGGCAATTCCTCTAAAAGAATCTCCGTCCAAAAAGTCTATTCCTGGCGCAAATTCTACTACTTCATTTTTAAGGAAAGTGTTATTTATGGCAAATTCAAATCTAAAATCTTCGGTAAAGTTGCCATTCCAAACTACGCGCAAATCAATTCCCCGATTGAACATTTTTCCTACGTTTCTGGATGGTGCACTTGCAAAATTACCAGTAACACCTGCCAATGGAACACGGAATAAAAGATCTTCAGTGTCTCTTTTCCACCAGTCGAATTCAATATCTACATGGTTGTCCAGAATAGTAGCATCAAAACCAATGTTGGTTGTTGTACTGGTTTCCCACTTAGCATCCGGATTCCCAATACGGCTGGTAGCAAAGCCTTCATCAGCCCCACTGTTTTGACCTCCTATAGGATAGAAAGTATTGTCCAAAGCAGAAGCTGCTAAAGAAAACTGGTTGGCAGGATCAACATTGTTGGAGTTACCCATTTGACCCCATCCAGCACGGACTTTTAAATCCTGGAATAAGTTCTGGTTATCCATAAACGATTCACCAATAATCCTCCAGGCTGCCGAGAATGCAGGAAAAGTACCATATCTATTGTTAGCACCAAAGACCGAAGAACCGTCTCGCCTTACAACTGCAGAAAGATAATATCTTTCGTCATAATTATACTGAAGCTGACCGAACAAAGAACTAAAGTTAGCACCTTTGAATATAAAACTTTGAACCACCGGGCTTTGCACCGCAGAGAGGGTTACAAAATCTAAATCTGTAGAGAAAGGATTAATACCAGAACCCTGGATTCTTCTTCCCCTTGGGGCTGCTACCGGGGTATTTGTCCCTTCAATTGCCTCCTGTCCAAGTAAAACTTTTATCTTGTGTTTGTCAGCAAATAATTTCTCATAAGTAAGGGTGTTCGTAAACGTCCATGAGTAGCCATAAGATGCACCCTCACTAAAGGTAAAGCTTGCCTGTGGTTCAGAATCTCCTAAGTACCTGTAATTGTAATCTCTATTAGTGAAATTAAAATAATAACCACCGATACTACTTCTAAAAGTTAAACCATCAAAAGGTTTGATCAGCGCATAAAAATTACCAAAGGCACTTGTATTAAATGCTACATCATCTCCTCTGTCTTGTGCTAATCTTCTAACCGGGTTACGCGGGTTGTTAAAACCTGCTGCCCTTGTACTTGCATAGCTGCCAAAATCATCAAAAACAGGTATAATGGTAGGCATACGATATGCAGAAAGTACTTCGGACTCATCATTAGCAATTCCTTGCCCTCCGTTAGCCCCGGTCTGACCTACAACTGAATTATAGGTAATCTGCAGGTTTTCTCCAATACTTAACCAGGGAGCCAGATCAAATTCTGAATTAAAACGGGCTGTATACCTTTCCTGTTTGTTGGCCAAAAGGATACCATCCAGAGACTGCATACTTAAGCCTATGTAGAAGCGACCATTCTCATTACCTCCATCAAAACCAATATTTGCTCTGAGAGCCGGTGCAATTCTGGTAATTTCTCTGTACCAGTTTGTCCCCGCGAGGTTCGGTCTTATTAAAAATACATTTTCAGGATCTGCTTCATAGTTAGCCCGGATCTGCGCTAAATTTATATCACTGGCTGAAACACCATTCTGTCCATCTGCATGCAGATAATCGGGGAAGGTTGGTGTTGCATTTGGTCCATATTGCGGATGCGTATACTGAGGTGTAGTACCATTAGCCGCGGCATTGTTTCTAAAACCAATATGTGTATATTCCGCCATGTCCTGAGGATTCAGCATTTTTGGCGAACCAGCTACGTTAGGATCTGTAACACCACTTTGGATATTAATTGAAATATTGGTTTTGCGATCACCACGTGCTCCTTGTTTTGTAGTATAAACGATTACACCGTTGGCTGCTCTTGCCCCATAAATGGATGCAGCAGCAGCGTCCTTAAGTACTGTAGTAGTGGCAATATCGTCCGGGCTTAAGAATCCTATGTCCTGAATAGGGACCCCATCTACAATATAAAGTGGCTGGTTTCCACCAAAACCACCATAACCACGTACCCGAACCTGTGATGCAGTTCCTGGCTGACCATTAGTAATTACAGTTACACCGGCAACCCTACCTGCTAATTGTTGTTCTACATTACCAGAAGGAATTGCAGCCAACTCCTCTGCACTAACAATAGATACAGCAGCGGTGGTTTCCCTTTTACTTTCAACCGTATACCCTGTTACTACAACTTCGTCCAGAGTAAGTCCTTCTTCAAGGGTTGCATTAATTACGTTGGACGTACCCACAGTAATTTCTGAAGAATTATAGCCGGTATAGGAAAACACAAGGATATCTCCCGGGCTGGCTTCGATGGAATAATTTCCATCAAAATCGGCCGCAGCACCAGTTGAGGTTCCTTTAATTACCACATTGGCACCAGGAAGCGGAACTCCGCTTGCATCTGTAATAGTACCTGTGATGGTAGATTGAAATGCTTCAATCGTTGTTACTGTTTCAAGACTCGTTGTTGGTGCCGCGATAGCAAACGAACAAACAAGACCCATAAGTAATGAAAAAATCTTGATACTGGAATTGCTAATTTTACCGGCACAAGATTTTAACGAGTGATAATCACTTTTTAGAATCATAATCGTTTAATGTTTAGTTAGCTTTAATTAATTGATTTTCACGGTTTTATTTAACTTCTAAACGAAATCGTTTTCGGCAAATGTTAAAATAAACCATAAATTTTGGATAATATTAATAAAATTATGTGAATAATATAAAGAACAGTGATAATATTTTGTCAAATAATAGTCAAATAATGAAATATTAAGAATTTGTTATATGTATAAAATTAACATTTTGTTAATTTTTTTCAACTTAAAAAATGGAATGTTACCAAATTTAACGTAAAACAACACCTTTTGGGGTTAGCCAAAAGGCATTGCTTACTACGCTACTGATGCAACCTTAATAAGAAGGGCATCTAAACTGCAATCGTTCCCCTTTGATTTGCCAGTCAGATACGGGAAACGCCGCGCTAATTCAAAAAAACTAAGCGCAGGTTGGGGAAACTATTTTTAATATTGTATTTCATTCTTTTCAATCAGGTTTAAAATGTTTTTCACAGATTCATTGGTTGAATACCTGTCTGCCGGTGTATTTTTGCAATAGTCAACTAAAATATCAACGGTAGTGGTCGCTACATGGGTTCTTGTATCTGAGGAGGCGTAATATATATAAATGGTACCGTCACTATCTACTATCCAGCCATTGGAAAAAAGTACATTACCCACATCTCCCACAATTTCTTTATCATTTGGAGCCATAAAATAACCCGCTGGTTGATAAATGATTTTGGATATATCCTTAAGATCTGTAATAAAAAGGTATAATACGTAGCGTAAACCGGCAGCCGTATTACGAACTCCATGGGCCAGATGAAGCCAGCCTTCTTTCGTTTTAATTGGTGAGGGTCCCAAACCATTTTTTAATTCATATATAGTATGATACGCCTTTTGGTTTATTATAGTTTCATTGATTATCTCAGGATGGTTCATGTCTTCTATAAACCCCAGCCCAATACCCCCTCCGGATCCTGTGTCAATAAACCCATCCTGGGGTCTGGTGTATATGGCGTATTTTCCCTGAACAAATTCCGGGTGCAATGTTACGTTTCTTTGTTGATTGGAGCCTGAAATTAAGTCGGGCAGACGGTCCCATTTATTTAAATCTTTGGATCTTATAATGCCTGCATTGGCAATTGCAGATGAGGTGTCCCCCAATGGAGCATCCTGATTTTTTCTTTCCGTACAAAAAATACCATAAACAAATCCATCTTCATGTGCTATAAGGCGCATATCGTAAACATTAATATCCCGATCATTTAATTGTGGAAGCAGTAAAGGTTTTTCCCAGAATTCGAATTTATGTATTCCATCATGGCTATCTGCAAAAGCAAAATAAGATTTCCTGTCGCTTCCTTCAACTCTAACTACAAGGGTATATTTATCATTCCATTTAATTGCGCCAGCGTTAAATGCAGCATTAACACCTATTCGTTCTAATCCAAATGGGTTGGACTTTGCATTTAAATCGTACCGCCAGTTTATTGGAATATGCTGAGCGGTAATTACGGGATGCTCATATCTGGAAATTATTCCGCTATATTCAGGAATTGCATTGTTGGGCCTATTTAAGAGTTGTTGATGATTTCTCATAAGCTGCTCATAATTCCAAATCCGCTTTGGGTTTTTTAGCCTGTCCGTTTCCATCACTTTACATTTGTTCATCTAATTTATCCCACCAGAATTTTTTAAGTAGAAAACCGCAAACCGCAAAAATTACAATCGATATCCATAAAGATGTATATTCTCTTAGGATTAAATATATAGGTATAACTACCAAAAGTGTTTGAGCAGCCGTTCCAATAAAAATATTGAACATGTCCATTTTGAACATTTTGTTTTTCTTAAAATCCGGATCCTGAGCAATAACTTTATCCTGTATTGGCTTCCAAAACCCCCATGGTCTTGTCTTTTTGTAAAAATTAACCAAGGTGGCTTCATTTGTGGGGGGGGCCATATAAGTTCCAATTATGCAGCCCAGGGCGGTAATTATAAGAAACAGAGGGAATAGATAAAGCTCAAGGGTTTCTTTAAAAATAAGAGGAAAAATAATTGCAGGTATCAGGCCCGATAACATTCCCCAAAAATATCCGTAACCGTTAAATCGCCACCAATGCCATTTTAAGGTATTAGATACTACATAACCTCCCCAAAGAGCAGAAACTATCCACTGTAAAACAGAATTTACATCTTCTACATAGAAACCCAGAACGATACTCACCAGTACAACGAGCAGACCACTGCTATAATTCATCCATTTTACTTCATTTGGTTTTGCATCTTTCTTGTACCTTAAATAAACATCATTTACAATATAGGCCTGAGCCGCATTAAGGGTTCCCGCAAAAGTTGACATAAATGCAGCCAAAAGGCCAGCCAATAAAAGACCCATTAAACCAACAGGCACAAATTTATTTATTGCTGATGGAAGAATATTTTCAAAATCGATCATTCCTGCGCGTTGAAGATCCAACTGATCATAAAAAAGTATTCCCAATACTGCAAAACCACCTATCATGAGATATCTCGTAGGCATAAGGACAATGGAGACAAATCCGCTCATTTTAGCTGCTTCTTTGGGGGATTTGGTAGATAGTATTTTCTGCATATCATAATTTGGCGCTGGACCCGCAATACTGGCCAGAATACCTTTGAAGACAACCAACATAAAAAACAATCCGAATAATGTATAGCCATCTGAGGCAATTTTGTTGTTCACTTCTGCAATAAGGCCCGTCCAGTCAATATCCAGGGTCCATCCAAAAAAGGGATCCATCCAACCCTCGGGAACGTTCAGAGTATTAGTCCCCATGGCCTGCCAGGCTATAAAAGCTATGGCAAATGAGGAGATGGTCATTATTGAAAATTGTAAAAGATCTGCCCAAACGATGCCAGACATGCCTCCAAGTACCGAATAAAATACAGCGAACATAGTAAAAACAGTTCCATAGAAATGAGGGACATATTCCAGTGGGACATCAAAGGGAATATAAGCGCTTACTACTTCCCATGGAATGAATATTTCAACAAACTTTCCGAGTCCAATAAAGCCATAGGCAAGAAAACCCAGACAGCTGATAATGGCAAAAGCAACCACAACAGTATGTGATAATCTACCACCCCTGCCTTCACCAAACCTGAATAAAATCCATTCGGCGCCTGTCGTTACATTAGACCGGCGCAACCATGCACTGAGATAGATCATAAGAAATATCTGATTAAATACAGGCCATAGCCAGGGTATCCAAATGCTTTTTAAACCATATACAAATGTTAAGGTAACCAGCCACATGGTGCCTGAAATATCAAACATACCGGACGCATTAGAAAGACCAAGCATATACCATGGCAGGGATTTACCACCTAGTAAATAATCGTCTTTACTTCTTTGTGCCCTCTTGCGAAGTATAAGACCAATGAGCACAGTAGCTAAAAGATATAATAGAATTATTGCAATATCTATTCCCTTTAGCATGTTTTGGTCTTTCTTAAAAATTAAAGATTAATCAAATTTGAAGAAATTTGTAACAAAACAGGTGTTTTTTTGATAACTTATAAAATTAAATACCCTTCATTTGCCATATTCTGGTTCAAATCTAAAATATTTGTTAATATTGTTTTGGTATTATTTTATCATATCAATGAATTATAAAAACAGATCTGGTACTAAATAATGGAATTACTAAAAAGAATTCATCGTGAAATCACACCTCTTTCCAACGAAGATAGTTTTCTTGTTTTTGACAGGGTAAAAGATTTTTTTGATTATCCTGTACATTTTCATCCGGAACTAGAACTGAACTTTATATCCAATGGCAAAGGTGTCAGAAGAATTGTAGGCGACAGTATAGAAGAAATTGATGATTTTGAATTAGTATTGGTTGGTTCTAATCTTTTTCATGGATGGGAACAACATCATTGTACCCAAAAAAATATTCATGAAATAACGATTCAATTTCATAATGATTTATTCAATTCTGCTTTTCTTGGGCGCAGAATAATGAAACCTTTAAAAGATTTGTATGATAAGTCAGCGCATGGAATTCTATTTTCTGAAGAAGTGACCCGTGCCATGTCACCCAGATTATTAAAAGTGTCCAAACTAGGTGGAATTGATTATTTCATAGAGCTATTCTCAATATTATATGATCTGGCAACATCAAGAAATCAAAGGTTATTATCAACTACCACAATTCATCTTGAAAACTTTGAACATAATCATAAGCTTAAAACATTATATGATTATGTGCAGGAAAATTATTCTTTAAAAATGACACTTCAGGAAGTTGCTGATGTTATGAATATGAGTAGTGTTTCATTTAACAGGTTTATTAAGAAGCGAACGGGAAAGACATTTGTGGAATATGTGAATGATGTTCGAATTGGTTATGCTTCTAAATGGCTAATAGAAAAAGATTTGAGTATATCAGAAATTGCTTTTATGTGCGGTTTTAATAGTATTGCGAATTTTAACCGGGTATTTAGAAAGAACAAAGGCAGCACACCAACACAATATAGGCAGGATTTTTCGGGTATTCGAAGAGTATTATAATTTTAGTAAAATATCTGGTACTATTTGATACTTGCTTTATCATAATGCTGAAACTAAATTGTCAATTCCTTGTACGTTTCTGCCAAACAGTTCTGGCTACAAAATAATTATACTAATTTGATGTAAATTATATCTGAAATTACAAATTGAAAGGTTTAAGATTCATTAAAAATAACTTATGCAAATAAAAGAATCACCAACTATGTATGATGCCGTAATAGTTGGATCAGGCGCCGGTGGAGGTATGTCGGCAAAAGTACTGGCAGATGCCGGTCTAAAAATTGCCGTTGTTGAAGCAGGGCCTTATTTTGATCCTGCAGATCCTGAACAAATGACCCAATTAAAATGGCCTTACGAATCGCCGCGAAGAGGTGCTAATACTACAAGAGTTTTTGGAGAGTTCGACATGGCTTATGGGGGTTGGGAAATAGAAGGAGAGCCTTATACACGTGCAGAAGGCACCGAGTTTGATTGGTACAGGTCGCATATGTTGGGCGGCAGAACCAATCACTGGGGAAGAATTTCACTTCGTTTTGGCCCTAATGATTTCAAGCATAAGGATATAGATGGTCTTGGTGAAAATTGGCCCATTGGATATGAAGATGTTAAACCATATTATGACAAAGTAGACAAACTTATTGGTGTTTTTGGAACCAATGAAGGACTCCCCAATGATCCTGATGGATTTTTTCTGCCACCTCCAAAGCCAAGGCTGCATGAACTTATGTATATTAAAGGTGCACGTAAATCCAATATTCCGGTTATTCCTTCCAGAATGTCAATGCTTACCAAGAAAATTAACAATGATCGAGGTGTTTGTTTTTATTGTGGCCAATGCTCTCGATCCTGCCAGGTTTATGCTGATTTTTCATCAGGCTCATGTTTAATTTTTCCTGCTCAAAAAAGTGGGGGCCAGGTAGATCTGTACGTCAATTCTGTTGTGCGCGAAGTAACTACGAATGAAGAAGGAAAAGCAACCGGGGTTTCTTATATAAGTAAAGACGACCGCAAGGAGTACCAGCTTAGAGGTAAGGTTGTGGTGCTGGCAGCTTCAGCTTGTAGTTCTGCACGGATACTTCTGAATTCAAAAAGCAAACAACACCCTAACGGACTTGGAAATAGCAGTAATGTTGTGGGAAAATATCTTCATGACTCTACAGGTAGCAGCCGGGCAGGATTTATACCCGGCCTCATGAACCGGAAAGTATACAATGAAGATGGTGTAGGTGGAATGCATGTTTATACACCCTGGTGGTTGGATAATAAGAACTTAGACTTCCCTAGAGGCTACCATATAGAGGTCTGGGGAGGAATGGGCATGCCTAATTATGGATTCGGGTTTAATCCCAATGATTTCAATAAATTTTTTGGATTACCAACAGGAGGTTATGGTGAAAGTTTACGTAATGACATAAAAAAATATTACGGCTCCGTCCTTGGTTTTGGAGGCCGGGGAGAAGCAGTTGCAAGAGAAGACAACTATTGTGAAATAGATCCGACGACAGTAGATCAATTCGGAATTCCGGTACTTCGGTTCAACTATAAATGGTCAGATTTTGAAAGAAATCAGGCCAGGCATATGCAGGCTACTTTTGAAGAACTCATCCACAATATGGGAGGAGAAGTTCTGGGCGAGACACCTTCCAAAGAAGACGACTACGGACTTCTGGCTCCGGGTAGAATAATACATGAGGTTGGAACCACAAGAATGGGGGATGATCCGAAAAAGTCTGTGGTAAACCAATTTCAACAATTGCATGACGTAAATAATGTTTTTATTACTGATGCCGGCCCTTTTGTTTCGCAGGGAGATAAAAACTGTACATGGACTATCCTGGCTCTGTCATGGCGTGCATCAGATTATATTGTGGAACAATTAAAACAGCAAAATATCTAAAAGATGGATAGAAGGAAGAGCATAAAATCAATCTTACTTGGAACCGTTGCCGGCGGTTTGGTTGTTCATGGTTGTAAACCCGAAGCGGCAAGCACGGAGGAATTGGCAAAAGTGAAATCTGATAGTAATCATTTTGGCAGGACTCCGGAAGAGAAAGAGCTAATAGAGAAGTTAAATTCTGAACAGTTTTTTAATGAACATGAATTAGGCACTATTGCAGTACTTAGTAATCTGATAATGCCACCCAATGATAAATTTGGCGGTGCTACAGACGCCGGGGTGCCGGAGTTCGTTGAATTTATGGCTAAAGATGTGCCAAAATTGCAGACAGATTTACGCGGAGGTCTTATGTGGCTCGATCATAAAAGCAATACCGAGTTTGGAATAGAATTTAAATCAGCGGCAGAGGAGCAGCAAAAACAAATACTCGATTCAATTGCGTTCTATGATCCGGAAATTCCAATAGATGAACAACCAATGGAGATACAGTTTTTTTCTTTAATGCGGAATCTTACACTCACAGGGTACTATACTTCAAAAATTGGCATTGAGGACCTTGGATATAAAGGGAATATGCCCACTGTTTGGGATGGAGTGCCGGAAGATGTTCTTGAACAGCACGGTTTGGCTTATGATGAAGAATGGCTGGCCAAGTGTGTAGATCAAAGTAAACGTGGCATAATTGCAGAGTGGGATGATAAAGGAAATTTATTAACATAATTAAAATCGAATAAGATGATTACAAAAATGAAGTTTAGAATTCTTGGATTACTACTTTTTTGTTGCCTGCCTGGAACTTATCAGATTGTTGCACAGGAAGTGGGATTACAGTTATACAGTCTAAGAAATCAGTTTAAAACTGATGTTGAAGGAACCCTTAAACTGGTTAATGAATGGGGGATTACCAAAATAGAAGGTGGGGGTAGTTTTGGGCTTCCTATGGAGGAGTATATAAGATTACTAAATGATAATAGCCTGGAAATGGTACGTGTGGGTGCAGGATATGAGGACCTTCAGAATGATATCGAGAAGGTCGTTAAAAACGCCAAAGTATTTGGCGCTAAATATGTGATGTGTGCATGGATTCCACATGATGGAAATACTTTCGATATTGCCAAAACAAAAGAGGCTACTGCGGTTTTTAATAATGCAGGGAAACGCCTGAAGGAAGAGGGTATAACGCTGGCCTACCATGCTCATGGCTATGAATTCAGGCCTTATGAAGATGGCACCCTGTTTGATTATATGGCAAAAAACGCCAATGACTTTGCTTTTGAAATGGACGTTTATTGGGTGCATCATGGAGGGGCTGATCCTCTTGATATCTTGAATCGCTATCCCGATAAAGTTGTATTACTTCACCTTAAGGATATGGAACATGGGGTAAAAGGTAATGATACAGGGCATGAAGACGTGGAGACCAATGTAGTGCTTGGAACAGGCCAGGTAGATATTGCCGGAGTGGTTAAACGGGCAAAAGAGCTTGGTGTGGTTGAATATATGTTTATTGAAGATGAGTGCTCCAGGGTCGTGGAACAGGTCCCTCAAAGCTTAAAATTTCTTAAAAACCTTTGAACAAATTTATTCGATCATTCATTTGGTGTTCTTTTTTCTTCGCTTTAGGAACGAGCTGTAAGGAAAAAGAAATAACAGGGATGGCCCAAACAAGGCCAAACATTATCTGGTTGGTTGCAGAGGACCAATCGCCAGAATTTTTTCCGATGTATGGTGATAGTACTATCTCCCTGCCCTTTATAGAGTCACTATCATCAGATGCCGTTGTTTTTACCAATGCCTTTTCTCCTGTACCGGTCTGTGCCCCTGCACGAAGTGCCATAATTACCGGGATGTATCCGACTACATTAGGTACCCATAATATGCGTACTTATAATGCTTATTCACGAGATAATCAGCCAGATATAGGAATTCCAAGTTATTCACCTTTAGTCCCGGATGGAGTTAAAATGTTTACAGAATACCTTCGTAAAGAGGGTTACTATTGTACCAATAACGCCAAAGAGGATTACAATTTTAAAGCTCCAGAATCTGGTTGGGATGAAAGCAGCAAGGATGCACATTGGCGAAATAGACCAAAAGATGCTCCTTTTTTCTCGGTTTTTAATTTTAATGTTTGCCATGAGTCAGGTATCTGGAAACAGGGGGAAGAAGAATTATCTGTCTCACCAGATTCGGTAAGGGTACCACCTTATTTTCCTGATACCGATGTCATTCGCCATGATATAGCTGTCAATTATTCCAACTTAAAACGACTGGATGAACAAATAGGTAAAATCATAAATCAATTAAAAGAAGATGGTCTATATGAAAATAGTATAATCTTCTTTTATGGAGATCATGGTGGTCCCTTTCCAAGACATAAACGAGCTTTATATGATACAGGTATTAAGGTTCCTTTGATTATTAAATTTCAGGATAATTTAAAAAACAGTAATTACGATGATCGACTTTTAAACTTCATCGATTTCGCCCCGACAATCCTTTCGTGGGCAGGTATTGCCCCTCCTAAAGTAATGCAAGGCAA
>CBDUGN010000067.1:0-16002 GCA_965366915.1 uncultured Eudoraea sp. | reverse complement strand
CTGCAAATGCTATTCCAACGGCATAGCTAACATACATCGCCCCATAGAAAAAGGATGGCTCAATTTTGTACTTTGTATTGCAGTGTGTGCAACGGGTATGCATTTTAAAAAGAGAACCCAGATGATATGGATTAGTATCTTCATACATGCTTTCCCCGTGGCATCTTGGACAACTTCCTGTTAAAATACTGTAGAGTTTGCTTCCTTTTTTTAACATTTGCAAAAGTTTAGGCAAAACTACAATTTTGCGAAGTTTCTAATTGTAACACCAATCACAAAAATGCTAAATATTCATAATCTGTCTGTTTCTTTTGGAGGAGAATACCTGTTTAGAGAAATTGCGTTTAGATTAAATGCCGGGGATAGGGTTGGACTTATTGGAAAAAATGGCGCAGGGAAATCTACCCTGCTTAAACTTCTTTCGAAGGAAATGATTCCGGATTCGGGGACGCTGGCCACAGAAAAAGACATAAAAATAGGCTGCCTAAAGCAAGATCTTGATTTTGAATATGGAAGATCTGTTCTTGATGAAGCTTACGAAGCTTTTGTTGAATTAAAAGCACTTGAAAAGAAACTGGAGCATATAAACCTGCAATTGGCAGAAAGAACCGACTACGAGAGTGACACATACAATCAGTTAATAATAGACTTAAATGATTTAACGCATCAATATGAAGTCCATGGAGGATACAATTATCAGGGACAGACAGAAAGAATCCTTTTAGGCCTTGGTTTTAAAAGGGAAGATTTTAATAAAAGTACAGATACATTTTCTGGCGGATGGAGGATGCGTATAGAATTGGCCAAATTACTCCTGCAGAATAATGATGTTCTTTTATTAGATGAGCCAACCAATCATTTAGATATTGATTCTATACTTTGGCTGGAGCAATTCCTGCTTAATTTTACCGGTGCACTGGTGTTAGTTTCACATGATAGAATGTTTTTGGACAATGTTACTAACAGAACCATAGAAATATCTCTTGGTAGAATCTATGATTACAATAAACCGTATTCTAAATATTTAATGCTAAGGGATGAAATAAAAGAACAACAACTTAGTGCTCGCAAAAACCAGGATAAAGAAATTCAGCAAACAGAGCGTTTAATAGATAAATTCCGGGCTAAGTCTTCAAAAGCCTCTATGGCTCAATCGCTAATTAAGAAGCTCGATAGAATGGAGCGTATTGAGGTAGATGAGGATGACCTTAGTGCCATGAAACTGCGCTTTCCAATTTCTGTAAATCCGGGAAAAGTAATATTTGAAATGGAGGGCCTTTCTAAAAGTTATGGTAATAAGGAAGTATTAAACGGAATAAACATAATTTTAGAAAGGGACAGCAAAACGGCTTTTGTAGGACAGAACGGGCAAGGGAAAACTACCTTAGCCAAAATTCTTGTAGGCGAATTGGAACATCAGGGGAGACTCAAATCCGGTCATAACGTTGAGGTAGGTTATTTCGCACAGAATCAAATGGAGTATCTGGATGGTGAAAAAACCATACTTGACACTATGATTGATGCAGCAAATGAGAAAAATAGGAGTAAAGTAAGGGATATATTAGGGTCTTTTCTATTTAGTGGGGATGACGTAGATAAATATGTCAAGGTTTTATCTGGAGGGGAAAGGAACAGATTGGCTTTAGCTAAAATGTTGCTACAACCCTTTAATGTTCTTGTAATGGATGAGCCAACAAATCATCTTGATATTAAATCTAAACACATTTTAAAGGAAGCATTAAAACAATTTGAAGGTACTTTGATAGTAGTTTCACATGACCGGGATTTTTTGCAGGGACTTACGAATAAGGTTTATGAGTTTAAGGAGAAAAGGATTAAAGAGTATTTAGGAGATATTGATTATTTTCTTGAACAGCGAAAAGTTGAAGATTTCAGGGAAATTGAAAAGAAACAAGCTAAACCCAAAAAGAACGAAAAAAGCAACAGCAAACCTTCAGATTACGAAAGTCAGAAAAGATTAAAGTCACTAAAGAATAAGTTAAGTACTCTTGAGAGTAATATATCCGGATTGGAAAAGGAGATTGCTAAAATAGATCATGATCTGCTAATGGATTACGATGCTACAATTGCGATTCCCGATTTTTTTGACTTATACCAAGCCAAAAAAAAGGAACTTGAGGTGTTGATGATAAGTTGGGAAAATACTACTTTAGAGCTTGAAAACACAGGGCCAGCGGAATAAAATGTAAGGCAGAAAATTTTTCACAACAAAAAACAGGCCTTTCACAACAAAAACGCTCACTTCATCGATTAAATAGGTTGTTTATCTACAAAACAACTTATATTTGTAAGGTAATTCTTTATTATTATAAAGTTTTTATCTCAGTAAAGATACAACTATTTCCTAAAGCCAAATCTAATGAAAAAGCTGCTCCTGCTTCTTGTTATTTTAATGTCAGCTGGTCAAGCGATAAATGCAAAGGTCAGCAAAGCTGAAAAAAAGGCTTTATTAGATCTTTATGAGAGCACCAATGGAACTTCGTGGCTAAAACAATGGAACACAGAACAGCCGGTATCCGAATGGTACGGAGTTACGGTTGAAGGAAACCATGTAGTAGAGATAAATTTATTTCGCAATAATCTTTCAGGAATAATACCTCAAAGTATTGGTAATTTGAATCACCTGCGGATTCTGAATCTTGCATTTAATACCCTTAGCGGAGAATTACCTAATACTATTTCACAATTACAAAATCTGGAGATATTAAAAATAGAGATGAACAGATTGAAAGGAAACCTTCCTTCTGAGATAGGGAACCTGGCTAATTTGTTAGAGCTTACCGCTTTTAACAATTTTTTCTCAGGAAGTATTCCCGATAGTATTGGAGATATAGAAAACCTAAGGGTTTTAAATCTATCCAGCAATAATTTTGTGGGTCATATACCAGATTCAATAGGAAACCTCACAAGACTCGAAAGCCTCGGACTTTTTGAGAATGCACTTGATGGTGATATCCCGCGAAATTTAGGACAACTGGTTTTACTCAAAGAACTTGTCCTTGCTAATAATCAATTAGGTGGTGCAATACCTGCAGAATTTGGTCAGTTGGCCAGTCTTAAGGTATTTCAAATACAGAATAACAAATTTAATTCATATAAAAACCTGGAACTCATGGATACCAGAGAGTTTCTGGTTTTTGATTATGATAAAGACGATGTAAAATTAGATTTCAAGGATGTCAATTTTTCCAAAACACGGATGGCAGATACGAAATTTGAAGATGAAGACGAACATTAATAGTTGACTTATACTTTAGTTAGTTTGGCCGAAGGGATGCATATCGCATCCCTTTTTTGTTTTACAAAAAATTAAAAAAATTAAACAAAATTTAAGATATATTTAACGTTAGTTGCATATGCAACTAATAAATTTTAACGTTATCTTTGCGGCATGAACAATTCGGATATTTTAGTAGATTTTGATACGTCTGTAGGTCGGTGGATAGGCAGCACTGCTAAGATGGTGGACAATTATTTGCACGAAGCTTTTCAAAGCCAGGGGCTTGATCTTAGTAAAGAGCAAATGGTTGTCCTCAAAAAATTACACGAGAATGATGGTCTTATTCAAAATGAATTAGCATATCTGACTTTAAGGGATAAATCTTCTCTGGCGAGATTACTGGCCAAAATGGAACGTAAAGATTATATAACCAGAGAACAGGATGATTTCGACAAACGGGTAAACCGGGTTTTTCTTACTGAAACCGGCAGAATTACATTTAAACTTACCAGGCCCATAATAGTTGGACTTAAAGAAATCATGCAAAAAAATATTGAAGAAGAAGAAATATATCAACTTATAAACACCCTGGAGCGTATGCAACGTAATATTAGCTCCGCAGAGGCCCAAATTTAATGACAAAGAAATGAGAAAAATAATTTTATCAATATTAGGAATCTTAATAATAGTAGCCTCGTTTTTTTTGGCTAAGCAAATTATTAGCAGTAAGTCCAGGCCAAGGGCAAAAGTAGAAAAAGTTGTAAAAACCGTTTTTACAGAAACTGTTTCCAATGGTACGGTTCCTATTATAGTCCCGGCGAATGGTAATCTAAGGGCAAAAAGGAGAGTGGAACTCTATGCTGAAGTTCAGGGCGTATTCCAAAAAACTAATAGACTCTTTAAAGCAGGACAACCCTATAGAAAAGGAGAGACTATTATCAAAATAGATGCATCCGAATATTATGCCAGTGTGCAGTCGGCTAAAAGTAATTTATACAATTTGATTACTTCCATTATGCCTGATCTTCGTTTGGATTACCCTGAAGTATTTCCGAAATGGCAGGCTTATTTAAGTGGATTTGACCTTGACAGAACCACGCCACCGCTTCCGGAAATGACAACTGAAAAAGAGAAATTCTTTATTTCGGGCCGCGGTATTCTCACAAACTACTACAATGTCAAAAATCAGGAGCAACGTTTACGAAAATATAGCATTTCTGCACCGTTTAATGGCATACTCACCGAAGCGCTCGTTACAGAAGGTTCACTGGTTAGATCCGGGCAGAAATTGGGAGAATTTATTAATACAGACACCTATGAATTGGAAGTTTCCATCAGTAAAACATATAGTGACCTTTTAAAACTTAATGAGGATGTAGACCTTGTTAATCTCGATCGCAATAAAACATACAAAGGTGTTGTTTCCAGAATTAATGGAAATATTGATTTAGCTACACAGACCATTAAGGCCTTTATTGAGGTAAGTGATCCGGATTTAAAGGAAGGGATGTATCTCGAGGCAAACCTTAATGCCAAACAGGAAACGGATGCCATCGAAATAGACAGGGGCCTTTTACTGGAGAATGATCAGATTTTTGTAGTACGAGATTCATTACTCGATCTTATTGATGTGAGGCCTGTATATTTTTCCGATAAAAAAGTTGTGCTAAAAGATGTTCCCGAAGGTATTTCAATACTCACCAAACCTGTTGTAGGCGCTTTTGAAGGAATGTTGGTAAAAAAATATAAAGGAGAAACAGCCAAAATAGAAAACTAATGAGAAATGTAATCTCGTATTTCATAAAATATCACGTTGCCGTAGATGTAATAATTATTGCGTTTTTCATTTTCGGAATTGTTGGAGCTACTTCTTTAAAATCTTCGTTTTTCCCTTTAACAGATTCAAAGAACATCTCAGTAAATATAACCTACCCCGGTGCATCTCCACAGGAGATTGAAGAAGGTATTGTTTTAAAAATTGAGGACAATCTTAAAGGTCTGGAAGGTGTTGATAGGGTAACCTCAACTTCAAGGGAGAATAGTGGAAATATCAACGTTGAAATTGAAAAAGGCCGCGATATAGACTTTATGCTGCTGCAAGTAAAGAATGCGGTAGACAGGGTGCCCACATTCCCAACAGGAATGGAACCGCTAATTGTTTCTAAATTGGAAGCAGTAAGACAAACTATAAGTTTTGCTATTAGTGGTGAAAATATTCCGCTTGTAACCCTAAAGCAAATAGCCCGTCAGGTTGAAAACGATATTCGGGCAATTGATGGTATATCACAGATAGCTATTTCGGGGTTTCCACAAGAAGAAATTGAAATTGCGGTTAATGAAAATAATCTCCTTGCGTATGGTTTGTCTTTTCCCGAGGTTGCAAGTGCCGTTTCCAATGCCAATATTCTGGTAACCGGGGGGAATATAAAAACAAGTGAAGAGGAATACCTGATACGGGCAAATAACAGGTCTTATTATGGCGATGAACTTTCAAATTTAATAATAAGGGCAGATGCTGCCGGACAGACAGTTCGCCTGAAAGATATAGCAATTATAAGGGATCGGTTTTCTGAAACACCTAATGCATCCTATTTTAACGGAGACCTTTCCGTACGAACTACTATTACAAGTACGAATACAGAAGATCTTATTTCTTCTGCCGAAAAAGTTCGTAATTATATTGAAGATTTTAATCAGAAAAATAATAATATTCAGTTAAGTGTTGTTAGTGATCTTTCAACTACACTTACACAGCGTACCCAACTACTAACGGAAAATGCCATAATTGGTATGATTCTGGTACTTATTTTTCTATCCGTATTTCTCAATACTAGATTGGCTTTTTGGGTAGCATTTGGATTGCCCGTAGCCTTTTTGGGGATGTTTATATTTGCTGGTTTTTTCGATGTTACCATAAATGTTCTTTCCCTCTTCGGGATGATTATAGTCATCGGGATTCTTGTAGATGACGGGATTGTAATTGCCGAAAACATATATCAACATTACGAGAAAGGAAAGTCTCCGGTACAAGCTGCGATTGATGGAACTATGGAAGTAATCCCTCCTATTGTATCTGCAATTATAACAACAATACTTGCGTTCTCAATATTTTTATTTCTGGACGGACGGATAGGGGAATTTTTTGGAGAAGTTTCTGTGATCGTTATACTAACTCTGGTAGTTTCCCTTGTGGAAGCTCTTATAATTCTACCTGCTCACCTGGCTCACTCTAAAGCCTTGCATGCGGAAGATAAAAGGCCAAAGACAGGGCTTGCCAAAATATTTTCGAAGCTTAGAGTTATCAACAAAGGTGGTGATCAGATTATGGTTTGGTTTCGGGATAAGGCCTATAGTCCCACATTAAAATTTGCCTTGAAATATAAACTATTGACCTTTTCCTTTTTCGTTTTTGCACTAATTCTCACTTTCGGATCTATAGGAGGGGGAATTATAAGGACGGCTTTTTTTCCCAGAATAGCCAGTGACAGGGTTCAGGTAGAATTACTCATGCCAAATGGCACCAATGAAAAAATAACAGATTCCATCATAACCTTAATTGAGGAGAAGGCAGAAATTGTCAATCAGGAACTAACAGAACAATATCTTAAGGGTACGGGTAAAGAACTTTATGAAAATGTAATAAAAAATGTAGGCCCCGGTTCTTCAGCAGCAACACTTACTATTAACCTGCTGCCGGGAGAGGAACGTCCGAATGAAATACGTTCAGATGTTGTTACCAAAAGACTACGTGAATTGGTCGGGCCTATAATAGGTGTTGAAAGTCTAATTTATGGCTCGGGAGGTAATTTTGGAGGAGACCCGGTATCTGTTTCATTATTGGGGTATAACATTCAGGAATTAAAGGCTGCAAAAGAAGAGTTAAAAACGGCAATGATCAACAATCCGGACCTCAAGGATATTTCAGATAACGATCCGGCTGGGATCAAAGAAATCCGCCTGGAGCTTAAGGAAAATGCTTACTTGCTTGGACTTAATTTAAGGACAGTTATGAATCAGGTTCGGGCTGGATTCTTTGGAACTCAGGCCCAGCGATTTCAAAGAGGACAAGATGAGATAAGGGTTTGGGTAAGATATGATCGTGAAAACAGATCTTCAATAACCGACCTGGATGAAATGCGAATAGTTACTCCAAATGGCAGCAGAATACCTTTAAAAGAAATTGCCACTTATACTATTGAACGGGGAGATGTGGCTATTAATCATTTAGATGGCCAGCGTGAAATTCAATTATCATCAGATCTTAAAGATGCCCAAAAGGTTAGTGCAACGGATATTATGACTGAAATACGAACGGAAATCATGCCTGAAATTCTGGCTAAATATCCAACCGTTACACCCTCATATGAAGGTCAAAACAGAGAGGCCGGAAAGCTTCTGGGCTCACTACGTTTTGTTGGTCTTACCGTATTGTTTTTAATTTATGTTACTATAGCTTTTACTTTTCGCAGTTTTAGTCAACCTTTAATGCTGCTATTATTGATACCATTCAGTTTAACCGCAGTTGCCTGGGGGCACTGGATTCATAATTTCCCAATTAATATCTTATCAATGTTGGGGATTATTGCTCTTATTGGGATTATGGTGAACGATGGTTTAGTGCTTATTGGAAGATTTAACAACAACCTGAGATCCGGGATGACGTTTGATGATGCTATGTATGATGCAGGTCGCTCCCGATTCAGAGCTATCTTTCTAACTTCGTTAACCACCATTGCAGGATTGGCTCCGCTAATACTGGAACAGAGCAGACAGGCACAGTTTCTAATTCCTATGGCTATTTCAATTGCCTATGGGATAGCTTTTGCCACAATTCTAACACTGGTGATGTTACCAATATTTTTATCTTTTAGTAATAAGGTTAAGGTAAATGCTAAATGGCTGGCAACAGGTAATAAGGTTCCCAAAGAACTTGTTGAAAGGGCCATAAAAGAGCAAAAAGAGGAACTGCACCAACAGAATCAGTTAGTTACAAAACTTATTAAAGAATCTCCGAACAGTTCGGTGAATGGAGAAAACGAAAAACAAGCTTCAATTGAACTAGAAGGTAAGGAAAAATGAAAAACTATATCTGGATTATTGTGCTTTTAGCATTGAGTATTAATGCTGAAGCACAGGAAAGTGTATTGTCCAAAAGTGATGCTATTGCTCTTGCCTTAGAGCAGAATTTTGGAATAAAAGTTGCCAAAAATACGGTAGAAATTGCGGATAATAATCAGGGAATTTTAAATTCAGGGTTTTTACCTGCCTTTACCGGCGTAGCCAATGCAAGTTTTGCCGAGGATAATAATACCATCGAATTTCCTGGTCAGGTAGATGAAAACGGAAATCCCCGCCCGGATGTAGAAATTAACAATGCAGAAACGAAACGTTATGGTGCGAGTTTAAATTTAAATTATACCTTATTTGATGGGTTAGGACGTACCTACAACTATAAGAGGCTAAAGGAACAGTATCAACTAACGGAATTACAGGCCAGGGAAACCATCCAGAGCACAATACTTCAACTGCTGAGCATTTATTTTGAGGTAGCCCGTTTATCCGAAAATGAGTTTGCCCAAAAGGAAGCATTGGAGGTTTCAAAAGACCGGATTAAAAGGGCACAATATTCGTTCGAGTACGGTCAAAACACACAGCTCGATGTGTTAAATGCTGAAGTAGATGTAACTAACGACAGCATCATCCTCCTGAATACACAGCAATTATTGGAAAATACTAAAAGAGATTTAAATGTTGTGCTAAATCAGGATATGTCCATTGTTTATGCGGTAGATACCTTAATAAATTTTATCCCAATGCTGGAAATACAGGCAATGGTAGATGATGTTTCCTTAAACAATCTCGCTATCCTGCAAACTGAAAGGAGTTTGGCAATAAATGAGTACGATATAAAAGTAAGTAAATCGGGTTATTTACCGGTAATTGGTTTGACAGGTTCTTATGGATGGAATTTAAACCAGAATCCGGCATCCGCATTCTTTCCCGGCACCATTAATAACAATCAAAATTTTACAGTGGGGGCAGGCCTTACCTGGAACCTTTTTGATGGAGGAAACACCACGGTACAGGTCCGTAATGCTAAAATTCTTTATGAAAATCAGGAGCTGTTAAAGAAGCAGGTTGAACTGGAAGTTGAAAGGGATATCCAGAATGCTTTGGAAACGTATAAGAACAGGTTGGCGATTTATGAAATCCAGGAGAAAGCTGTAATTACCAATCAGAATAACTTTGAAAGATCCAGGGAACAATACCAACTTGGCAGAATTACTTCAATTGAATTCCGGCAGGCACAGATTAATCTCTTAACTGCTCAAACTACTAAAAACCTTGCTAAATACGATGCCAAACTGGCCGAATTACAGCTATTGGATTTAACCGGTCAATTGTTGAACGTAGATTTTTAATACTGTTTCCTTAATTTGAGAGAGGTCATTTATAAATTAAAATTTATTTCTCTTTAATGTACGAACATTACTTTCAGTGCCCCTATTGCTGGGAAGAGATATCTATGCTGTTGGACCCTTCCATTAAACAGCAGAATTATGTTGAAGATTGTGAGATTTGCTGTAATCCTATAGAGGTAACATTACAATTTAATAACAACATACTTGAAAGTTTCCAGGTCAATAATCTGGAACAATAAGCATTTCTTAAATCATCTTTTTGTAGATTTTTATTACTAATCTATTTACTTCATAAAAAATATATAGTTATGAGGTTTTGATTATCTTACCAGGCGGAAAACTATATTGGCAGCAATTATTTCATTTTCCCTTTTAATAGGAGTTGGCTTATAAAAGTATAATTTATGAAAGGACTTGATACCTTAGATTGGGGAGTAATAACGGTCTATTTCCTGCTATTACTGGGAGTAGCATGGTGGGTAATAAAACAAAAGCAGAAGAATACGGAGGACTATTTTCTTGCCGGGCGTAATATTGGGTGGTTTATAGTTGGGGCTTCCATTTTTGCTTCCAATATTGGTTCAGAACATGTGGTAGGCCTTGCGGGAAACGGAGCCGGAGATAAAATGCCTTTACTTATTTACGAATTACATGCCTGGATTGTATTAATGTTGGGCTGGGTTTTCCTCCCTTTCTATGCGCGAAGCGGCGTATTTACCATGCCCGAATTCCTGGAAAAACGTTTCGATTCCAGGTCCAGATGGGTCTTATCTGTTGTTTCTTTAATAGCCTATATATTGACTAAAGTTTCCGTAACCATCTATGCCGGAGGTGTTGTGGTTTCTGCCTTATTGGGAATTCCATTTTGGATTGGTGCTGTGGCTACAGTGGTTCTTACCGGTGTGTATACTGTGCTAGGAGGGATGCGGGCAGTAGTTTATACAGAAACCATTCAGGCTATAGTATTAGTGATGGGTGCCGGAATATTGACATTTTTAGGATTAGATGCTGTGGGAGGATGGGGCGAGTTAAAGGAAACAATTGGACCGGAGTATTTTAATATGTGGCGCCCAAATTCTGACCCCGATTACCCCTGGCTACCCCTGTTTATAACCAGTACAGTTGTAGGTATCTGGTATTGGTGCACAGATCAGGTAATTGTGCAAAGAGTACTATCGGCCAAAAATATAAAAGAGGGTAGGAGAGGAAGCATCTTCGGAGCACTTTTGAAACTTATGCCTGTATTCCTTTTTTTAATTCCGGGAGTAATTGCACTGGCATTAAAAATCAAGGGAGAGCTCCACTGGGAAAGTCCGGACGAGGCTTTTCCGGTCTTGATGAGCAATTTAATGCCTTCGGGGCTTCGGGGTTTAGTTGCAGCGGGTTTATTGGCCGCCTTAATGAGTTCTTTGGCTTCTGTATTTAATTCTTGCTCCACCTTATTTACCCTTGATATTTATAAAAAGCTCAAGCCGGAGAAACCAGAAGAAGAATTGGTAAAAACAGGACGAATCGCCACCTTTTTTGTAGTAGGTCTTGGTCTTTTATGGATCCCGATTATTACAACACTTTCCGATGGCCTTTATGAATACCTTCAAAATGTACAGGCCTATATTTCGCCTCCTATAGCTGCAGTTTTTTTGTTGGGTATTTTTTATAAGCGCATTAATGCCAACGGCGCTATTGCAACTTTAATTGGTGGTTTTATCATCGGTTTTGGTAAACTAACACTGGAGATTATTAAATCTAGTTTTACTGAAGGTAGTTTTCTTTATGCCATTGCAGATATAAATTGGTTGGTTTTTGGAGCATATTTCTTTGCAATGTGCATAGGAATAGCGGTTGTTGTTAGTATGATGTACCCGGCTCCTTCACAGGCGCAATTGCAGGGCCTCACGTTTGGTACAATTAGCCAGGAACAAAGGGCGGAAAATAAAGCTAGTTACAATTGGGTGGATATTGTTACATCTGTATTGATTATTGGTATTGTGGGATATATCATGATTTCATTTAGTACTCTTGCATTGTAGATTTGGGCTGCCAGATGAAATTAATAAGATTAAATAAGAAAAATTTATAAAATGACAGTAGATGCGTTCATTACTCCTGATCTTATTAATTATTATAGTTAGTTGCAAATCAGTAGAAGAAGATAAACCCAATGTAGTACTCTTTGTCGTAGATGATCTGGGTTGGACTGATTTGTCGAGTTATGGTAGCGATTTATATCAGACCCCAAATGTGGACAGGCTTGCCAATAATGGTATGTTATTTACAGATGCATATGCTACATGCACGGTGTGTTCGCCGTCCAGAGCAAGCATAATGACCGGTAAATATCCGGCCCGAATCAATTGTACAGACTGGATAAGCGGACATAAAAAACCCTTTGCCAAATTGAAAATTCCGGACTGGACCCAATATATGGCGCAGGAGGAAACCACATTGGCTGAGGTATTCAAAAAGGCAGGCTATAAAACGATCCATATAGGGAAATGGCACTTGGGAGAAGAAGAGAAATACTGGCCTGAATTCCAGGGATTTGACATCAATATAGGTGGCTGGTCAATGGGTGCCCCACAAAAAAGGAATGGAGGAAATGGCTACTTCCCACCTTATTTAAACCCCCGGTTGAGTGATGGACCGGAAGGAGAATACCTTACTGAACGATTAGGAGATGCAGCGTTAGAATTTATTGAAGAAAATAAGCAGGAGAAGGCACCATTTTTTATGAACTTCTGGTTTTATAACGTACATACCCCCCTACAGGCGAAAGATGATAAGATAGAAAAGTACGAAAAACAGATTAAGCAAGGCGCCAATCATCAAAATCCTGTATACGCCGCCATGGTTGAACATATGGATGATGCTGTTGGTAAAGTACTAAACAAGCTGGAGGAAAGTGGGATGCTTGAGAATACCATAATTATTTTTACCAGTGATAATGGAGGACTTAGAGGGAATTACGAAAATAACAGGAAAAAAGTTACCTCGAATTTACCATTACGTTCAGGAAAAGGAGATGTCTATGAAGGAGGTGTCCGTGTTCCCTTTATTGTATATTGGCCTAATAATATATTGAAAGGACAGGTTGCTAATACTCCTATAATCTCTGCGGATATTTTTCCAACAATTCTTGGATTAACAGGTATCAAGTTAAAAGAGCAATCTACTGAAAATATAGATGGGATAGATTTCACTCCTCTTTTAACTTCGGGAGTAGATATTAACAGGGATGCTATATACTGGCATTATCCACATTATCATTTGGAGGGAGCAAAGCCTTATAGTGCAATACGCAAAGGCGATTGGAAACTAATTGAGATTTTTGAAAATAGGGAGCTGGAGCTTTATAATCTTAAAGAAGATATTGGTGAGAAGAACAACCTGAGATTACGATATCCGGAAAAGGTGGTTGAACTTCAAAATGATTTAAATACCTGGAGAAAAGATGTAAATGCGCAAGTACCAAAAACTAATCCTCAGTTTATGGAAGAATATGAAAGTTATTGGAAAACAGGGAAATGGAGAAATAGACCAGATGAGGAATTTTTGGAACATTTAAGGAAGGCTAACTAATGAAGAAAACTGTAATATTTCTCCTGAGTTCACTTATTGTGTTATCCTGCTCGGAAGTAAAGCAGGAGAAAGAATTAAAGCCTAATATCATTTATATTCTGGCAGATGATTTGGGTTATGGTGATTTGAGTTGCTATGGACAGCGAAATTTTCATACACCACACCTTGATAATCTTGCCAGACAAGGCATGAAATTTACACAGCATTATAGCGGGTCCACTGTTTGTGCACCTTCCCGGTCCTCTTTAATGACAGGGTTGCATACAGGACACACACCTATTCGCGGTAACAAGGAGCTGGAAATTGAGGGGCAAAGTTCTTTACCAGCATCTTCTTTAACTCTTGCCGAATTACTCAAAGAAGCAGGGTATAAAACAGGAGCTTTCGGTAAATGGGGCCTGGGCTTTATTGGCCATGAGGGAGATCCCAATAAACAGGGATTTGATGAGTTTTATGGTTATAATTGCCAGCGCATGGCACACAGGTATTATCCGCCCTATCTATGGCAAAATGGAACAAAAGTATTTTTAAATGGGAATGATTGGACCAAAACAGTTACTTATGCCCCGGATAAAATCCAGGAAGCCACCTTGCGGTTTATTGAAGAAAATAAAGACACAACATTTTTTGCATATGTGCCCTTGGTATTGCCTCATGCCGAATTGATTTCACCTAATGACTCGCTCTTGCAGCAATTTGAAGGGAAATTTGAAGAAAAACCTTATTTGCCTGTAAATTCATATACTTCTGATTATGGTCCGGACATTATACCACATCAATATTGTTCTCAGGATTCTCCTTATGCTGTTTTTGCTTCTATGGTCACTCGCCTGGATGCATATGTAGGACAAATAGTAACTAAATTGGAAGAGCTTGGAATTAAGAAGAATACAATAATTATGTTCGCAAGTGATAATGGTCCTCATGAGGAAGGTGGCGCAAATCCTGATTTTTTTAATAGCGCAGGTGGCTTGCGGGGAGTAAAGCGGGATCTCTATGAAGGAGGTATTCGCACACCTATGATCGTAGTTTGGCCGGACAAAGTAAAGGCCGGATCAACCTCAAATCATATTTCCGCATTTTGGGACATAATGCCAACATGTGCTGAAATTGCCGGGGTTCAATTAATATCCGAAACTGATGGAATCTCATTTTTACCCGAATTATTGGGTCAAACGGTTCAAAAAAAGCATGAATATCTCTACTGGGAATTTAGTGAAAGAGGTGGTCGACAAGCTATCCGGATGGGTGATTGGAAAGCTATAGTATACGATTTGCAAAAAGATCCCAATCCCAAAGTTCAGCTTTATAACCTTGCAGAAGATGAATGGGAAAACAATGATATCTCCTCCGAACATCCGGAAATATTGAGCAAAATGAATCAATTAATGAAGGATGCGAGAGTAGAATCACAATTATTTCCATTGTTTAATTAATTTTTAAATCGGCAGAGAATACCATTATTGTATCTGCTAATCGAACTAAATTAGAGTCATGAAAAAATTAATCTTATTGGCAGGGCTATTCTTGTTCGCTTCTTGTTTTGAACAAGAAAAAGAAGAAAACGGGCAACCTAACATTGTCTTTATTTTTGCGGATGATTTAACTTATTCGGCAATTAATGCTTTAGGTAATAAAGAAATACATACTCCAAATTTAGATCGATTAGTAAATTCAGGTACGACTTTTAGCCACGCCTATAATATGGGGGCGTGGAACGGCGCTGTTTGTTTGGCTTCAAGGGCTATGATGATATCGGGAAGAAGTGTGTGGAATGCAGATGAATATAGGCAGGAGTGGCTTCTAGGTAGAGGTATTGACCAAACCTGGGGCAAACTAATGGAAAATGCAGGATACGATACCTATATGACAGGGAAATGGCATGTTGATGCACAGGCAGACCGTGTTTTTCAAAATGTAGTCCATGTAAGACCAGGTATGCCAAAAGATGCCTGGAAAAATGATGAAATGGTGGAGAATTTCAAAAGCATTGCAGGGACCGAACTATCACCCGGCAAGTTTATGCCTGTTGGCTATAACAGACCTTTAAGCGAGGCAGATTCAAGCTGGTCAGCTGCAGATCCAAAATATGGAGGATACTGGGAAGGAGGAAAGCATTGGAGTGAAGTTTTGAAGGATGATGCACTTGGTTTTGTTGCCAAAACTAAAAAAAGTGATAATCCCTTTTTTATGTATCTCGCCTTTAATGCGCCACATGACCCAAGGCAGGCACCTCAGGCATACCTGGATAAATACCCTTTGGAAAATATCAGTGTTCCTGAAAGCTTTTTGCCGGAGTATCCTTTTAAAGATGGCATTGGGAATGGTCCTGATTTAAGAGATGAAGCATTGGCTCCATTTCCAAGAACAGAATATGCTATCAAAAAACACATCCAGGAGTACTATGCCATAATAACCCATTTGGATGATCAGATAGGGGTTATTTTAGATAGTCTGGAGGAAAATGAGCAAATGCAAAATACGTATATCATTTTTACGGCAGACCATGGTTTGGCAATGGGCAGGCACGGACTGCTTGGCAAACAAAGCCAGTTTGATCACAGTATTCGAGCACCTTTCGTCATAATGGGGCCAAATGTGCCCAAAGGGAAAATAATTTCTGTGGATATATATTTACAAGATGCTATGGCTACGAGTCTGGAATTGGCCGGAATACAGAAACCGGGTTACATTTATTTTCACAGTTTGATGGATTTGTTGGAAGGGAAGCAGGCTAAAAGCTCCTATAATGGCATTTAC
>CBDUGN010000066.1:0-16050 GCA_965366915.1 uncultured Eudoraea sp. | reverse complement strand
TGTTTTTTGGCCGGATACCAAACAGGCAGCTACGACCTCTCCCCACTCTTCATCTTCCAAACCAATTACGGCAGAATCCTCAATGTCTTTATGCCCCCTAAGGACGTCTTCAATTTCCAGCGCAGAAATTTTATAACCTCCGGATTTAATTATATCTACACTGTCGCGACCTAAAATTTTGTACATCCCATTGTGCAACATGGCAATATCACCTGTTTTAAACCAACCGTCTTTAGTGAAGGCTTCTCTTGTAGCCTCTCCCTTTTGCCAGTACTCCTTAAATACGCAAGGTCCCTTTATTTGAATTTCTCCAGGCATATCTTCATCAACTGGGGTATTGTCCTTATCTACCAGTCGCAATTCCACGCCGGGTAATGGGAGCCCAACATAACCGGGTCGTCTCTCTCCCCTATAGGCGTTGGAAAGGCCCATCCCAATTTCGGTCATTCCATAGCGCTCCAGGAGTATATGGCCGGTAATAGACTTCCACCTTTCCAGAACAGGAACAGGTAGGGCGGCAGACCCTGAAACCATTAACCGTAACTTAGACGCTGCCTCTGACATTAGCAGCTGATCCTTTTTGTTTTTACCTTCCCAATAGTTAATTAATTTATAATATATCGTTGGGACAGCCATAAATAGGGTCATTTTTCCAGACAAAATAGCGCCCCAAACCTCCTTTGCCTCGAATTTACCATGAAATTCACAACACGCGCCACTCCAAAGTGCGCAGCTCAAAACATTTATTATGCCATGAACATGGTGTAAAGGCAGAATATTTAAAATATAATCATCCTTCTGCCATTCCCAGGCTTCTACAAGAGTAGCTATCTGTGATTGGATAATACCATGAGTGGTTACTACACCTTTGGGTTTATTTGTGGTACCGCTTGTATACAGCATCATAGCCCTTCTGTGCAACTCAATATCAGGAAGGGGGGAGGAATTCTTTTTAAAAACCTCCATTAAAGGAATAATAGACAGGCCTGGATCTGATGTAAGCGGCTGAAGCACATCCTGAAAATCTTTATGGACGATTATGACTTTAGAACCGGAATCTTCAATGACATACTCCATTGAAGGTAACGGATGTTGCACACATAAAGGCACCGCAATTCCACCGGCAGCCCATATTCCCCATTGAACTGCCGTATATTCGAAAGACGGAGGCACCAAAAAGGCTATTCTGGCTTCATTTAAATCAGACGCTTTGTTTAAAAGATTCGCAGCAACAACTGAGGATTTGCCCAGCAAATGTTCATACGAATAGGTGTTTCCATTAGAAACAATTGCAGCCCTGTCTTTATGTAAATTCGCTTTTTGGAAAAGTTTAATCATGCTGTTATAAATTGCGAAGCATCAAAATATCTGTTTAAAATTAAATAAAGCCTTTAGAAATGAACTGTTTCACCTGTTTTAAATGATTTATCGGCCGCAAGAACTATTTTTAAACTGTTAACTGCATCTGATAAATGATTGCTGAGATCAAGATCATTTTGAATAGACTTAAAGAAATATTCTTGTTCGAGTAAACACAAGCCGTCATGATCAGGTTCATCTTCTGTATTGATTAACTCGTCCTTCTTTGTGAATTTTCCGGCCGCATCCAACTCACTAAAATGCAAAATTAACCCTCCGGTTTTAGTGTGTCCCTCAATATCATCAGAGTCACCCTTTTTTTCATCCACGATAGAAACACATCCCAAGGGCCCCATTACGTCCTTTATAAAAAACGCAGTTTCACTAATCATAGGCCCCCAGCCGGCTTCATACCAACCAACAGAACCATCATCAAAACGCACTTGTAACTGCCCGTAATTATACATATCAGTACTTATTTCTTCAGTTAACCGGGCCCCTATAGCACTTACGCTTATCGGTTTTGCCCTCGTCATTAAGCACATAATATCAACGTAATGTACTCCGCAGTCAACAATTGGCGACATAGATTGCATAAGCTGTTTGTGTGTATACCAATGGTCTTCAGAGCTTTGTTGATTAAGATTCATGCGCATCACCAATGGTTTGCCAAGGGATTGTGCCGTTTCCACGAATTTAGCCCAGGCAGGATGAACCCTTAAGATGTAGCCAACCATTAATTTTTTGTTTTTTGTTTTAGCCAACTCAACAAGCTCTTCGGCCTCCTCTACTGTTAAGGCGATAGGCTTTTCAACAAACACATGCGCCCCGGCCTCAAGACTTTCTCTCACATATGCGGCATGGGTATCGGGATAAGTGCTTATGGCTACAGCATCGGGTTTTGTAGTGGCCAGGGCCTTTGAAAAATCACCAAATTTGGGCAAGCCACCCAGTTCAGCAGAAAGGCGCTCCCGGCTCTGCGGAGTTCTGCTAACTAAACCCACAATTTCAAACCCGGGCAGTTTGTTGTAAGCACGGGCGTGGCTCGTTCCCATATTTCCACAGCCCACAACAAGGATCTTAATTTTTCCCATATTCAGTTCTTTTATGAAGAAGGATTAAAAAAGCAAGATTTCAATATTCCTAAAAGTAACACACTTTTGTAAAAACGACTAAAATACACTGAAATTAAATGAGCGAGTATTTGATAACTATGAACAAATCTAATAGACATTATTTGAAATGTGCCTTTAAGATTTCCATTACCGATTGGTAATAGGACCTTCCAAACAAGTTTAAATGAACAAGCAAATAATATAACTGATAAATTGCCATGCGGCCGGCTTCACCCGGGGCAGATGGATTAATATCATAATATGCAGCATAGAAAGGAGACCCAAAACCACCAAAGAGCCGCGACATGGACAGATCTATTTCACTGTGTCCAAAATATACAGCAGGATCTATAAGATAGGGCTCCCCGTCTTCTCGAATAATAAAGTTTCCACCCCATAAATCGCCATGCAACAAGGAAGGTTTAATATCCGGGCAGCAGGAGCTAATAACGGTTTGAAGCTTGCCAATACCGGGAACATCATTTTTCGCTAACAAATTTTGATTTATAGCAGCTTGAAATTGAGGGGTTAATCGCTCCTTACAATAGAATGAAATCCAATTGTCATATTTTTGGTTGGATTGTGGTAAACTGCCAATAAAATTTGGATTTTCCCACCCAAAATAATCGGAACTTATTTGATGCATGTTCGCCAATTGAGCTCCAAACGCTTCCAATTCTTTTGATTCCGGGCGCTTAGATGGCACATATTCCATTAATAAGCAAGTGCCTTCTTCAATATCATTAACAGCGTAAATAAGGGGAGTTTTTATAGTATTTGTTGCGGCAATTGCCTTTAAACCTTCAACTTCTGCCACAAACATAGGTTTTGCAGATGGCGAAGTATTTAATTTACAAAAAATCTTTTCAGAGTTTGTATGCAGCAAATAGGCCTTGGAAATATCACCACCAGAGACAGGTATAGCATTTTTTATTTTGCTTCCAAGAAGAGCACCAATAGCATCCTTAACCCCTGCTTTCATTTTTATGAATTAATAAGACGCACAAATAATCATTGTCATTTATAGAGTTTACTATAATACTCATCAGCCATTCTGCGGCTTGTAAAGGCCGGCACAACCCCGTCAATTGCTTTAAAGACCATATCCTGCCATTTCTCAGGATTTTCATAAAATACAGGTAGAACTTGTTGCTCCAGCGCATTATAGAGATTATCGCTGTCAAACTTATCCTGTTCCCAGGCGGGAGATCTAAAATCTGCTTCAGGAAGGACAAATGAATTCTCTCCGTTTTTTGCAAATTCAGGGATCCACCCATCATTAATGGTTAAGTTTAAAGAGCCATTCATAGCGGCCGTCATCCCGCTGGTGCCAGATGCCTCCCTGGTAATTCTGGGCGTATTCAACCACACATCTGAACCTTTTTTAAGTTTTCTGGAAAGCTCCATTTCATATCCAATAAGCACTGCCATATTGGTTCTGTATTTTGTAAAGTTAACCAGGTGATTAAACATGTCTATGGAATAATAATCTGTAGGATAAGGTTTACCTGCCCATATAACCTGTATCGGATATTTTGAAGAAGAAACAAGTTTTTCAAAACGCTCAATATCGTATAATAAAAGGTCTGCCCTTTTATATTGAGCAAATCTTCTTGCCCAGACAATAGTGAGGACATTGGGATCAAAAAGTTTGCCTGTCTGATCTAATACCACATCGAAGAGTTGGGATTTTAATTCGAGTTTTCGCCTCTTGAATGCCTTTGCATTGAGGCTTTTCCAGGCCCTGGTAAGGACACTATCCTGCCAAAATCCCTGGTTTTGGGAATTTGTAATCGGGATAATTTTAGTTGTTCCCTCAAAACTATTCCACATACTATTAGCCACTACAGCGTGAAGTTTGGAAACAGCATTGACTTTTTTGGCCATTCTAAGTGCCGCCACAGTGTAATTCAGCATATCATCATTAACCACTTCTTTTTTTAACTCATCTTCCGTAAGTGTTTTTCCAAAAAAGCCACAGCTATTCAATAGATGCCCATTTCGCTCCATATTACCCGCTTTTTCGGGCGTATGAGTTGTAAAAAACATTTGATTTCTGGTAATTCCTAAATTCCGCAGATAATAAAAAGCAGGCAGTGCATGTCCTTCATTTAAATGATATATGTCTGCCCCTCCCAATTCCTGAACGACCTTAGCCCCACCAATACCGAGCACAATATTTTGCGAGATGCGTGTCAGGGTATTATTATCATATAAATGGTCGGTAATTGTTTTAGACAAATGATCATTGCCGGGGACATCTGTGGTAAGCAGATAGATAGGCACAGACCCAAAAATTTCTGGTTTTAAAACATATGCCCGTACTTTAACGGAAGGGTTATCATGAATTTTTACCTCCACCTGGATCCCTGAATCTTCTAGAAAATTGTAATGTTTTTCAATAAAATTAGTTTGAAGGGTCTGGTCTGTATTGCGGCCCTGATCATAGTACCCATATTTCCATAGCATTCCTATGCCTATCATATTTTGCTTTAATTCCCTTGCGGAAATCATATGAGAACCCGCAAGAAATCCCAGACCTCCGGAATAGATTTTAAGGGCCTGGTGTATGCCAAATTCCATACTAAAATAGGCTGATCTCTTTTGATATTTTGCATCAGCTTTATAGGGGTGATACCATGTATTGTATTTGCTTGCCATAAAAGTTATTTTTTAAGAAGCCACTAATTTAAAATAATAGTATGAATGAAGGGTGAAAGAATCTTTTTTTGAATGGCAATAATAATTAATCCAGGTCTTTAGGATAACGTCCAATAGCAGTCCACCCCCCATCTACAACCAAAGTTTGCCCATTTATGTGGGCAGCCCCTTCAGAAAGTAAAAAAAGACAGGTTTCTGCCATGTCTATTGGTTTGCCAACAATGCCAGATGGGATTAGCTTACCCCAGGTTCCTGCATAGTCCGGCTCTTCCTTCTCTGTCCGTTCTGTAAGCGTGGCCCCGGGAGCGATGGCATTAACAGTTATCTGATGTGGCGCAAGTGCCAGCACCAGACTTTTAGCCATCATTTGAAGCGCAGCCTTGGTCATGGAATATGCGGTTAAATCTGGATATCCTTTGATCCCGGTAATAGAAGACATTAGGATTACACGACCTCCGCGACCTTGTGTTTTCATAATTTCTCCGGTTTTTTGTACCAGAAAAAAGGCGCCTTTTAAGTTAAGCCCTATTACTTTATCAAATTCCTCCGGTTTAAATTTGAAGAAATCACCAAACAACGTAATCCCGGCATTTGGAATTACAAAATCTATTCTATTATACTGCTTTAAGGTAAAAAGCACAAGTCTATCGATTACTTCAATGTCCGCGGCATCCCCCACAAAGACAGAACATTTATCTGGAAACTTTTTTTCGAGACTTACCAGTGCATTTTCCACCACCTTTTCATCAACATCATTTAAAACAACACATGCGCCATTTTTTAGCAACAATTCGGCTATGGCATATCCTATGCCCATACCGGCCCCTGTGATAATCGCTACCTTTTCTTCTATTCCATTGTAGATCATAAATTGCCTTTAAAACTATTTACCTTAAAACCTCCAATATCCGATATATAACAAAAGAGACCTCCGCTGTGCGGATATGACTTCAGACCATTTTCCGACATGCCACTTCGGGCTGTTGTGATATATAATGTTTTTAAGTCCTTTCCCCCAAAACAGCATGATGTGACGTGTGGTGCGTCAACTTCAATTTTCTCTAAAACCTCAGCTGTTTTCGGATTCCATCGTCTTACACAGCCGCCCCCCCAATGAGCAATCCAAAGCATCCCTTCCCGATCTATTGTCATACCATCTGCTCCGCCATAGGATTCAGGGATTTTAAAAATGGTTTTTCTATTTGAAATTTCGGCCATGACAACATCATAATCATATTCCCAAACCTCATAAACTGCAGTATCAATATAATAAAATTTGGTTTTATCCGGAGACCAGGCCATACCATTTGAGATGCTTGTATTACTAATTTGGAGGCTCTCCTGCAATTCATGGTCTACCTTAAAAAGGTTGCCATATCCTGGCTTTAGGTTTTTGTGCATAGTACCTATCCAGAGGTTGCCGCCTGGGCCACATTTTCCATCGTTAAATCTCAGATTTTGATCGGAGTTTTCCAGAATTCCAAGCGGCCTGAGCTCCTTGGTCTTATAATTAAAACTGGCAATCCCGGTTTCCAAGGCTAAAATTAAAGTTTCTTTTTCAGAGGGCACTACGGCCCCAATCATCTCACCTAAGGACCATTCAGAATTCTTTTTGGTTTTAGCATCATGGGAATGAAGTACCCCGGCTTCTATATCTACCCAAAATAATTGTTCAGACTCGCAATCCCAAAAAGGGCCTTCTCCAAGAGTTGCTTTTGCATCATAAATGAGACTGGCTTTCTGCACCCGCTAACTAATTTTAAATCATTTTTTGTTTTTGAGTTCCGAGCCCTTCAATGCTTAATTCAACCAAATCTCCTTTTGTGAGATATGAAGGTGGATCCAGGCCTATACCAACCCCGGCCGGGGTGCCGGTAGAAATTAAATCACCTGCTTCTAGAAGCATAAATTGCGACAGGTAATACACAATAAAGGCAGGCGTGAAGATCATAAAAGAGGTACTGCCATTTTGCCTTAATTCACCGTTTACGGATAAAGTCATTTTTAGATTGCTCAGATCGCCTAATTCATCAGGAGTTGCCAGGTAGGGGCCAACCGGACTAAATCCGGGACACGATTTACCTTTTATCCACTGCCCTCCTTTTTCCAACTGAAAAGTCCTTTCAGACAAATCATTTATAACGCAATATCCTGCAATGGCCTCTGCGGCTTCTGCTTCATTTTTAAGATAGAGTACATTTTTATTCAGAACCACGCCAAGTTCTACTTCATAATCTGTTTTGGTAGAATTTTTTGGTATAGATACATCATCATACGGGCCACTTAAGGTATTGGTGGCTTTACCAAAAATTATGGGTTCTTCGGGAATTGCCATATTAGATTCTGAGGCATGTTCTGAATAGTTGAGGCCAATACACATTATCATTCCCGGTCTGCTTATACAAGGCGCATGCCTTACAGAATCCGGAACTTCCTTTAATTGTGCTACATTGGCTTCGAGGTATTTCTCAAGTTTTGTTAATCCGCTATTTTGAAAAAAATCCCGGTCCCAATCCTTAAATTCTTCTGAGCAGTCTAGTCTTTTACCCAGATAAAGAACACCGGGTTTTTCGTTCTCTTTTTCACCAAAGCGTATTAGTTTCATAGTTGGTTGAATTTAAATATCGGTCAAACTTTAATTGATATGGCTATGCCTTAAGACGAGATCAGAACTAAATATGTAAACCAGTAATTGGCAGTCCTATTTACGCATTTATAAATATAGTAAATAAGACCAGCACAGACCTATTAAAATGGCCCGGAAAAATATACTTAAACACAGTTAAGGGTGCATGCCTTAAAACAGGACATAAAAGTCCTATATCCTTATTTTAAGATAGACAGGTACTTTGCATTATCTTCCATTAAACCTGTTGCAGTTAATATAGCTTCATCATTCTTTAAATAATACTGATAAAGCCCTTCACGGTAGAAATAGCGCTTAATAATTTCATCCTGCAGATTAATCTGAATTTCCTTTTGATAGGTTTCAAGAGCGTTGAGTTTGCGGGCATTAATTTCTGCCAGCAGGCTTTTGTAACTTTCCTGAATATCTGCCCCATAAATAGCCTTGTCGTCACCTGTAATTGCTTCCTTCAGAGCCTTTTCTGTATTCGTTTCAAAATTAAAATTGCTCTGAGATACAAATTTTTTGAAATCTTCAAAATCTGATACGTTAAAACTAAATTCATCAATACTGGCAGGGCTATTTTGGTAGTAATAGTTGGTAGCAAAATCGAAAACAAAATTATTGCCTATTAGCGCCTTGGTAAGGGCGTTAGTTTTTAGGGAAGCTATTTCAACATCCGGCATAACCCCTCCGCCATCTTCAACTTTCCTGCCATTTCTTGTCTTAAATTCATTAAACTTAGTGGTTTTAACCGCATTGCCCTCTTCATCTCTGTTCCAATAATCCAAAGATTGAATACAACGTCCTGAAGGGGTATAATATCGGGAAATGGTAACCTTCAACTGAGTTCCGTAAGTAAGCTTCAGAGGCCTTTGAACCAGCCCCTTCCCAAAACTTCTTGCCCCAACGATTACTGCACGATCCAGATCCTGCAGACTTCCTGAAACAATTTCACTGGCCGAGGCGCTTCCGCCATTTACGAGGACAACCAATGGGATGTCTTCATTCACAGGCTGATTTTTTGTTTTGTACTCTCTATTGAACTTTTTTACTTTGGATTTAGTAGTCACAATCAATTCGCCTTTAGGCACAAAGAGATTTGTAACATTAATTGCTTCAGATAAAAGCCCCCCGGGATTTCCTCTTAGGTCTAATATAATTTTTTGCGCACCTTTTCCCTCTAAATCGCGAAGCGCTGCTTTAGTTTGTGAAGATGCCTTTGCATTAAACTTGGAAAGCACTATATACCCCGTATTTTCATTTACCATGCTGTAAAATGGAACGGCATCAACCTCTATGGCCTCTCTTTCAATTACAGTTGTATTTGTTTTTCCTTGTCTTTTATAGGTTACCTCAACTTTTGTATTGTTGGCTCCTTTTAATAATTCGCTGGCATCGTCTTTAAAATCAGCAATGGAGATGTCTCCTATTTTAATAATTTCATCACCCGCTTTTAAGCCTGCCTTGTCTGCCGGGTATCCTTTATAGGGCTCTATAATGACAAGTTTACTATCATAAGAACGAACCACAGAACCGATGCCTGAATATTCTCCGGCATTGTTTATTTTATAAGTTTCAACATCCTGCTCATTTAGAAATTTGGTATACGGATCAAGATCGTCCAACATGTTTTTAATGGCCGTATCCATTAACTCTGCAGGGTTGGTCTCATCTACATAATTCATGTTCAGTTCCTTGAACAGGGTAGTAAAAATTTCTATCTGTTTAGCAATCTCAAAAAAATCACTTTTAAAACTACTTCCAACGACAAACATCACAACCGCCAATGCCGGGAGCAGCACTTTTTTACTTAATAGAGTCTTCATTAGATATTTTAATTAAAAATTGTTTTAGAATTACCTTCATATGCTTTTCTACATCTTCGTATTCGGGCATTTCCTTTCCAAGATATAAAAACAGAAACGCAAAGCTTCCCTCTATGTTGTTAAAAATATTTTCTTTGTTCAACCTGTAGCTTTCCCTTAAGAGTCGCTTTATGCGATTTCGTTTAACAGCGCTTTTAAAATTTCTTTTGGGAGCGGTAACACCACATTGGATTTTAACTTCGGAATGCCCATTTATAGGCAAATATATAAGCTTTAACGGATAGCTGGAAATAGATTTTCCATTTTCAAAGACCCTGCGAATAAGGATCTCACTTTTCAATTTTTCTTTCTTTGGAAATTTTGAGGACATAATGCAGCTAAATTAAACAATAAAAACCATGCCCTTGTGGCATGACAAATATCATATTTATCCCTGTACTAGGATTTTATCTTGCATTCGATTATATTTCGAGGTTATATACCTAAATACCATTGACTATGGGGGAACTTAATGTAAAGAAGCTAACAAAGAACGAGGATAAAGTTGGATATATCGATCAATTGCTTACTGATATTGAAGCACTTGAATATATGCTTGAAAAAGGAATGTTTAAAAAGAGGCCTGTACGCATTGGAGCAGAACAGGAATTCTGTCTTGTTGAAGAAAACTGGGAGCCTACACATAAAGCAAATAAAATCCTTGAAGACATCAATGACCCTCATTTCACTTCTGAGTTAACGCTTTATAACCTGGAGATCAATCTGGACCCTCTTATTTTAAATGATCAGTGTTTTTCAGTGTTGCATAAACAGTTAAATGAATTGCTTGAAAAAGCCAAATCAAGTGCAGCAAAACACAATACCAGGATTATCCTAACAGGAATATTACCTACGGTAGACACCAAGTTTTTAGAAACTTCATATATGACCCCTTTAAAACGATATCATGTTTTAAACGAAGCGATTAAAGATATCAGGAAAGAAGATATAGAGCTGCATATAAAAGGGGTAGATGAGGTAAACCTTCATCACCATACGATCTTATATGAGGGATGCAATACAAGTTTCCAATCACATCTTCAGATAGACGCAGAAAATTTTGCGGACACCTATAACTGGGCACAGGCAATTGCAGGACCAATACTTTCTATAGCCGCAAATTCCCCTTTATTGTTGGGCCAGGAATTATGGGAAGAAACACGGATTGCGCTATTTACCCAAAGTGTAGACACCAGGGCAAGCACTTTTATTCTCAACGAAAAGGAATCGAGAGTTGGATTTGGAAATGATTGGGTCTCAGGATCAATAGCCGATTTTTATAAAGATGCTGTAATCAGATTTAGAAGCCTGTTAACAACCGATTTTGATACTGATAGCATGTCGATGCTTAAAAGCGGGCAAACACCAAAATTGAGGGCATTAGCACTTCACAACGGTACTATTTACAAATGGAACAGGCTTTGCTATGGGGTAACAGACAATGTACCCCATGTGAGAATTGAGAATAGATATATGCCATCCGGACCTACCACCGAAGATGAAATTGCAAACATGATGTTATGGGTAGGAGTGATGATGGGCAGGCCAAAAGCCTTTGAAGACATTCATGAAAAGATGGATTTTAAAGACGTAAAAGGCAATTTCTTTAATGCTGCCAGGTACGGAATGGCGGCGCAGTTTCATTGGGACGGTAAACTACTTAGCAGTCGCAATTTATTACTCGATCATTTTTTGCCTATGGCCTTCAGAGGACTTTATAGCATGGGGGTTGCACCAAGAGATGCAGAACGCTATCTATCCGTTATAGAAAACAGGGTTCGTTCAAATAATGGCTCAAGGTGGATGGTTAAATCATTCAGAAAACTTAAGGAAAAATATAAAATACCAGATGCCCTTAAGATTTTGGTAGCTACCATGTATGAACGACAAGAAAAACGTTATCCCGTAGATGTTTGGCAATTACCAAGGGGGGATGAATATTCTATTTCTAAAGATGACCTTAAGGTAAAAGACAGAATGAACAGAAAAACCTTGAGCGCACAGGAAAACGACAGTGCGGAATTGGTTTTAAAGATGATGCTCTGGAAAAATATTCACCACGCCCCTATATTGGATCATAATCTTGAATTAAGCGGATTGTTAACCTGGACAGATGTAAAAGATTACGTGGAGAATCCTGTTAAACTCAAAAGAAATATCGGCAAAATAATGACCAGGGATTTGATTACCGCAACCTCTGAAATGCCATTGAAAGAAGCCAAAGAACTTATGATGTCTAATAAGATTAATTGTCTGCCGGTAGTAGACGGAAAAAAATTAATTGGAATAATCACGACCAATGATTTATGAATAAATTCCAGACGAGATCTATCGAAAAACTAAAAACCGAAAGATTAATAGGGCATATTTCTGGCAAGGAAACAGGTCCAACCCTGGTTTTTTTTGGAGGAATACACGGTAACGAACCCTCTGGGGTGGAAGCGTTGGAGCATGTGTTTGCGCAATTGAAAGACAGTGAGCTGCAAATAAAGGGATCAATTATTGGAATTAAAGGAAATATCCCGGCACTGACAGAAAAGAAACGTTTTTTGGACAATGATTTAAATCGAATTTGGACACATTCCGTCATAGATGAAATTGAACGAAGAAACCATGAGGAACGCTCAGTCGAAGAAAATGAATTGACTATAATATACCGAATGATCTCGGATATATTTAAGACTGAACCGGCTCCTTATTACTTTATTGATTTTCACACCACTTCCAGTCCAACATTACCTTTTATTACTATAAATGACGCCCTGATAAACAGGGAGTTTGCGCGTTTATTTCCCGTTCCGGTAATCCTTGGTATAGAAGAATATCTGGAAGGGCCCATGTTGAGTTATATCAATCAAAAAGGATACGTTGCGGTAGGGTTTGAATCCGGGCAGCATTATACGGAGGAAGCCGTCAAGAACTCAATTTCCTTTATTTGGCTGTCTTTGATTTATGCCGGCATTATTGATAAAGAAGAAATACCAGACTATAAGAAGTACCACAACGAACTGAGCTCAGCTGCAAAAGGCAATACCATTTTTTATGAGATAATTCACAGGCATCGTATTACTGACGCTGATAATTTTAAGATGCTTCCCGGCTTCAGCAGCTTTGATAAATTACCAAAAGGAATAACCCTGGCCAATCATAATGGAGAAGAGATTACTGCATATAAAGATACTATAGTGTTCATGCCCCTTTACCAGGTTCAGGGTGAGGAGGGGTTTTTTCTTATTCGTCCGATACCCTTATGGATATTATCTTTTTCGGCATTTTTACGCAGAATTAAATTTGATTCTTTTCTGGCATCACTTCCGGGTATTTCCTGGTCTAATTCCTCAAAGGATAAACTTATGGTGAATTTGAAGGTTGCCAGGTTTTTTAGTAAACCTTTTTTCCACCTCTTGGGCTACAGAAACAGAATGGTTGATCAAACACATCTGATATTGTATAACCGGGAGCGGGCTGCCAAAAATGAGATGTACAAAGACGCTTTTTGGTTTAATAAATAAAACTTTTAACAAAGCGATCTTCCCATGCAGGCTGAAGCAGCTGTTATTACTACTCAGAAGCCTGCCAAATATTATTTTCAAGGTTTATGTCAGCCATCAGCTGAGAAGGGTCTATAACCACTGCTTTGACGGAGTTAAGAGGCTTCTCAACAACAAATTCAAAGGTGGGATAAGCCCAGGGCCAATCTTCTATAATTGTTCTTTTGATATTTGGATAAGGATTATCTTTTACCCCTCTCATAATACGCAATGGCGTATAAAAAGTTTCTCTCGTTCCATCTTCATAAACCAGCAGGACATCAATTGGCATTGGCATCAGACCTATCCTTTCAAGGACTATTTTGGTTTTATTGCCTTCTGCCTGTACCTCTCTTATTCCGTAGTCTATGGTGTTTGTAGTTTCTGTCCAATCAACAAGATACCAGTCTAACTCAATTCCGGAAACCTTCTCAGCTATTCTTTTAATATCATTGGGGATCGGATGTTTAAACTTAAAATCAGCATAATAGGACCGTAGTGATTCCATCAATTTATCCTGCCCTATAACATAGCCTAATTGTGATAAAAATATAGAACCCTTATTGTAAGCAGAAATTCCATATGCCGTGTTGAGTTTGTACCTGTCGGCATGCGTGGTTTGCGGCTGTTCCTTCCCGGATTGCGCTAACGAAAAATAGCTGTTATAGGTACTTTCAAACGGATTGTCTTTCTCCTGATTCATGACTTCGTTCATACATAAACTCGAAATGAATTGCGTAAAGCCTTCATCCATCCAGGCATGTTTTAATTCATTGGTAGCCAATACATGTTGAAACCAGGAATGTGCCAATTCGTGTATCATGACCCCTACAAGGCTTTCAAATTTTCGTTCTCCGGTAATAAGCGTACTCATTGCATATTCCATTCCACCGTCTCCGCCTTGTATCACTGAATACTGCTCATAAGGATATGTACCAATATTTTCATTGAAAAAGGTCATGGCATCTGCAGTCTTTGGCTGTAAATTTTTCCAGTTTTCAAGAATTTCAGGATTGTTTTTATAAAAGAAATGCAGGGTAGGCCCGTTTTCCATTTTTAGCGAATCATGAATATATTCAGGATCGGCCGCCCACATAAAATCGTGTACTTGCGGAGCTTTAAAATGCCAGGTAAGTGTTTTTCCCTTAGGTTTTTTGATTTTACTGCCCGCAGCTTCGTAACCATGCCCAATTTCCTGTGGGTTTTGCAGATAACCACTGCCGCCAACAATATAATCCTTATCCAGTGTAAGTTTAACATCAAAATCACCCCAAACCCCGTGAAACTCCCTTCCTATGTAGGGATCTGCATGCCAACCTTCAAAATCATACTCAGCCATTTTGGGATACCATTGGCTCATAGACAATGCAACGCCTTCAGAATTATTTCTGCCAGAACGCCTTATTTGCAGAGGAACCTGACCTTCAAATTCCATATCAAATGTGCTTTTGCCTCCGGAGGGAATTGGTTTAGCCAACACTACTTCCAGAACAGTGCCTTCAAGACTAAAAGAAACATCCTCTCCGTCTTGTTTCAGAGAAGAAGCCTTTAGATAACCAACCTCCTCAGGTTTAAGATTAGCAATCCTGCTTTGGCCGTTTACATACATTCTCCCATCCGGATCCTTAATATTTTGCAATCTGATATCCATTTCACTGCCCGGCTGAAAGGCATTAAAGTACATATGAAAATATACACGACTCAATTCATCGGGCGAATTGTTTGTATAAACCAGGCGTTGCGTACCTGTGTACCGGTAATTTTCAACATCAATGGAAACGTCCATTTTATAATCCACATGTTGTTGCCAGTACGAATGATTTGTCTGGGAATTAAGTGTCACCACAAAGGCAGACATTACAAAAATGAATTTTGGCAATAGCATCTTTAAATACATATAGTACAGTATAAGAATTATAAACTTTTAGACATATTACTTGCCATTATTAAGGCGTTGTATGCATTCACTATCTTCCCAGATTTAGTTACTTCATCAAAGGGTTTTGATTTTTCTGCATCACCGGCTAAAATGACTGAAGTAGTGGAACTCAACCCGGATTCAATGAGAATTCGTTTTACATCTGAAGCCGAAAGTTTCGGATAATGAGAACGAATAAGCGCTGCGATTCCGGAAACCATGGGTGCCGCCATTGAGGTACCATTCTGAAACTCGTATTCGTTTTCCGGCATGGTTGAATAAATTTTCGCGCCCGGAGCGAAAACATCCACGTTCATTTTTCCGTAGTTAGAAAATGAGGCAACCATTTCTGAACCGTATTTACCATTCAGAGCACCTATCGTAATGACGTTGTCTGCTATTTCTTTACTGTTACTATCAATCTGATCATTTGGGTAGTTTGGGTTCTCAGGGTCATCTAAATCCTGACCATCGTTTCCTGCCGCATGCACAATGAGCACATCATTAGCAGCAGCATATTTTATTGCATCGAATACCCAATCAGAATCCGGAGAAAAGGATTTTCCAAAGCTTGCATTGATAATTTTTGCCCCATTATCAACGGCATATCTGATTCCAAGAGCGATATCTTTATCGTACTCATCGCCGTTTGGTACAGCCCGGATACTCATTATTTGCACATTATTGGCAACTCCGTTTACGCCCAGACCGTTGTTTCGTTCAGCCGCAATAATACCAGCAACATGGGTTCCATGACTTTCATCCTTTACCCTGTTTTGTGGATTTCCGTCGCCATAACCCAAATTCATAAGGTCATACGGATCGTCACCTACTATTTTCCTGCCGTCAAAGTCAACATTGAAATGGTAATTCAAACGTTCCGTAAAGTAGGTGATTCCTTCATTTAGTTGTTCAATCACATCCGGGATAGTATCCTCAATACTATACATCTGCTTTAGTACAGCAACATGTT
>CBDUGN010000065.1:0-16308 GCA_965366915.1 uncultured Eudoraea sp. | reverse complement strand
GAAGAAATAGAAGCTATTCCCTTCCAGTCGTCCCCGGTTTCCTGGGTTATCATGTGGGCCGATCTGTTTAGAAATAATTTGGCAGCGCTATCATTTCGCTCTTTTTTTACAATTTGTTGAAAGGTTACCGCGGCCATGGCAAATTCCTTCATAAAATACTGTTTCATCCCTTCTTCAAAAGTTTTAAGGGTTGCTAATTTATGTTTTAAAAGTTGTCGGTTGTCACCATTAATGCATTCGTAAAGATCTATAGGTTTTTGTTTTCCTTTTACCTGAACAGGTCCTAAATACCTGAAATCAAACTCTTCCGGATGGGTCAGGTTATTTTTGCAGTTGTCTGTCAATAAAATAGAGGATCCGTAGTGTTTGGAAAGTCCCTCAATTCTTGAAGCCGTATTCACGGTGTCTGATATAATGGCGGCATCCAGTCTTTCTACATCGCCTGTTATGCCCATGATGAGGTTACCATTTTGCATCCCAATTCCTAACTTTACAGGGAAACGATCTTTAACTGCTCTTTCTTCATTAAATATCCTGAGTTCTGAATGCATTTCTACTGAAGCTCTTAATGCGGTCTGAGAACCATTTGGGAAAAGGGCCATAAAACCGTCACCGAGATATTGCATGATAAACCCTCCATTTTTACGAACTATAGGTCCCATTCTTTTGTTAAAGGAATTAATAAAAAGGAAGTTGTCCTCGGGATTCAGATTCTCTGAAATCGTCGTAAACTCCCTGATATCCGCAAAAAGTACGGTTACTTCTTTTTCCACAAGATCACCTAAAGATACCTCTGTAAGCTTATCTTTCCCCAGGAATTTTATAAATTCATGAGGGACAAATTTTTGACTTACTTCATGAATCGACCTGATGGCTTCTTCCCGCTCCTTGGCTTCCTGAAGTCCTTTCTGATAAAGGTGCGCAGTTTCCAGAGCACTTGCAGATTGTAAAGAAATTGTAGTAAGTAATTTTAATTCAGCTGCTGTAAATTCTTTTTCCTCACTATGACCCAGCATAACCATACCTAAAGTTCGGTGTTTAACCTTAAGCGGGGCATACATAATGGTCTTCAGGTGGCTTAACGCCGGATTGTTCAGGATTCTATCTGAAGGTACAATGGCTGATGTGCCCCTGCTTATCAATTCTTTGAGCAGAATATTGAGTTTATGGATATTCTTTTCTCTGTGCGGATTCAGACCAAATGAAGCGAGCTCAACTACTTCATTTTGTTTCGGTTCATAAATTAAAAAGAGACCATGTGTTGAATTAATGATTTGAGAGGCCTCTCCAAGGGCCATCTCTGCAATAGATTTTTCATCTATTTTTTCAGAGATCATCTCACTAAAACTATAGATCATATTTATTTCTCGATACAGGCCTAAAACCTCATTGCCAATTTTTTTCTTTTCGAGTTCTTTTTCAACCAGCACCATAAGCATGCTGGCTAGCAATCGCCCATTATCATCTGAAGCCAGTAACCTGCCATACATAATCTCATCCAGACTTAAGTCGAATGATTCGAACCCCTCATCGACAGTACCAAAAAGCAGGTTTTCATCATATCAGATAACCCCAAAATTCAATCCCAATTTTGCAGCTATATCACTAAAGACCTGCTGAGAAACATGTCCTTTTTTTAAGATGTTTTTGAGAGCTTTTAAATAATATTTAGAATCTGTATGTCCGGTCATTCCTAAACCTTCAATATTTCTTCCGCGACAGACAGCATCTCATCCGGATCAAAAGGTTTGGTCATGTAACGGTCTGCGCCCATATCAAGGCCTTTTTGGCGATCGACTTCCTGACCTTTTGCAGTTAAGAGTATTATATAAACATGCGACAATTTGAGCTCTTTTTTTACAATCTGACAAACCTCCATACCATTCATTTTAGGCATCATAACGTCCAGGAATACGAGATTTGGTTTCTCTTCCTTAATTAGGTTTAATGCTTCTTCACCATTCTCAGCAAACAATAATTCTACCCCTTCATCCTCCAAATCCTCTAAAGTTTGCTCAATTAACATTCTGATGTGTGCCTCATCATCTACTATCAGTAATTTTTGTCCCATATATTTTTCTTTTTCTTTTATGATTTAATTTACTCGTAGATAAAAAACATAACGTTTTCCATCCCTTCCTGTAATTTCAGGTCTTTTATTTTGTTTTGATCTCCATTATACACGGAGTTTAACATTATGATATCCGGTTTGGCTTTAGTGGCTGTTTCCAAAAAGTCTTTGGAGGTAGACTCCACTACTTTATAGCCCCTGGCACTTAATACATCGGCAAGTGTTTTTACTGCTGACGCATCTTCATCAACGACTAAAACTTTCTTTTTGGACACACCCTGTTCCAGCAGTTCCTCTACTTCATGAAACAAATGTTCAGTATTTATTGGTTTCGTAAGATACCGGTCTACACCTATCCTGAATCCCCGCTCTTTGTCCTGTACAATAGATAAAATAATTATTGGGATGTCCATAGTCGCCGGATCATTTTTTAGCACTGCAGCTACATCAAATCCATTTATTTCAGGCATCATGACATCAAGAATAATTAAATCTGGTTTGGATAATCTTACCATGTCCAGAGCTGCTTTACCGTTGGCCGCTTCTTTTACCTCATATCCGGCCTCTGTAAGTTCCTGTCGCAATAAAGATCGGATAGGCGTATCATCATCCACCACTAAAATAGTCTGCGCCTTTTTCAATGTTTTGAGTGAGGAGTGCTTTATTTGTTTTTTTAAGCTTTTTAGGATTCTGTCTAGCTGAATAGGTGGCTTATCTGCACCTTCTCCCATAACAGGGATGGTAAAGAAAAAGGTACTCCCAACTCCTGCTGTGCTTTTCATCCAGATAATGCCTCCGTGGTGTTCTATTATCTCCCTGCAAATTGGAAGGCCCAATCCTGTGCCTTTGGGCTTATCTGTAAGCGTATCCCCGGCTTGCCGGAAACGTTCAAAAACCTTATGCCTGTCTTCCTCGGCAATTCCTATCCCGGTATCCTGTACTTCAACCAGTATTTGTCCGTTGTCCAAAGATGCTTCAATTACGACGGAACCTTTGTCGGTAAATTTAACGGCATTAGACAAGAGGTTAATAACTACCTGAATCAGCTTGTCTTCATCGGCACTTACTAATGGAAGATCTTCGGAAACTTTTTTCTTTAGGGTTAACTTTTTCTCTTCAAACAGCGAAGAGGTACTGGCAATGGCCCGGCTGATGACATCCTGCAGGAAAACCGGTTTTTTGTTCCATTCCATCCTGCCCGACTCTATTTTAGCCAGATCAAGAACGTCATTGATCAAATTAGTAAGGCGCTCCCCTTCAGACACTACTACATTCAGGTTTTCACTAACCTGCTTCATGGTTCGCTTTATTTTTTGATCATCAACGGTCACCGCAGGAAATATTTTTTCTTCGAGCCTCTTCCTAATAATTTTTGCAAAACCCAATACTGATGTTAATGGGGTACGCAATTCATGACTTACTGTAGAAAGGAAGGCGCTTTTAGCTTCATTGGCATCCTCAGCTTTTGCCTTGGCCCCTTTAGCTTCTTCATAAAGTTCTGCATTATGAAGGGCAATACCCACGTTTATTGCAATTGTACTCAATAAGTTTTTATCTTCCTGATTAAATCTGCTGGCCAATTGAGTGCTTTGGACACTTAATACCCCAATAATTTTATCTTCAACAGGTATGGGTACCCCTAAATACGAGATAGCCCTTTTACCTGTCTGCTCAATTCCATACTTGTCATATTGGGCTACGATATCGGTATCTTTATTTATTAATAAGGATTCACCGGTTTGAATGATCTTCGAAGTGAATCCCTCCCCATAATTCATGGGAGGCATATTATCACCATCCTGGTAGGGAAAATTGATAATCCCTTTTTCTTCATCCAATATTGCCAGATAGGTAATATCCGATTTAAAAAGATGTTTCATTTCCTTACCTACCAGTTGTATTAATTCATTGAGCTCTAATTTCTCTGTCAGGGCTTTGCTTACATGGTTAATAGTATCCAATTCTTCCAGGCGCTGCTGTACTTCTTTCGTACGTTCTTCCACTTTTTCTTCCAGATCTTTTTGCTGCTTTACTAGGAGGTTGGTCCTGGTTTTGACAATAGCATAAACCAAAAGTAAGAAACCTAAGAAGTAGAGTGCATAGGCCCACCATGTTTTATACCAGGGGGCACTAATGCTGAAGGTGATCGCTTTTTCCTCGGAGACATCCCCATATACATTTTGTGCTTTTACCTTAAAATTATATTTCCCGGGAGGAAGATTGATATACTCTCTTGTAGCCTGTTTGGTCCATTCAGACCAGGTTTTGTCAAGGCCTTCCAATTGTGTGCTATATTGCATCTCGCTTTGCCCGATAAACAGGGGTGCAGCATATCCGATATTTACATTATTCTTATCAAAAGGGATTTTCAAACCTTCAGGAAAATCAGAGTTACCGGCATATAAAAGTGAATCTCCTGCTATAGATAATTTTCTTAATTCTACATTGAAGTTAGGTACAAAGGGTTTAGAAAGATTTCCTTCATATCTTATTACACCATCAGGACCAGTGAACCATGCCAACTGGGAATCATCTTCCTTGGAACTCTCAACATAAATAGTCCAGATCCGATTATTCTTAAGTTCCTTAAAAGTATCTTTGTTAATAGTATAATCTCCATTAGGATCTGGTGAGGCCACCATTAATCCGGATCCCACATCAAACCACAGGTTATCCTGATCATCTTTATAAAAATTAGTTCCTGGCCTGTCAAAATCTACCTGGTCGCCAAAAAAGAATTTTTTTTCTTCAAAACGGTTTTCATTTTCATCAAAAGCAAAAGACTGCTTGGTTTCTGATGCCCAAAAAACAGTTTCTTCACCGGCTTCCACAAAAAATATTCTTGAATTTGGCAATCCATTTGCGGTATCCAGGTAATCAAATTTCGAATCTGAGAAACTCAGCGTGTTATTGACTATTTTGGGATAAATACGTATCACCTGACTTTCTAAACTAGATTCTACAAACAAACTTCCATCGGAAGCTTCAGTCATATTAGCACTACTTCTGGTTGGTTCATTAGTGAATGATTCTTCGACCAATTGATTTTTAACCTCATCAAAATAAAAACTTATAATTCCTTGCTGATGTGATACATATACACGCTTTGGATCTTTCTTTGACTGAAAAATTTGACCGGCTCTAAAATCATAATCGACATTTTCCCGAACATACCTAAAGGTTGTTCCGGTAATTTCAACAAAGCCCATCCCATTGGTTCCCACATAAAGCCTATCATTTAATTCCAAAAAATTAGTTCCCTGACCATAGGTGCCGGGAATATTTTTAATCACCTTTTCATCTTCATCCAAATAAGCAACACCATCGTTGTTACTCAAATAAAGGGTTCCTTTAAACCTGTAAACAGAATTAACAACATTTGTAGAAAGGCCCATGTCCGAATCCAACAAAGTAAATGTGGAATTTAGGTTTGTAGTAGAAATACCATTTAAGAGCATGATCCAAAGAACTCCTCTTGAATCAACATAAACATAGTCCACACTTCCATCTTGCAAGCCGTTATCTGTGGTATATTTCTGTATTAATTTCCCATCATGATCAATTAAATAAGCGCCATCACTAAAAGTATTTAGTACAAAACGACCATCATCTAAAGCTACTCCTGGCAGGTATAATTTATCTTTAACGTAGGCATCTATTTCTGTCTTAAAAGGTTTAAATTCTTTTCCATCATATATGAAAAACCCCTGGGTCCTTGTTCCAATAAGTATTTGACCTTCATCATAAGGTAAGATGGTATAAATACGTTCGCTGGTAAATGCTTCTCCTCCCGGCACCAGCTCAAAGGTGTCATCATCCTTTAAAATACAAAGACCCACCCCCCAAATACGGAGATAATAGGTGTCATTAATAATATTACCCACATGGTAACCATCCTCAGAGGGAATCACTTTCATTTTTTCACCATCCCAGGCATATAATTTAAATTCTGTTCTAAAAATGATCCGTTCCTTATGGTAATCTATCTCCCATACATCCTTAAAAGACCTATGCTCTTCTGGAATTTCATTTATCAAAGTCTTATATTGAAATTCACCTTTGGCATCTGCTTCCAAATATCCTATTTCCCCTATACCTCCCACATGTATGGTACCATACTTATCTTTTTTCAATGATCGTACACCGCCAACCTTTGGTAGTCTAATCAGCTTCCAATTTACCCCATCGTATTGCAAAATCCCACCACCATTTGCGAAGTACATAATTCCTTTGTCATCTTCTAAAGCCCACCAATTAGCAGGTCCGGCTCCATAATCCTGGTATTTATAATTTGTAATAATTGGTTTCCCCAATTGCTTCTGAGCCAAAAGGGGTGAAATGGCTATTAAAAAGAAACTAAGAAAAAAGATGAATGCTTTTGGGCGAGGGTAATAAATAGTTTTTGGCATAGTTGGTTGGAAAATGGTAGTAGTTGGTCTTAATAAAGAATAATTATGTGTGGAATTTACAAAATTTATTGGTACCGTATAACGTAATTTCTAAAATGTAAGTTTGTTTAACAATGTTTTGCGAAGATTCCTACAGGCCGGGGAGAATTGCCAATAGAGGCCAAAAATAAAGATAAATCAAAGAATTGTTGCCGTTTGGCATATGGGTTGTTTAATTGACCAAAATTCAACGGCTCATTCTTAATTTTTGTGTATTTTAGGCGGCAATAATACGGCCTCGGAAGCCATATATCTGAAATGATAATATGAAAAATAGAAAAAAGGATAACCGGGAATCGCACTCTAATTGAAATGAATAGTAGAAAACTACATACCGCTGCCCTTGAGGAACTCTATGGCCCCATTTCATGTGAAATTATTCGTCAGGATAATGAAATACGGATTGTTCATCTTAGGGATAAAAAAGATGTTTCAAGGACGGTAGGAGTTGTCAGGTTTTATAATACGGATCACAAACCTATTAAAGCAGTTCATCAAACGATACTTGCGGGAGGCTTACTTGGAAAAACCCTGCAGCAATCCAAAGTTCATTATGAAAAGCATACCGTTGGCGTGGTACCTGTGATATTACCGGATTGGATACAAAATAATTTTCGCACTAATGAAGAACATAGTGTTGCTGTAATCTCAATGATCAATATAGATACATCATCCGGCAGTCCACTACGATATACTGGAATAATTGAAGTCCTTCCTCCGGAATTAAGTTCCGGATATGAACAAAATATTATTCGAAAGCAGGATATCGAACATGATATTTTACCCTTATTTGAATTAGCTGATTTAAAAATTGAAAATATAATAGTATAAGAAATGTATAACTGTGTAGTAATAGGAGCAGGGCCGGGAGGACTAGTTGCCGTTAAAGAACTTCTGGAAAAAGGGATAAAGAACGTTTTGTGTTTGGAGCAGTCAGACACCCTTGGAGGCGTTTTTTCAAACGGGTATGACAATCTTATCCTAACCTCTTCCGTAACCTTCAGCATGTTTTCAGATTTCTGGGTAGGGGAAGGCATGGACCATCATTTTTGGAGTAAGGATGAAGCCGTTTCCTATTGGAATTCCTATGCCGGCCATTTTGGGGTGAAAGAACATATACGCTATAGCAGTAAGGTAGCAGAAGTGGTTTCAATTGAAGAAGATCATTGGCAGATTAGACTATCAACAGATGAATTAATAGAAACCAAACGCCTTATTTTGGCTATAGGAAATAACAATGTACCGAAATATCCCAACTGGCAAAAAGCACTCACCAAAGTTTCCTGGTCACATTCTAAGGACTATAAAAATGCAAACAATTTTAAGGGTAAGCGAGTGCTTGTTGTGGGTGGTGGCGAATCGGGATCGGATGTAGCCTATGAAATTTCCAAGGTAGCAAAAGAATGTTGGGTAAGTCTCCGTGAATCTACCGGATGGGTGGTTCCGCGTCGGCGTGGAGGTCACGCAGCCGATGTTTCAACACATCGCGGAATTTGGGATTTACCGCGTGAGTACGGAAAAAAGCTAAGTCCATTTGTATTAAAACTTGAGAGAGCAAGGCAAGACCCCGTTTTTGATGCTCTGGCAGATCTCAATGAAAAAATTACTGTTGAGCGTGGCATCTGGGGCATATTTGGTACCAAAACACTGGCCTTACCTAAGGCCATTGCGCATCATGGATGTAAAGTAATAGGAGATATTGTAAAAGTAGAAAAGGGAGGTACTAAATTAACAGATGCGGAAGGTACTTGTATTGAAGATATTGATACTATAGTTTTTTGCACCGGCTACCAAAATAAAGTAGACTTTATGCCGGAGGAGCTCAAGAGCTGCGATCCCAGGAAAATGTATAAACATATGTTTCATCCCGGATATGGCGATCGCATAGCCTGGATTGGTTGGGCAAGGCCTGGTTTTGGAAGCCAGTTTCCTATCATGGAAATGCAGTCCAGATATTGTGCCTTAATATTCAACAAAGACATGAATTTGCCGGCTCCTGAAGATATGGTAAAGACTGCTGGGGAAGACTTTGACGCATATCGCGAACAATTTGAGCATAATGCAGAACGGATAAGAAGTTTAGTAGATTATCACAGATATATGAACGGAATGGCAAAAATTATAGGCTGCAACCCTCCTTTGCGCAAATACTTTTTCCTGCGCCCGAAACTTTGGTTGCATCTCATGTATGGACCTACCCAAGCTACGCAATTCAGACTTCGCGGCCCCGGCAAGAAAGTTGAACTTTCACAGGAAATAATAAAGAAGCTTCCTATAAGTACGTATAACCATATTGTAAAAGCAGGATTGAGGGGAAGGGTGCAATTTGGATTAAAAAACCTGGTGCCTAATTTTCTTCAAAATTAGCCTGAAACTGTTTTTAACAAACGCAAAGTGAATGGAAATTTTAAGTAAGGCTGTATGAAAATCTTAAGATTTTGTTTCCTCGTGCTATGTCTATCAGGATTATGTACACCCTTACTAGCTCAAGAACAATTACCTGAGGAAACTCATGATATTCCGGAACCAATGATTTTTGATTTGGTACGCGAACTCGGAGCCAGACAAGGTGAATTGGAGATTAATGTGCTTGCAGAATTTCCTTTGAATAATGCTTCTTCACGACATATAGAATGGGCTCCGGAAATTGAATATGCCATTTGGGATAATTTTGCCGTAGAATTTGAACTGCCCATTGAGGATACAACCTTAGAAGCTCTAAAGTTAGCTTTTCAGTATACGTTTGGTAAATCAAAATCAGGACGCTTTATACACGGCACCCAGTTTATGATAGAAAAGATAAGAAACAGAGCCAAATGGGATTTCAGCCTGCTTTATATCCCTGCCTACAGGTTTAATGAAATATGGAGTGTACTGGCCATGCTTGGGCTGCGCCAGCAAGTAGGTTCAGATTCTCAGAATAAAACCACCACGCTGTTAGTGAACGCAACGGTTTTTGTGGAAATCAGTAAACGTGTTACGCTCGGATTGGAATTCAATAATTCGGACCCCGGGAACTTTGATGAAGAAGAGGAACTCAAATTGCTTGCCATGCCACAAGTGCATATTCAATTTTCAGATCATTGGTCATTGCAATCAGGGGTGGGAGGCGAATTTATGTCGTCAAAAGTTAATGCAACAGCTGCTATTCGGATGATTGCGGAGTTTTAGGCAACCTATTCAGAAAATATTAAGTACTCACTATCTTCTCTTTCTGAGTTTTTATCGATGGTTTCTTTTTTTTATCATTTACAAAATACATATCCATCATACCCTTGTTTTTGACATGTATCTGACCCCGGTGTTCACAATTATACTGGTCTCTTATGAGTAAATAAGTGCTTTGTGATACATTTACTCTTCCCGGTTCTGATAAGGATTCCATGCGTGCTGCCACATTAACCGTATCACCCCAGATGTCATAGGCAAATTTTCTGGTTCCCACCACACCGGCAATAATGACACCGGTGTTGATGCCAATACGGACATCAAAAGGAACGATATCCTTGGGTGTGTTGCGCCTGGTTTCTTCCATTACCTGAGCAATTTCAAATGCGGCCTGCACCATTTTATAGGGATGGTCTTTGGTAGGAAAGGGTAACCCACCGGCGCACATATAGGCATCGCCAATGGTTTTGATTTTTTCAAGGTCATATTTCTCCATGATGGCATCGAACTTCGAAAAATAATAATCTACGGTTTTAACCAGTAATTCCGGGGATAGGTTCTGTGAATAACTAGTAAAGCCTTTAAAATCTGTGAACATGACAGTCACCGATTCGAATTTTTTGGCTTTTACCTTTCCATTCTGCTTTAATTCCAGGGCTGTCTCATCAGGGAGAATATTGAGTAACAGGTTTTCAGATCTGTTTTTCTCCTCTTCAATGATCTTATTGGTTTTCTTCACATAACGGTAGCGTTTATAGGATCCTACAGCAAGTACAAAGACTAAGAGCAATCCCAAAGCAGTTCCGTAGATGACATACTTCTGCCGTTTGGCCTGTAAGTCTGCAATTTGTGCTTCCTGTTCTAACAACCCTATTTCATCCTCTTTCTTTTCCAAATCAAAATCGAATTGGAGCCCGCGTATTTTGTCATCGGTCTCTATATTGAAGATCTTATCTTTTAAATCAAGGTATTTGTTCTGATAAGCATAGGCATTTTTATACTGTCCTGCTGTTTCATAGGCCAGGGACATCCCCTGGTAAATATCCCTAAGCTCTTCATTGGTATCTATCTCAAGTGCTATGCGCTCAGCATTTTGATATACTTCAAGAGCTTTTTTTGGATCACTATTTTTATAGGTATTGCCCAACGCTAAAAGCGTCTGCACCTGATCTAAAGGCTGGTCAGATTCCTTTGCAGTTTGATATGCTAAATCAAAATATTCAATGGCTTTTTGGACATTTCCGATTTTCCGTTCTTCTTTCCCAATCATGGTAAGGATATGGGCATAATCCGGCGTGTCTTTATTTATAGATAAGGCCTCCTTATAATAACTTAAGGCTTTTTCAGGATTAAGTTTTTGGCTATAGACCTCACCTATGCCCATTAAATAAGAAGATTGAATTTGAAAATTATTTAAAGTGGCAAGATATGGCTCAACTTGTTGAAAGTAGTTTAAAGCTTGGTTATAGTTTTGCATTTGACTATATAGACCCCCAATATTTAACAAAGCAGAAGTTATTCTTACAGTATCCCTTAATTTTTCCGAAAAATTGAGGGAATTTAAGTAATAATCCAAAGCTTTGGCATGGCTTCCCTGGTCATAATATGCAGCCCCAAGATTACTTGCTAAATTTGCAATGCCCAATGTGTCCTGGATAGATTCAAAAGTATTTAAGGATTGGGACCAAAAATCTAGTACTTCCTTGTAATTCCTTTGATAATATTCAATAATACCTCTGTTTTTTAGAGCATAGGCTTTACCTTTTTTAAAATCTATTTGATCTGCAAGTATAATGGCCTCATCGGCATAGTCACTGGCCTGGTCTAATTCGTCAATTTGTATATACTCCATACTTAAAGCATTCAGGGCGGAGACCATCGAGGTGTCTTGCTTCCCTGTTTGCAGAATTACCTTAAGACTATCAATGGAGGTATTTTGTGCCAGTGTCATCTGGGGCATCATTGCCAACACAAAAATACAGGGAATTATTGCCCATTTTATTACAACCCTTAAGATTAAATGCATCATTTTACTACTTTATTACTGAATACACCCAGACTCCTTTCTTACCGGTCATCCTTACAATATACATACCAGGAGGATAAGAAGCCATATTAATCTCATAGGTTCCTGCGGTATTCCATTTCTTACTAAATTTGAGTATTCCATAATAATCAAAAACTTCGACATCTACCTGGTCGTTAATGGTCTTGTCAATAAATAAGGTTCCATTGACAACAGGATTGGGATAAAGTATAAAAGAAGGATTTTCCTCTTCATCATTAATACTCGAACTACATTTTGAAGAGTCTGCATTGGCATCAGAAGTAGTAGAACTAGGATTGGTACTGCCCCCTGAAGTTAATTCCCACTTAATGTTTTGACCATCAAAAAGTATCTGGAAAGTACCCTCGCCTGGCAAGAAAGCGGTAGGTGGTGAACCTATAAAGGCACCATCGCCCGTTATTTTATTAAGCGGTCCATTCGAAATATATACAACCTCATCATTCGGATTTTCATACCGGTAATTTGCAATGAAATCGAAGCCACTTGGATCACCCGGATTTTCCTGAACACAATCCAAGTAGGCCCTTATCTTCCTGTCATTACCCTCAGCGTTTATATAGATTACGGCTGGTGTGCTGTATGTAATAAAATAATTACTAGGTTCTGTAACCAGGATAAAGAATATTCCTGTATCCCCTGGCACATATGTTGCACCTTGGGCATTTTCGAAAAAATAAGGGATGGTATTTCCAAAGACCGAAAAAGTAGTATCCCCATATACAAATCCTACCGGATTACTTATAAGGCTAATATCACTATTCAAAATAGCATCTCCTTCTTCGATAACCAGATCATCGATGGCAAAGGACAATGCCTTCTTCTCAATGGTGTAAAGCCCCGTATCATCGGCATAAGCCAGGGTATAATTTTCAAAGAATGTATCCTCTTCATTAATCCTTATTTCATAACTGCCTACGTTTTTGGGGAAAACGTCCAGGAATACTGAACCAGGATCATTCTCATCAATAAAATAATATCTTATTCCCTCAGAAAAGACGGTCTCAGAATCATCATCATAAGCAAACCCGGTAAATAGAAGATCTATCTCGCTCGCAGTAAGTGGTTGTCCATATTCCCTGGTAATAGCCTGTGGTTCAAGGGTCAATACTTTTGGTGTAATGATGAGATCCCCGTGATTAACGCCATACTCCAAGAAATAATTTTTAGGAATGCTTGCCGTTTCATCAATACTGATCTGATAAGTACCAACATTTTTTACATCTCCTAATTCTATCCGATCATTTCCATCCATTAGGTAATAGGGAATGCCGGCAGGGAATACCGAAGTTTCATCATCTCCCTGGGCTAGGCCTTCAAAGGAGGTTTCTAAAGCGGCCAATGTTAAGGGCATGCCGTATTCCAACTCCAGAGTTGTTGTAATAACCGTTAAGGCCTTTTTGTTAACAGTTAAACTTCCATGAGCCTCACCATATTCAATAGTATAACGTTGAGGATCATCGATCATAATTAAATATTCACCTACCGGCAGGCGGTCTGAGATTTCGAATCGGTTATCCAGCCCATCCACCAAATAATATGGTACCCCTTCAGTAAAAACGGTGGCTTCATCTTCATCATCTGCAAATCCTTCAAAAGTAGTGGTGAAATCCTCTAAAGAAAGAGGATTGCCATACGCTACGGACAAAGGTGCCGAACTTGCCGACAAACTCCTTTTGGCAATATTCAAAATTGCTATCTGATCGGAATCATCAATGATATAGTTCTGAGGATTTTTGATCTTAATTTGGTAAGCGCCTACTTCCTTAACTTCACCAATTTCATATTCATTGCCTTCAGAATCGACGAAAAAGTAAGGAATTTCACCTAATTCCGGTTGTTCCTCGGACGGGAACACAATGGCCTGGGTTTCTTCATACACGTAACCTGATAGAACCGTACTGATATCGGAAGCCGTTAGGGTGGTGCCATAGGGGATTTCCAGATCAGCAGTGACAGCCGTTAAAGTAGCCGGGCGTACCGTAATATTGGCCGAACCGTACTCAATACTAAAGTTATTTGATAGGTTAGAAAGGAAAGCCCCGGGAAAAATCAATGAGGGTTCTTCCCCTACGTTGACATCAAGGCTTGTTAATAGATTCGTGGCATATATTTTGTCAACAGTTCGTTCCTCTTCTCCTTCAGGGGTACCATCCTCAAAATCGACTACAGCGAATATCGATGCAAAATCTTCAAATCCATTTTCGTTCAAAATGCCCGTTCCATTCACCACGGCCCTAAATTTATTGCTAATGGGCTCTATTAACTCAATTTGATCATTTAAAAGATCTTGCCCATTAACCACAGCCCTGAATTTATTTACAACTGCTCTAAACTTATTGCCGATTGGTTCTATTTCAAAATAATTGTCGAAATTTTCTACTTCCAAATCAAGTAAGTTCATGTTGCCAAACTCACCGTTAACTACCGCCCTGAATTTGTTTTGGATGACCCTTTCGCTGGAAATCCAACTGCCACCATTCAACAAATCCAGGATTTGTTCCTGGTTTACAACCGCTCTAAATTTGTTGATCAAAATCAAGGTATTCTCTTCAAAGAAGTCATCATTATGCGCATTTATGATGGTTTGGAGAAAAAGGTCCGCATCTTCTATGCCATCGTTTACGAAATCATAGTTCAGTTGCACATTCACCGCATCCCCATATACAATCTCTTGGGATTCAGGAGTGATTGTCAGGTCCTTTTTAGTGACGCGTAAGAGTCCGTTCACGAAGTTTATCAGGTAGTCTTCCGAATTTGCCAGTTGCTCTGTAGTGGCGTTTGTTGTGTCAAATGAGGGGGTAATGGAATAATTCGTTACCCCCGGAAAGGGTGCACGAGTATCTGCAGGCGATGTAAATTTAATTGGGGGAAGTTCATCACCAAATTCAATTCCCTCTGGAAGCCCTTCTGCAGTAAAGCTAAATTGGTAAGACTGTCCATATTCTACAGCTACAGTATCTGCATAAATTTTCACAGCAATTCTACCATCTTCAATAATAGGCAAAGGATTGGAGTTGCCGCCATCATCACCAGTTTCAGTGATGCTAATGGTATTGACCAAGGCATTTGGGTTCCCTACGAAGGGAGGTACAATTACTACAATTTCTGTGTCGTTGTTCGAAATTATTTCCAATTCTATTTGACCTTCGCCCTCGCCTAGGAATACCGTGGGGTCTTCTGGAATATACTTTCCTATTAGCGTTACCTGTACAGGGACTATACTGAGATTATCCTTTTCTTCTTCTGGCACCTCAACCTTCGTTAATATGGCAGTCTGTGTTGCTATTTTTTGGAGCGACCCAACAGCATTTATAAGCCCTACTCCGGCTTGTTCGGGGATGCCCGAGGGCACTGCTGCACTTTTTAATAATGACAGGACCTGATCTCCCAGCACATTGGAATTAGACTCAACCACCAGGTCTAAATCAGCTATCAAATCTTGGGGTAAACCACTTGGATACCATGTTGGCAGTGCCGACATAATTAAGGCTATGGTCGCTGCAGCATGTGGTGCGGCGGCTGAGGTACCAAAGAAGTTGTTAAAACCATTACCATCAGTATCGGCGCCAAAATTGGTAATATTATTAATATCTACTCCATCAGGGGCTGAAATATCAACGTTTAATGCCACATTGTTTGCTAGTACACCTGCATAGGAAGAGAAGGCCTCCGGCGTTGGGTTCTGGGCAAGTTCGTGGAATACGGCTCCTACGGTTACAGCGGCATCTGTCATTGCATGTCCGGTTACGGTTGGAGCACCAGTTGTATATTCCAAATACTCCAGACCATTGGACCTAAATACAACATAGCGAAAAGCCAAATTAGCCGGAGCTGGCCCATTGGCACTTGTGATCATTATATTGGTCGTGGAGCTCGCGGTAACCTGAAATAGCAAGGCCTCAACTGAATCTCCTAATTCGTTATTGCGATTGGTATCCACTATTCGTTCACCTTCATCCGTAATCAAATAAATATCCAGGTCTGTTGGTGTGGAATTATTAAAGTTCTGAGATGCCTGAGGTTCATCCCATTGCAGCACGAACATATAAGTACCGGGCTCTAAACTAATGTTATTAGTTATATCGGGGCTACCGTCTGGGTTGTTTCCAAAAACGTGGGCAACTGTACCTGTGGGTAGAAAATCTGGTACAATGGAGGCACTGGAATTTACAAAAATACCTTGCTGTGCATTGTCGGCAAAATTTCCGGAGGAAGTTACATAGGCTCTACCGGGTTTAGCCGTAAAATCATTGATGGCCTCTGCTATTTCTCCATCCCCAAAAAATGGCTCCAGCGGGTAGGTAACGTCATCGGTTATGATCATATAGCCATCTTCGGAGTAAGTTTCAATACCCAGCGCCAAATCTCGTGGAGATAAGACTCCGGTGTAGAATCCAAGTTCGGCTCCAGGTGCAACATCGTGTATGATCTGCATCATCGCTCGACCCTCGTCTGAACCCTTGCCTGGCAAATCTTTTTTTACATCTACCGGGGTTAAATTGCCTTCGTCATTTTCTAACCCGGGTAAATCACTTTGATCGACATCCAACGCC
>CBDUGN010000064.1:0-16410 GCA_965366915.1 uncultured Eudoraea sp. | reverse complement strand
CTTTTGTTACTTCAATTTTCGGGGGTAAGAGTTCTTTTAAAGGGGCCTCTGCCACATAAGTGAAATCGGTGTTGTATTTACTGCTAATAATAGGCAGACTGTCGGAACTTTTTTTGTTTTCGCCCAAATATTGGGATGTCCAGGAAGATAGTTCATTTTCATAAGTAGCCCATTGTGCTCTGTTTTTATCGGTATTAAGTATATACAAGAGACTTGTGGGCTTGGGATTTTCGTTATTATGACCTGAGTACAAATGGGCAGATACCATAAAACCAAGGAATAAAAGGAAAGACAAAGAGGCGATTCGTTTCTTATGTTTATAAGCTCCAAAAACCGGAAGGAGCAATAAGAAGGTAAAGCTTGTTAAAACGGTAGACGTTACCAACATTTTTAAACCTAACCCTATAGGAAACATTTGAATAAACGGGGCATACAGCCAAATGGCCGGAAGGGTCAGAACTACTAAAAAATAAAGATTTGATTTCTCCTTTTGAAGACTGATCAACAATGACCCCAAAAGCGCATATACCGGTAATATGAAATAACTTGCACCCGGCAAATAGGATGCTAAGCCCCAACAGATGATTAACCAAATGATCAGCGGAGCGACCAATAGATTTGAAATTGGTATTTTCCTATATTGGTGATAAACCCAGAAACAGGTACCTACAGAGAAAAGTACAAAAGCAATTATATACTTGTGTCCGTTGTATGTAAAACCATGTAAAACATCAATATAATGCGGGTAAATCCAATTTAATGCCGACCAGCCATACCAGCCCACAATTCCGTTTATAGCTAATACAAGTATGAGTGGCAAGAACCCTCTACCAATTTCTTTCAGATTTAGTCGCTTCATTTTTAAACCATAAAACAAGAGTGCCAACGTCATGACCAAAGCAAAATAGAACATAGGCCAAATCCAGTCGAATGGGTATGAAATAAACTTGAAAAAGGGCACATTGAAATAGATAGAATCATTTAAACTCTTCAATTCTGTCAGATCCGTCTGACTGAAATGGTTCAGGAGCGGCATTAGATAACTTCCCTGATGCGCCAGGGAATTACGGTCCAGTCGTTCATAGTTATCAAGTGCTGTATGGTAGTCATAATGATCATCAAAAAAGGCGAAATTAAAGCCTTCAATATCTCTATCTTCCCTAAAAACAGTAAGATCTGTATCATTTGGAAGTAATTTATAAATACTATATACCAGGGAATTTGCCACCGGAAAATCAGGATCTGCCATGGTAAACTCTTCAATGAGCTTTTCATTTCCCCGGTTTGTTTCAATTAGCATATAGGACTGGCCTCCACTACCACGTGCCTCGAAATTCAAAACCAAACCTACGTCTTTCGCCCAGGGATGATTATTTACAAATAAGTCGGCACCATTAAGTCCTAATTCTTCAGCGTCAGAAATGAGAATTAGTATATCATTTTTAGGAACAGTTTCGCTTGCTAAATAGGCTCGGACACCTTCCAGAATGGTTGCCACACCGCTGGCTGCATCACTTGCTCCCAAAGAAGAGTGCGGGCTACTGTCATAATGAGAGAGCAGCAGAAGGGCTTTTCCGGGCTGAGAGCCTTTTATTCTGGCAATTATATTCTCTGCCATGCTAAAATTACTCCAATCTCCTGCTGTATATCCTTTCTGAGTTGCGGTTTCTAAACCAATTTGAGTTAACTGATCAAGAATGTACTTTTTTACTGTTTCATGGGCGGCAAAACCCACGCCATGTGGCTGTTTAGATATGGCTTCAACGTGTTTTAATGCCCTGTCCGTAGAAAAAACAGTAGGAGATTTGTCCAAATCCGACTTATACTTAGGCATAACAGTATTAAAACTCAGGTAAATAGCCAATAGAATCAGCAGAAAAGAGAATAACTGGACAGAAGTCTTCATAATTCAGAATTGTCGGATAAAAGTATAAAAATCTGATGCTTTAGCTCATTTTGGCGAATATATTTAATACTTATGCCATAAATATGTATATTTAAGATTAAGCAAAGTTTAAAAAGGTATGGGAATAAAGAGTTTTATGGGCCGAAGAGCCAAAGAAGAATCGAAAAAAAAGTATGATGCTCCAATTTTGGTTGAGGATTATATGACCAGGAAGTTAGTGACCTTTAGTCCTGAACAATCCATTCTTGAGGTGATGGAATCATTTGCAAAACATCATATTTCCGGTGGTCCCGTAATGGATGACAATGGTTTTTTGGTTGGGATTATATCTGAAGCAGACTGTATGAAGCAGATTTCTGAAAGCCGTTATTTTAACCAGCCTATCCTCGATAAAAGCGTAGAGCGTTTTATGACTAAGAATGTGGAGACCATACCACATGATATGAGCATTTTTGATGCTGCAGGAATCTTTGACAGACACAATAGAAGAAGATTACCGGTTATGAAAGAGGGCCTCCTTGTAGGTCAGATTAGCAGAAAAGATATCGTAATTGCTGCCCTTAAACTCAGTGGTGAGAACTGGAAATAGTTCTTTTACTAAGTCTTAGCTATCTTAAAGGATATATTGCTATTCGCGTTTAACTATCATGTAATAATCATTATCCAAAGGGAGATAACCCAGGTCGTATACAAAGTAATAGGTTGTGCCTTTTTTTGTGGTATACAAATTGGTTATATAATCAAAATCGAAACCTTTGTCCATTAGACGTGTCTTGGTTGTGCGTGTTTTACCATCCTTTAGGGTAAAACTATCCAGGACCCTGTAGTTTTTTCGAAGCCTGTTATTTATATTTCTTACCAGGTTTTTGCTATCCTTATTGAGCTTATTATTATATGCATTTCGGCAATAGTCCGAGCAGTATTTTTTATCCACCCGGCCTTTAATTATTTCTCCGCATTCAAGACACTTTTTTTCTTGCTGATGTTCCATGTTTGACAAAAGAAACTGCCACTCCCTTAAATGATGCGAGCAAGCTAGACTACTACAATATCGTATTTTCCAAGCAACCCCACAACTCCGTCTAATGAGAATTTAGCTTTCTTAAGTTGATTTTGCTCAGGGTCAATTTTAAAATTGATCGCTGTACTTAAATCAGCATGCTCCAGATTCGTTTTCTCAAAAATGACTTTATTTAAATCGCACCCATCAAATCTTGCATTGCTCAGGTTGGTTTCAGTAAAGTCAGCTTCAATTAATTTGCAGTTGTCAAAGACAATGTTTTTAAGCTGCAGCTCGTAAAATGAGGCAAGGTTTAATATGCAGTTTGCGAATGATAAGGATAGTAAAATTGGATTACAGTCCTCAAAGTGAAGGCCTGTTAGTTTGCAATGGGTAAATGAAACATCATTAAATACAGAATGTTTTATATTGGCATTACTTAGATTGCAATGTGCAAATTGGCAAGTAGTGAAATTAGTATTATCGAGATATGCATCCGCAAAATTACAACCTTCAAAAACACAATTTTCGTAATCAGCTTTTTCCAATCTTACTTTTGTGAAATCTTCATCTTTATAGGTTACACCTTCAATAAATTGCTTGTTCATGCCTTACCAGAGTTGTGCAGTCCATAATTTTTTATAGATTCATTCTTTTCCATTTCAATAAACAGATTAATTGTATAAACCACTGTTTTTACTCCTTAAGTATTAATGCTGGTAACCCTAAATCTGTATACATCTTGTTATAGGTCGCCATCTCTGTATTCACTATGGCTTTCTTCTCATCCTCAAAGGTTTTCCAATCATTTAAAAGATCAGCCAGCCTTTGTTTGGCACCTTGTGTTACTCTTGGATCCGAACTGTCTACAAAACCTTTAAGATGCATTAATTGGGCATTAAGTTGGTTATTATAGTTAATGACATCCTGAAATGTTTTCTGATTGGGCTGGATAAGGTTTTGTTCCCAGTCGTCAATACGTTTAATTAATTGCTTTCCTTTTTCCAGGAGATCTGCTGCAATTTCATTTTCTTCAAGTAGCTCTTCATAAGTCTTCAATTGTTTTTTTGCCGATCGCATTTTTGTCACAGATTCATGAATATCTTTAATTGTATTCTCTATCTGGTCCAATACAGATTGCTGTTCGTCAAAATCAGATTTAGAGGCCTTTATTTTCGGGTTTGGAAGAATGTTTACTTCTGTTTCGGCTACTTTGTCTTCTAAAGACAATCGAAGAACATAATTGCCCGGAGCTACATGGGAACCAGAATAATTTCCATAAACAAATACCTTATCCACGGCAGGGAGCGTTTCTTTTCGAAAATCCCATGTAAATCTGTTGTAGCCTTTTTTGGAAGGTAAGACGGCCGGTTTAGAGGGTCCGCCAGGCCACGACTTAAAATCTTTTTGGTTTTTGTTGGTAAGGGTCCTGATTACCTTTCCATTTTGAAGCACTTGCAATTCCAGATTCAAGCTATCCGAATCCTCATTCAGATAATAATCAAAAGTAACTCCTTGTTTAGGGTTTTGACCCAGACCGGGAACCGGTTTATCAGAACTTCCGCCAAAAAGCAAATAAGTTTCTTTGGGCTTAAAGATAGACAGTGAAGTATTATTCACTGAAGTATTCTGAATTGCCCCAAGATCATCTAAAATCCAGAATGATCTTCCTGCAGTAGCAGCTACCAAATCATTATCCTGAATTGTAAGGTCATTTATCGGTACTACCGGTAAATTTAACTGGAAAGGTTGCCAGTTTAAACCATCATTAAAAGAAATATACAAACCGGTTTCAGTACCAGCATATAAAAGACCTTTTCGCTTAGGGTCTTCACGAACTACTCGAACAAACGTGTGTTCGTCTGTAAGGCCTCGTACTATTTTAGACCAGGTTTTACCATAGTCAGTGGTTTTAAATATATAAGGTTTTAAATCCATAAACTTATAGCGCATGACCACTGCATAAGCGGTAGCCGCACTATGTGGGGATACCTCTATGCTATTAATTATGCCTTCCGTCATACCTTCAGGAGTAACGTTTTCCCAATTTTCTCCACCATCTTTGGTTATATGAATAAGGCCGTCATCACTTCCGGCCCATAACACGCCTTTTTCATGGGGTGATTCCACCAGGTACATCAGGGTATTATAATTTTCGCCTCCTGCCGCTTCATTGGTGTACGGCCCGCCTCCGGGCCCCTGTTTGTTTTTATCATTTCGAGTGAGGTCAGGACTTATTACAGACCAATTAATGCCTGCGTCTGTGGTTTTGAAAACTACGTTTCCAGCGTGATAAATGGTATTTCTGTCATGCGGGGAGCTTATAATTGGGGCATTCCAGTTATAGCGAAATTTAAAGCTTTCGGGGGCATTACCCAGAGCCAATTCAGGGTATTCCTTAATTGGTTTGCCTTCCCTGGATGCTCTGACCCATTTTTCTATAATCCCCTGATAACAACCTCCGAAAACAATTTCAGGATTATCAGGATCAAAAGCCAGATAGGCGCTTTCACATCCGGCAACGGAGTACCAGTCTTTCCAGTCTATGCCCTGATCATTAGTTCTGCTGGCAATTGCAATGGCAGAATTATCTTGTTGCCCGCCATATATATTATAAGGCACCAGATTGTCTGTGATAACCCGGTAAAACTGAGATGTAGGCTGATTTTGCTGTGTGCTCCAGCTTTTACCACCATTATTAGAAACATTGGCGCCCCCATCGTTGGAATTGATCATTTTACGATTATCCTGAGGATTTATCCACAAATGATGATTATCTCCATGTGGCGTGGGTACCCGGCTAAATGTTTTACCGCCATCAATAGATTTGGTTACCGGGGCATTGCAAACATAAACCAGGTTTTCATCCTGAGGATCTGCAAATATTTCCATATAATACCAGGATCGTGCAATATTTATGCGGTCCTTATTCACCTGCGTCCATTTTTTACCTGCATCATCAGACCTGTAAACGCCACCTTTTTTTCCTTCGGCTTCCAATATCGCGAATACCCGCTCTGGATTAGCTCGGGATACAGATATTCCGGCTTTGCCAAATTCTTCAGGTAGGCCCTCTTTTAATTTATCCCATGTAGTCCCTCCATCTGTCGATTTATAGAGGCCGGAGTTCTTACCACCCGATTGCATGGTCCATGGCAATCGGTTGTGTTCCCAGACTGCAGCATAGAGAATTAATGGGTTTTTCATATCCATTGACAGGGAAGAGGCTCCTGTAGTCGTGTTTATAAAAAGAACCTTCTCCCAGTTGGCACCACCATCTTCTGACCTGTATATTCCCCTATCTTCCGAAGGACCGTATTGCGCACCCTGGGCTCCTACAAAGATAATGTCAGGATTTGTAGGATGTATTACCACATCTGAAATATGACGGGTTTTACTCAGGCCAATATGCTTCCATGTCTTACCGGCATCCGAAGATTTATAGACCCCATCTCCCATGGAGGTCATTACCCCTCTGGCAGCATGTTCTCCCATACCCGCAATAACTATATTTGGATTGCTTTCTGAAACAGCAATCGCGCCAACAGTTCCGGTTTTTAAAAATTTATCTGAAATATTCTTCCAGCTAATTCCATCATCTGTGGTTTTCCAAATTCCACCTCCGGTTGAGCCCATATAGTAGGTCATAGGCTGACCAACAACACCGCTGCTTGCTACGCTCCGACCACCTCTGAATGGGCCAATATTTCGCCATTTCAGGCCATGATATAATGAGTCCTGAACCTCGAAAGGAGCGGCAGTGGTTTTAGTTTTGCGTTTTTGGGCCTGAAAGCTTAGGGGTAACAAAAGCAGGCAGAGTAGAAATAGTTCGATGTTTTTCATAATAGAAATTAAGGAGTAAGTTAATAAATGTTTAGTTCAGTTCTTTGTAGATTTTTTGTATCTCCGGTCCTGTCATTTTCCCTTCATAAATCAGGAGGCTATATTTCAATATAGTTGGATCTGTAGTAGAAACAGCGACACTATTTCTTCCCGGATAGACACAATTCTGCATACTTTCATTTTCTCTTAAGATCCAATTTGCTTTATACTTGTCAGAATCAGAGTGAGAGAATATGGCAATTCCCGAACCGTTTTTTTTATTGGGGAATGACCCAAAGATATTTATCCATTTTCCGGCCTCAATGGCAATATTTTTAGCTTTAACCTTACCTTTAAGGGATGAAAATTGGACATTTTCAGGAAGTTTTATTCTCAAAGAAAAACCTCCATAGCCCTTTTCATCATCCGAACCACCTATTTTCATATTCTTTTCAAGAGCTAATAGTGCTATTTCAAATTGTATAATACGATAATTGTCCGTCCTGGGATAAATGCTGATTTTCGTATTTTCTAATAAGAAGGGTTTTTGATTTCCTTCCGGGTTTGTCCATCGTGGAGATTGCCAGTGTGTGGAAACCAAAAGGTTAAGATTTTCCCCGGATCCGGATATTTCAATATCTTTTATGTCCCATTTAAAATCTCTGCATTCCCAGGAATCTCCTAGCTTTTTATCTCCAATATAGACCTGATGCCATGCCCAAAAAACCCCTCTATGATGGGGATGGTCTTCAGGAAAATCTGCAGTTAATACAGATCCATCAAGTCCATAGAGTGGGTGGATATAATTATTTCGCGAAAATTCTCCGTTGATTGATTTTGGTTTTTTTTGATAAAAAAGGACATTTTTATCACCTTCTTTTATTTGTATTCCTGCCGCAAACTCGGTAAACGTTAATTGCCCAATTCCTAAAAAAGGCACTAACAAAAACCCCAAGAAGTATGGGTAAAAGCATTTCATTTTAAAGTAATGAGTCAGTTTAGTCATCGATAGCGCTAAATACCATCTGACGGAATTTCCAGGCCGTATTATCGTTTGATGTACCCTGGGTTTGTTTCATAAGGATTCCAATAACCTGCTCCTCCGGATCTGCAAAATATTGCGTATTAAAATAGCCGCCCCAGTCGAAAGTACCTTCGCTACCCAAACCGCCAGAATCCTCTCCTTTTTGGTTTACTACTCCAAATGCTAATCCATAATGCTTAGGCCCGTCTTTCCAAATGTCACCAATTTGGTTGGCCATAATACTTCTGACAGTGGTTCTGCTCAATAACCTAACTCCGTTTAATTCACCTTGATTCAAATACATTTGAAGAAAGCTGGCATAATCTTTTGCGGTACTGGAAAGACCTGCTCCACCGGAAAAAAACCTTTTGGCGCCTTTAATAGGATAATCTGTATCATAGAACGTTACCGGGTATTTTTCCCATACCCCGTCTACTTTATGCTGAACTTTCACCAAACGGTTATGTTTTGATTCTGGCAAATAAAACCAGGTGTCTGTCATGCCTAATGGATCGAAAATGCGGGTTTTCAGAAACTTATCAAAAGGTAAACCGGATACTACTTCGATAAAATAGCCCAGGACATCAAGACCTTCGCTATAAGTAAATTTCTCGCCCGGAGTATGGTGCAAAGGAAGGCCGGCTAATTTCTTAACACTTTCTTCTATTGAAATATCTTCCGTAGTAAAAAGATCAGTAATACCCGCCTTATGATAGATTGCTTTGAACTTTGGATCACTGTCAATTACTCCATAACCTATTCCTGAGGTATGAGTAATCAAATGTCTTATCGTAATTTCCTTTTCCGAGGGAACACTGGTATAGGTCGTATCTTTTTCATTAAAGGTATCTAGAATCTGGATATTTTTAAATTCGGGAATATATTTGGAAACAGGATCATCTAGTTTAAATTTTCCCTCTTCCCAGAGCATCATTACCGCAGTTGAAGTTATGGCTTTTGTTTGTGAAGCGATTCTGAATATAGCGTCATTATAAATCTTAATTCCCGCTGAATTATCGGCCAGTCCATAGGCGCTGTGGAAAACTATTTTTCCATCTCTTGCAATTAGCGCTACGGCTCCGGGAATATCACCATCCTTAATAGCTTTTTTAAGCATGTCATCTATACGCTTCAGGCGTTTATCCGAAATTCCAACAGTTGCCGGGGAAGCTGTAGTAAGATCTGGTGAAATTTTAACAGAGGGGGTTTGGGCAAAGACTATTGCCGCAAACATCAAACAAAAAAGGAGATTAATATTTCTCATGATTTAATTTTAATTTTGCCCGCCTGCCCTGTCAGGAGAGCGGGGTGTTGGCCATTCTTTTTGTATTCCTGTTTTCAGATTTGTTGGAAGTGCTGCCTTTTTCCTGGAAGTTTTTTCAGGGTCTTCGCAAGCCATATAAGCAAGGATTGCAGTAAGAATAGCATTGTTCCTTACATCGTCGAAAACAATTTTGTCGTAAGTATCTAAATTAGTATGCCAGGTATAATCTCCATAACTCCAACTCAAGGAGCTCAATGAAAATGCAGGAGCTCCCATAGCAACAAATGAGGCATAATCAGATCCTCCACTACCAGGGGATCCGGGAAATGTAGTTTCAATATGCCTGCGAATGTCTTTTGGAACGGCCTGCAGCCAATGGCTGAGATAATCATAAGCGTGCAGGAATCCTTGTCCGGAAATTTTAACGACACGACCTGTACCATTATCCTGATTAAATAGTGCCTGTAAACCTTTTACAACTTCCGGCCTGTCTTCTACAAAAGCACGGGATCCATTAAGTCCCTGTTCTTCACTCCCCCAAAGTCCAACTATAATTGTACGTTTAGGGTTAGGGTATATTTTCTTAAGGATACGTGCAGCTTCCATCATGGTAATTGTGCCTGTTCCATTATCGGTGGCACCGGTTGCACCATCCCACGAATCGAAATGAGCAGATAGAACAACGTATTCTTTAGGGAATTCTGTTCCGGGAATAGTGGCTATTGTATTAAATGTTGGTACTCTTCCCAATTCTTTAGATTTGGCAACTACTTTTAATACAGGGTTTTGGCCATTCTCGGCTAGTCGGTATAGCATTCCGTAATCCTCAAGTGAAAGGTCTATTACAGGAATAGTTTTGGTGTTTGCACTAAATATTTTGTTCGCGCCAAACCCTTCAGACCAACTTGATTGAATAATACCTGCCGCTCCTGCTTGTTCCAACGCACCGTTTAGTGTAATTCGGTTATATCCGCTATTTCTTATTTGTTGATACCAGGCCCTGGTTTGTACTTCACGATCGGTTTTCATTTTTTCAAAAGATTCCTCAGTAGCAAACTCTTCCCAATTATAGTCCGGACGACCGGTGGGTTGATTCATGGAAACGGTTACAAATTTTCCTTTGACATTAGGAAGCCATGTTGCAAAGTCTAGTGAATCTTCCATTACGGGGAGGTTTATAACTTCAGTAGTAATCCCTGCATCTGAAGTAGTAGGGCTCCATGCGAGCTGCATGCCCCTAAGCGATACTACTCTGGGAGAAACCAGATCTATATGGGTAATACCTCGTTCCCAACCTCTCCAGGTACCCCATTCCTCCTGGCGAGCGTCTATCCCCCATTTTTTAAATGTCGATACAGCCCAGTCATGGGCTTTGGCCATCTGTGGTGTACCCACCAAACGGGGCCCTATAACATCCATTAGTTCATGCGCGATTTGTTCTAATTGAGAATTTTCAATGGCCTCTTTTGTTATTTTATCCACTAATTCTTCTGTGGACTGGCCAATTAAAAATGAAACATTTAAAAAGAGAAAACAAAAAAATAGCTGGAGTGTTCTTGCCATATTGTATGGGTATTTTAGAAAAGTAGTCTAATATAGGAATAATTGCTTTTATTGGGATGACCATTCTCCAAAATCAGACTTTACTTCCTGGCGTAGACTTTTATGTAATCCTGGAAAATTTCTAGTAAATAAAATACAAACGATTACAAACGATTACAAACGAAAATAAATACTTCCTAACCGAGTAGTACAAAACACCTGTTCTATGTTTGCAGTGTCGGAGAATAAGACCCGATAGTATTAACTGTTTAATCCTTAAAATTAGAAATTATGAACGCACTTAGAAACAAAGTACAGTTGATTGGAAACCTGGGGCAAGACCCAGAAATTGTTAACCTTGATAATGGTGGTAAATTGGCGAAATTTTCTGTAGCTACCAATGAGATTTACAAGAACAGCAAGGGAGAAAAGGTGACGGACACCCAATGGCATAATGTAGTTGCCTGGGGTAAAACCGCAGAGATTGTAGAAAATTACCTTGCTAAGGGTAATGAAGTGGCAGTGGAAGGTAAACTTATTCACCGTTCCTATGAAAACAAAGAAGGTGAAAAAAGATATATTACCGAGATTAAATGCAATGAATTAGTAATGTTGGGAAAATAAAGTTTGGTACTAATTGGTTAAAACCATAATTTATTTTACCATGAAAAAGAGGATCTTGCAAGATCCTCTTTTTTTTTAAGGTTGTGAGTCTGCAGCTGCACTTTCAACCGTGATCTGCTGTACATCCCTGTCAAATAGGTAAAGTCCGCTTTTGTCATTCCCAATAAGGTTAATCTTATCTAAAATAGTGCGTGCAAGTGCCTCTTCCTCCATCTGTTCGGCAACAAACCACTGAAGAAAATTATGGGTTGCATAATCCTTTTCCTCAAGTGCTACATGCACCAACTCATTGATGCTTTTCGAAACAAAAATTTCATGTTCATATAAATCTTCAAACATCTTTTGAAACGATTCGTAAACAGCCTTGGGCTCAGTTAAAGCAGATATTGTAGATTGCCCGCCCCGTTCATTTACATATTTGACGAGTTTTAACATATGCATTCTTTCCTCATCGGAATGTTTATACATAAACTGAGAAATTCCTTCAAGCCCTTTTACTTCTGCCCATGAAGCCATAGATAAGTATACCTGTGAAGACTCCGCTTCGATCCTGATTTGGCCGTTCAAGGCTTTTTCCATATTTTTTGAAAGCATGATAACTGTTTTTATCAAAGTTACAAAATCTTGTTGCGAGGGACTTCTTAAACAACAAGATTTTATTAAGCGTTTTGGTTTAAAAATAATTATCTCGCCATTACAATCAAAGTGAGACCAACTATATAAACAAATAACATAATATTAAGAATCCTGGGAACATCTTTTGGGGCACCTTTAAATTCTTTCCAGACAAAAATACCCCATAGTGCGGCAACTACTGTAGCTCCCTGCCCTAAACCGTAAGAAATTGCCGGTCCGGCTTTATCTGAAGCCAAAATGCTGAAAGACATTCCTATACACCAGATGGTTCCACCAAGGACACCCATGAGATGGTTTTTTCCACCACCGGCAAAATAGTCCTTAAAACTTACGGGCTTTCCTTCAAATGGTTTTCTCATCAGGAATGTATTAAAAATAAAATTACTGGCCAGAATTCCGATTGCGAATATAAATACCGCGGAATACGGACTTAATTTTCCATCAATTGGACTGGTAAATTCAGGAAACATAGAATTAGCAACATACTTATAAAAGAACCCCATTAACAAACCGGCTACAATTGCTAAAACCAAACCTTTTGTTGGAACCTTGTCCTGACTTACCGAAAGTTTTTTATAAGCATTTGCATTAAGCAGCATCGCAATAACAATAAGTCCCACACCACCAAAAAGCATAGTTGGATTTCCGACGGGAATATCCAGATAATTTACAACTACCCCTATGACCAATGCAAGGCCTATGCCAACAGGAAAGGCAACAGACATGCCTGCAATAGTAATGGCTGCAACGAGAAGAATATTGGCGGCGTTAAACAAGATCCCTCCCAAAAAAGCAGAACCAAGATTTTCAGAGCTTACCTGCATTAAGTCCTCAATAAAGGGTCGACCGGTATCTCCGCTACTTCCTGCAGTTAATGCCAGGAATATTGAAAAAAGCACAATGCCAAAAACATAGTCCCAGTAAAACAATTCAAAGCGCCAGTCGGGTGAAGCCAGTTTTTGGGTATTGGCCCATGAACCCCAGGCTAACATGGTAATTATACAAAAGAAAACAGCAATTGGATATGACTCTATGATAAACATATAGTAGAAGTTTAGTTGATTTCATTGAGAAAAGGGGCGGAGGTTTGCGCACCCATTTTAGTAACAGATATTGCAGCCGATTTATTGGCAAATTCAATGCTTTCTTTCCATGGCATATTTTGTGCAAGGCAGACTGCCAGAGCCCCGTTAAAGACATCACCGGCTGCAGTTGTATCCATTGCTTTCACTTTTTGAGCCTGGACTGCGAAATGTAAATCATCATTCATAAAAAATGCACCCTTACTTCCCATTGTAATTATTACATTTTTTACGCCTTTATTAAAAAAGGCTTTACAGGCCCTAACGGCAGATGACTCGTCCGTAACTTCAATACCTGTTAGAATTCTGGTCTCTGTTTCATTTGGGGTAATAAGGTATAATTCTTTTAAAACCTCGTTCGGTAATTTCTGGGCGGGGGCCGGATTAATGATCATTCTTTGATTAAATTCCCGGCAATGATCTGCCAATTGACTAACAATTGATATAGGAGTTTCTAACTGAGTTAAAATGATGTCAGCATTCTTGAGTAGCTTAGATACACTTTTTAAATGTGCTTTTGACAAAAGGTTATTTGCGCCCGATGCAACAACAATTTCGTTTTCACCTTCGGAATTTACCGTAATTAATGCCACACCCGAAGGTTCACCTTTTACAATTAAAGCCCCACTAATGTTTATCCCTTCCTTTTTATACCCTTCAAGGGCATTTTCACCAAAAATATCATCTCCTACGCAACAAATAAAATTTATCTTACCCCCTAAACGCGCAGCTGCCACAGCCTGATTTGCACCTTTCCCGCCGGGGAACATAAAAAAATCACCACCAAGGATGGTTTCACCAGGTTCAGGAAATCTTGGGGTTTTAACCACCATATCAGTATTAGAACTCCCTACGACAACAATTTCTGGCATTTCTATTTTTTTAATTTAGTAACTAAAACCGGGTTCTTAAGGCTATTGTAGAAATCTTGCAGGATTTCTACCTTTCTGAAGTTTTCCCAGACCGTAATTTTACGCTGATTAGCGGGGCGTTCAATCCATTGATTATTAATTAGGATTGGAGCGGGAATTATTTTGCCCTCTCCCCAGTTTTTATTTTTTAAAATAGCAACTGCAACCATATCAAAAAGAGGTCTCGAAGGAGGGTCACTATGATAGTCAATATATTCAAACAGACTTACTGAGTAGTCCCCGAAAGTGCTGAATGAACCTCCATGTCTACCAATAATGGGCTCCTTTGCAACAGGTCCCAAACCTGGCATTTTTTGATCAATTTCTTCCTTTGTAACCTTAACAGCATCAGTACCTGAAGGTTTACCATAGCGGACGGTGACCATTTCAAATGGAATGATACTGTTTAGCACATAATTCATAGCTATGGTATCATTGTCCTGGTTGTATTCTCCTGGTTCCGGATAGTTAGACCCAAGCCAAACTATTTTCGTTCGTTCCGCAAATGAAGGATCCTTTTTTAAAGCCAAGGCAATATTTGTTAGTTTGCCTACCGCAATAATAATTATAGTATCTTGTTTTGTTGCCTCCAGGATGTGATCTACTCCTTCCTGGCCATCAAAATCATTCGGATTCCACTCATTTGTAATTTCTTTAAAACTGCTATTAGCTCCTTTAAGCAATGGAATCTCATGATTTAGATTGCACAATTTCATCACCCGCAGCGCTTCATCATAATGTCCCTGTATATCACCACCGTTATAAGTAGCATTCACACTAACAGCGTTAACGTCAAAAGTATCACCATTAAATAGTAAATAGGCCAGGGCATGTTGGTCATCCAACTCGTTATTGGCATCAGTATCAAAAATTACATTAAGTTTAGAAGGCGTTTTGATAGTTTTTGCTTTAATTTTTTTGTCGTTTTTTTTATCGCCACAACTGCTGCTGAAAAAGGTAAGGATTGCAATGATGAAAATCAAAACAATGCGCGGTATTTGTCTAAGACCCAAGTTCATTGATATGCTGTTTTCTTTGAGGGGTTAAAATACAAAATAAGTTGAAAGAAGAATGATAGGATTATATCATCCATTTCAATGATTCAGAAATACATCTGCTGTGCCAATCGAAATGTATTGGCATGAGCTTCCACAATCTTTTTAATATCGGTGGAATAACCGCCACCCATACTGCACTGAACCGGTATTTGTAGCTGATGGCAGTTTTCTAAAACTAATTCGTCACGCTTTTTACAACCTTCTAAGGACAAGGATAAGGTTCCTAATTTGTCTGTCTCCAGAATATCTACGCCGCAAAGATAGAAGACAAATTGAGGACGGATCTTCTTGAAAAGGTTAGTTAGCGTATCCTTTAAGACGGATAAGTATTCCCGGTCTGTTGTTCCCTTTTTTAAGGCGATGTCCAGGTCTGATGACTCCTTTTTAAACGGATAATTATTGGCGCCGTGCATGGAAAAAGTAAAGACAGAAGGATCATCCTTAAAAATTTCGGCGGTACCGTTCCCCTGATGTACATCCAGATCAATTATTAGAATTTGACCTGCGAGATTTTTGGATTGCAGGTACCTAGCCCCAATAGCCTGATCATTTAACATGCAAAAGGCTTCACCCCTGTTGGAAAAGGCATGATGTGTTCCACCGGCTATATTCATTGCAATACCTTGCTTAAGCGAAAATTCACATGCTTTCATAGTACCATCTGCTATGATTCGTTCTCGTTCAACCAATTGTTCACTTAGAGGGAAACCAATCTTACGGGCTTCTTTATGCGGGATTTTCAGATTGAGCAGATCGTAATAATACTCAGGGTCATGGGCGGCAACCAGATATTTATCATTTGGAATGGAGGGCTCAAAAAAATTGTCTGAAGTACAGGTCCCTTCATAGATGAGCTGTTGAGGCAGAAGCTCGTATTTGATCATAGGAAAGCGATGCCCTTGTGGTAAAGGATGATTATAAATAGGATGATAGGCTATCTTGAGCACTATCTTAATTTATGGTCTCTCCGTTTTTAACCCCTTTTTCATCGGTATTTAGAAAAACTAATTTACCCTCCTTATTTTCAGTCATTAAGATCATACCTTCACTTTCTACTCCTCTGAGTGCCCTGGGTGCAAGATTCACCAAAACGGTTACTTGTCTGCCTATAATTTCCTCGGGGCTAAAACTTTCTGCGATACCGGAAACGATTGTCCGTGTATCTATTCCCGTATCTACCTTAAGAACCATCAGCTTTTTAGTTTTCGGCATTTTTTCGGCTTCCAAAATTGTTCCCACACGTAAGTCCATTTTGGTAAAATCTTCGAAATTTATGGTCTCTTTTTGCGGCATAATGGTTTTGTTTTCAGATTCGTTGATTTTTTTTGTGGCTTCCAGTTTACTTAGTTGTGCTGTTATTTCTTCGTCTTCTATTTTTCGGAACAGCAATTCTGGCTCACCAATTTTGTGATTTTTGGGGAGAAGATTCTCTTTATTAGAAACATCCGGCCATGAGAGCTGAACAAGAACTGAATTCTCAGAAGTTGGCCCCTCTTCGATAGATAAAATTCGTTTTAATTTAGCGGAGGTATAAGGCAAAA
>CBDUGN010000063.1:0-17092 GCA_965366915.1 uncultured Eudoraea sp. | reverse complement strand
GGACACACGGGGAAAGTGATTATATAGAACAGGTTACACACTCACTTTGTACTCTCGAATTTGCCCCGCACAGGGAGTTGTATGATTGGTTTCTGGACAACATAGCCGATCCAAAAAAAATAAGACCCAAACAGCGCGAATTCGCTCGCAGGAATTTAAGCCATACTGTTGTAAGTAAACGAAAATTACTCCAATTAGTAGAAAAGGACCTTGTAAATGGTTGGGATGATCCAAGAATGCCAACTATATCGGGACTGCGAAGAAGAGGGTATACACCGGAATCTATTCGGAATTTTGCCGAAACCATTGGGATAGCTAAACGTGAGAATGTTGTGGACGTTTCACTTTTGGAATTTCACATTAGAGAACATCTGAATAAGATTGCCCCAAGAGTAATGGCTGTCCTTAATCCTTTAAAACTGGTAATAACTAATTTTCCTGAGGGAGAAGAAGAATGGCTCAAAGCCGAGAATAATCCGGAAGATGAGTCGGCAGGCTTTAGACAACTCCCTTTTTCCAGAGAATTATATATTGAACATGAAGATTTTAGGGAAGAGGCAAACAGAAAATTTTTTAGACTGAAGCTGGGAGGTGAGGTGCGACTTAAGAATGCATATATCATTAAGGCAGAGCGTTGCACCAAAGACAGTGAAGGAAATATTGTAGAAGTTCAATGCACCTATGACCCCAAAAGCAGGAGTGGAAGCGGAAGCCCGGAAAGTTTACGAAAAGTTAAAGGCACTCTTCATTGGGTAACGATACAAAACGCTTTACCGGTAGAGGTGAGATTGTATGACCGGCTGTTTACAGATGAAACACCGGATGGACATAAGAATAAAGATTTTCTGGAGTTTATTAATCCAAATTCATTAAAAGTAATTACCGGTTATGTAGAGCCCAGTCTTAAGGCAGCAAAAATTAATGATCGTTTTCAGTTTCAAAGATTAGGTTATTTCAATGTGGATGAAGATTCTAAAGAAGAAAAATTGGTGTTCAACAGAACCGTAACACTTCGGGATACATGGGCAAAAATTGAGCGCAAACCGTAGAATAGAGAATAGCTATTTAATAAAATATTACAATTGGTATTATTTATGCTATCCGACCTAATTCCAACTTATTTAAGGCCTTTTAAATTTTCCCAATACCTGGGATAAGTAAGATGGGGTAAACAGCTTAGAGCAATCATCTATGGCAATATTTCGATTATTTGAGGAATTATAACCCATTAGTAATCAAAAAAACAGGCCATCAATGGAAAAAGCTCTGCCAGTTTTCTTATTGACAGGAGTTTTACAAAATCATTGCAGGTTTTATGGTCTTATTTTTTGGGATTTTGTTTTTTCATAGATTCCCCTATCATATTACTGGCCGTAAAAGAAGCCACCATATTATTTAACATGTCGCTTCCGGCCTGTGGTGAATTTGGAAGCAAAATAAGATTTGTGTTGGTTTCCTCACCAATGGATTGTAAAGTATCATAATGTTGAGTTACCACTATAAGCGCGGAAGCTTCCTGCGAATTTATTCCAACTTTGTTCAATACTTCAACAGATTCTTCAAGACCTCGTGCAATTTCACGTCTTTGATCTGCAATACCCTGGCCTTGCAAACGCTTGCTTTCTGCTTCAGCCTTAGCTTTTTCAACTATTAAGATTCGAGCCGCGTCTCCTTCAAACTGGGCCGCTATCTTCTCGCGCTCTGAAGCATTAATTCTGTTCATTGCCTCTTTTACCTGTGCATCCGGGTCAATATCGGTCACCAGGGTTTTTATGATATCGTATCCGTAGTCCAACATAGCATCCTGTAATTCTGACTTAACTGCTATTGCGATATCATCTTTCTTTACAAAGACATCGTCCAATTTCATTTTAGGCACCTCTGCCCTTACAACATCGAAAACATAAGACGTAATTTGATCGTGAGGATATTCTAACTTGTAAAATGCCTCATATACTTTTTCCTTAATGACCACATATTGAACCGATACTTTCAACTTTACAAACACGTCATCCAGGGTTTTGGTTTCCACAATCACATCTAATTGCTGTATTTTAAGACCCAGGCGTGCTGCGATTCTATCTACCAAAGGTATTTTCATTTGTAAACCTGAATTTCGGATACTGTGGAATCGTCCGAATCGTTCGATAACTACCGCCGTTTGCTGCTTAACAATGAAGAACGAAGCCATAAGAATTAAAAAACCAATAAAAACAATTGGTATAAGAAGAAAATTACCCATAGTATATAAATTAAGTTAGTGAATAGTACTCAAGAGATGTATTAGATATGTCTGACTTTTTACAGATTTGTTACAATTGCTCCAATGCCAGGTTAATTCTTTTCAGTGTTTCCTTCTTGCCAACTAAGGCCATTATATCAAATAAATGAGGGCCTTTTAAGTCCCCAACCATAACTAATCTAAGAGGAGCCATTACCTGTCCGAATGACAGCTGCTCTTCTCCAATCCATTTTTTAACTATTTCTTCAAGACCTGGAGAAGAAAAATCTTCTAAGGATTCGAGAAGAGAGAAAATTTTATTTAAAATGGCAGGAGTATTTTCTTTCCATTGCTTCTTTACCACTTTTTCGTTATAAGAATTTGGGGTGTGGAAAAAGTAATTCCCCAATTCCCAAAAGTCGAGCACGAAAGCAGCACGTTCTTTAATCAATAAAATAACACTTGCTATATAATCATCATTGTCTTTCAGGGTTAGGTCGAATACTTCTGTATCAATTAGTTTTTCATCAAGGACTACTTTAAAGGACTTAAGTAAAACCTTATCCTCTTGTTCCTGGAGGTAATGATGATTATACCACCTGGTCTTTTCTGGATCGAACCTGGCTCCGGCTTTGTGAACCTTTTTGATATCGAAAGCTTTAATTAGTTCATCCATTTTAAAAAGCTCTTGTTCCGTGCCGGGATTCCAACCTAGAAGGGCAAGAAAATTTATTACTGTTTCCGGGAAATAACCAGCTTCCCTATAACCAATAGAATCGCCCCATGAAAGGGGGAAAATGGGAAATCCACCCTTCTCTCCATCGCGTTTACTCAATTTACCCTTTCCTTGTGGCTTCATAATAAGAGGTAGATGCGCAAACATAGGTGGCTCCCATCCAAAAGCATCGTATAATTGAGTATGCAGGGCCAATGAAGGCAACCATTCTTCACCTCGGATAACATGGCTTATCTCCATAAGATGATCATCAACAATATTTGCCAGATGATAGGTAGGCATACCATCACTTTTGAATAAAACTTTATCATCTAAGATGTTTGTGTCAATCTGTATATCCCCCCTGATGATATCTGTCAAATGTAGTATTTCATCCTGTGGGGTATAAAACCGTATTACATAATTATCACCTTTCTCAAGTTTAATTTGAAGTTCTTCAGGAGACAATGACAGTGAATTATTTAATTTTTTACGGTTGTGCCAGTTATATATAAAGGTTTTACCCTTCTGCTCGTGGTCCTTCCGATGGGTATCAAGACTCTCGGCGGAATCAAATGCATAATAAGCCTTTCCATTCCTAATGAGCAGATCTGCATATTTCTTGTATAGTAATATGCGTTCACTTTGTCTGTATGGGCCATGGCCTGAATCTTTTCCAGGCCCTTCGTCAAAGGGTATGCCACACCAGTTTAAGGTATCTATGATATATTTTTCTGCACCTTCTACATACCGATTTTGATCTGTGTCTTCTATCCTGAGAATGAAATCCCCATTGTTTTGTTTTGCAAAAAGATAGTTATAAAGGGCAGTTCTAACCCCGCCTATGTGTAATGGACCAGTTGGACTTGGCGCAAACCGAACACGAACTTTTTTACTCATTTAGATAAAATTAAGCAACAAAGATAGTTGTTAAAAAAGCACAATAAAATATATTATATGCTTGCCTTTTTCATTTCATCAGGAATTCTTGGATTCATTATCCTAAACCATAGTGGAGGTATAAATGAAAGAACCATTGAAGTGGGATAACCATAAGGCATTTGAGGTGAAGTATCATGGTAATCCAATATCTGATATTTTTTAGACGATTTGTAGTGGTGATCGCTGTGTCTTGTCAATTCATATAGCACTATCCTGCCCATTACATGATTGCTATTCCAGGAATGAATTTCGCGTACCCTCTCATAGCGTCCTGATGGTAGTTTTGTCCTGATCAAGCCGTAGTGTTCAATATAATTAACGGTTTCAAGAAGCAGGAAACCCACTAAACTTGCAAGTAGAGCATAGATTAGGACTGAAGAACCAAATATGTAGTAGATAAAACCTAAGTGAACAAACTGAATTAAAGTATACCAAAGCATATCATTATAAAAGGAAAACATCCCGCTATTCCGCGATTTCAATAGTTTTTGTTGAATAGCCCATGCGTTTATATATTGTCTGGTAACAGAGGTTAGCCAAAAAGAATATAACGACTGGTTATATTTTGCAGTTGCAGGATCTTCCTTGGTGGCTGCATGAAGATGATGCCCATAATTGTGCTCAATATAGAAGTGCATATATAAAGACGGAAGAAGTAATAGTTTACCCATAAATCGCTCTAAAGCACCTGACCTGTGACCCAATTCATGGGCTACATTTATACCATTAGATCCCAGCACAATACCCAGTGAAAGAATAATTCCTACTAATTCAAAAGTTTCATAAGGGCCGGCAGAAAGTTCATATAAAGAATAGTAAAAGAGTCCAAATACCAAAGGAATGTTCAAATAGAGCAACCAGTCAAAAAGTTTATTTTTTTCTTTCGCTTCTCTTTCCTTCCCCTGGAAGTTTGCAACACTTATTGGCAGGAGTAATTCCAAAAGTGGAATAAGCATAAATACGTACACCGGCGCAATAAAACTCCAGTAGCCCTTTAGGTAAATACCAATAAATGCGGAGATTGGTATAGTAAATGCCGCCATGTACTTTAAATCTTTCATTCACTACTTTTTAACAATTATTTGAGGTAAAAATCTAGTTTACTGGGTATCTTGGTACTAAATATAGCAGATTTTGAATAGTTACAATAACATTTTGGATAAACTGGATCAGTTTAGCCGCAAGTTTTATACGAAAATGCTGATAAAGGGCGGGTTGCTTTTTTTGGCATTTGGCGTGCTGTATTTCATGTTAATACTTGGAATAGAATACTTCTTCTGGCTGAAATCTGGAGGTCGTTTTGTGTTGCTGTTACTTTTTTTAACCGTAGAAGGATTTTTACTTTATCATTATATAGCAGTTCCAATTTTCCATCTTTTTAAGCTTAAAAAGGGAATAAGCAATAAGGAAGCTTCATTATTAATTGGTAAACATTTTAAAGAAGTTGGTGATAAATTGTACAATCTGCTTGATTTGGCGGAGGATAAGGAACAGTCGGAGCTTTTGCTGGCAAGTATTCAGCAGCGCTCAGAAAATTTAACAATAGTTCCTTTTACTAAAGCAATAAACCTAAAGGAGAGCTATAAATACCTGAAGTATGTTTTGATTCCTATTTTTTCTTTAGTTGTGCTTTGGGTATCAGGAAATATAGGCTCATTTTTTGGTTCTTACGAACGAGTGCTAAATTATGATACTGCGTATGAGCCTCCTGCTCCTTTCGCCTTCAGGCTTTTAACAGGAGATTTGGAAGTTTTAGAAGACAAGAGTGTTACGGTCCAGGTAGCAACTGAAGGGAAAGTTCAGCCAACAGAGGTTTATATTGTTGTAAACGGAAAGGAAATTTCATTACAAAAGACCGGCGATTTATATGAATTTACTTTTACACCTCCGCTAAGTTCTACAGAATTTTTCTTTAGGGCCAATGATATTGATTCAAGGATTTATGAGTTAAGATCTCTGAAAACACCTTCCATACAATTTTTTGAGATTACCTTGGATTATCCCGTATATACCAAAAAGCCTTCAGATATACTAAAAGGTACCGGCAATGCAATATTCCCCGAGGGAACTAAAGTAAGCTGGAAGATAGAAGGGGCAAATACAGAAGAAGTAGTTTTAATTAGCAAGGACACTACTACTTCATTTAATAAGGAAGGAAACAGTTTTTCATTAAATAAGACCGTTTATAAAGAGTTTTATTATGCTTTGGCCACATCTAATAAAAATGTTACAAACTATGAAAAACTTGAATATCATTTCCGGATTATTAAAGACGCCTTTCCTTCAATTTCTGCAAAGAAGGTTATAGACTCTTTAAAACCGAATATTGCTTATTTTGTTGGAGAAGCTTCAGATGATTATGAGATAAGTTCAATTAAGCTTGTCTGCTATGCAGAGAATGATAAGGAAAATAAACAAATTCTTAAGCTGGGTGCGCCAAACGCAAACTACAATCAGTTTTATTACACTTTTCCCACGGGTTTAGATCTTCAAGAAGGCCGTACTTACAATTACTATTTTGAAGCGGTGGACAATGATGCGCTTCACAATGGAAAGTCGTCTAAAACAGAGATTTTTACTACGGCGATCTTGGATTCTAACCAGTTGAATAATAAGGAATTAGCGGCAAAAAAGTCTTTGATCGAGGGTATGGATAAGACATTAGAAAAGTTTAGTGAACAGGAAGAGTCGTTAAAGGATATAAATAAAGAACAAAAAGAAAAGAACAGCCTTAATTTTAATGACCAGATGCAGGTAAAGGAATTCCTGAAAAAGCAACAGGATCAGGAACAGTTAATGCAAAAGTTCAGCAAGCAATTAAAGGATAATCTCGAATCTGGAGATAAGTCCAACAAACTTAATGAATTGTTGAGGGAGAGACTGGAGCGCCAGGAACTGGAAGCAAAAAAGAACGAGAAATTACTTGAAGAACTGAATAAAGTAGCCGATAAAATTAATAAGGAAGAATTGTCGAAACGACTCGAGGAACTGGGTAAAAATCAACAAAATAGTAAAAGAAACCTGGAGCAATTACTAGAATTAACTAAACGGTATTATGTAACTGAGAAGACTGCCCAGTTGGCAAAGGATTTGGAGAAGTTAGCAGAAAAACAAGAGTTATTATCAGACAGGGAAAAAGACAAGTTGGATTCTGAATCTCAAGAGGAAATGAATAAAGAATTCAACAAACTTGCAGAAGAGTTGGAAGATCTTAAGAAGGACAACAAGGATCTTAAGAAACCCCTGGAGCTAAAAATCGATAAAAACAAGGAAGAGGGAATAAAGGATGATCAAAAGGAGGCTTTTGAAGAACTGAAGAAAGAAGAAGAACAGCAGACAAATAAGGAGGATAATAAAAATAGGTCGGCTGAGAAGGCTAAACAAAAACAAAAAGCAGCAGCTCAAAAGATGCAGGAGATGAGTGAAGAATTGAGTACTTCAGGTTCTTCGAGCGGGGAATCGACTATTACCGAGGATGCTGAAATGTTACGTCAAATTTTAGATAATTTAGTCACTTTTTCGTTTAAACAAGAAAACTTATTTGATCAGTTGGAAAGCTCGGATTTTGATATGGCAAACTATTCAGGTAGTGTAAGAAAGCAAAAGGAATTGAGAAATTTATTTGAACATATAGACGATAGTTTGTTTGCATTGTCACTGAGAAGAGCTGAATTATCTGAGTTTGTAAATAAACAGATTACGGAAGTCTATTATAATATTGACAAGTCTCTTGAGAGTATAGCGGACAATAAAATATATCAGGGTGCGGCCTATGAACAATATGTCCTTAACGCTTCAAATAGTCTGGCTGACTTTTTAGCGGACCTTCTGGACAATATGCAGCAGAGTATGAAACCCGGGTCTGGATCAGGTAACCCTAATGAAGAGTTTCAGCTACCTGATATAATTAAGGCGCAGGGAGAGCTTAAAGATAAAATGGGGAACATGGGCAAAAGTGGAAAAGAAGGAGGTGAAGGGAAAGATGGTAAGGGTCAAAAAGAAGGTCAAAACGGAAAGAAAGGAGATCAGGGCGCTGATGGTGAGAGTGAAAAGGGCGAAGGAAAACAAAAGGAAGGAGAAAAAGAAGGGGAAGGAAACAAAGGAAAGAACGGAAATGGTGAGGACGGTAAAGGTGGGCAAGGAGGCATAAGTGAGGAAGAAATGAAAGAACTTTATGAAATTTATAAAGAACAGGAATATTTAAAGCAACAACTGGAAAAGCAATTAGCGGATATGATTAAGGCGGGAGATAAAGGACTTACCTTAAAACTTATTAAACAAATGGAAGATTTTCAAAATGATCTTTTGGAAAACGGAATTACCCAAAGAACAAGGGATAAAATGAATTTAATTGAACATCAATTATTAAAACTGGAGAATGCGGCGCTGAAGCAGGGAAGAAAAAACGAACGTGAAAGCGAAACAAATACTAAGCAGTTTCAAAACCCGGTATTGACAAGGCCGGATGTGCTTGAGAATTATAGAAATGAAATTGAGATTTTAAACAGGCAAGCATTACCTTTGCGGCAAAATTATCAGCAGAGGGTAAGAAGCTATTTTAGACAAGATGATTGATTATCAATATGAAGCGAATTTTAAATTAGAAGACCAAAAAAAATATACCGATTGGATTAAGAAAGTTATTGCCAGTGAAGATAGCGATTTAGGAGATGTAAGCTATGTTTTTTGTACAGATGAGTATCTTTTCATTTTAAATGAAAAGTTTTTAGGACATAAGACATATACAGACATTATTACTTTCGACTATTCCGAAGAAAATACCCTTTCTGGAGAGATTTATATTTCTACTGAACGTGTTAAAGAAAATGCTCAACGGTATAATGTAGAATTTGATCTAGAACTGCGACGTGTTATGGCTCATGGACTATTGCATTTAATAGGTTATAAGGATAAGTCGGACGAAGAAATAAAAGTAATGCGGGCTAAAGAGGATGAGAAGATTAATATGTTCCACGTGAAACAATAGGCAAGATGTTTGAGAAAAGTTATGATGTAATTGTTGTAGGAGGAGGACATGCCGGGGCTGAAGCTGCGGCAGCAGCGGCTAATTTGGGCTCAAGAACATTATTGGTTACTATGAACCTGCAAACAATTGGACAAATGTCCTGCAATCCGGCTATGGGTGGAATTGCTAAGGGTCAAATTGTGAGGGAGATCGATGCGCTGGGTGGTTATAGTGGACTAATTACTGATAAATCGGCAATTCAATTCAAGATGTTGAATAAATCCAAGGGCCCTGCAATGTGGAGTCCAAGGGCGCAAAATGATAGAATGCGGTTTGCCGAGGAATGGAGAATGGCTTTAGAAAAAACGCCGTTGGTAGATTTTTATCAGGAAATGGTGAGTGGCTTGCTTGTAGAAGGCGAGAAAGTAATAGGGGTTAGGACTTCATTAGGAGTAGATATAAGATCTAAGGCCGTGGTGCTAACGAACGGTACATTTTTAAATGGACTTATTCATATTGGGGATAAACAATTTGGTGGTGGCAGAGCAGGCGAAAAATCTGCAACTGGAATTACAGAGCAATTAACAGATTTTGGATTCGAAAGCGGAAGAATGAAAACAGGAACACCGCCCAGGGTAGATGGAAGATCTTTAGACTATTCAAGGATGATCCCACAGCCCGGAGATGAGAATCCTGAGAAATTTTCATTTTTGGAATCTGTAACATTAAAAGAACAGCGTGATTGCCATATGACTCATACCAATGCCTTGGTTCACGATTTACTAAAAGAAGGTTTTGATCGCTCTCCGATGTTTAATGGAAGAATCAAGAGCATAGGGCCTCGGTATTGTCCATCTATAGAAGATAAGATTAATAGATTCGCTGAAAAGGAAAGTCATCAGATTTTTGTTGAGCCGGAGGGTTGGCATACTGTGGAAGTCTATGTTAATGGATTTTCCACTTCACTACCGGAGGACATACAATATAAGGCCCTAAGATCTGTGGTTGGATTTGAGCAGGTTAAATTTTTCAGGCCGGGATATGCCATAGAGTATGACTATTTCCCACCTACGCAGTTAAGGCACACCTTAGAAACTAAACTTGTTCAAAACTTGTATTTTGCGGGACAGATCAATGGAACTACGGGATATGAAGAAGCGGCATCTCAGGGGATAATGGCAGGGATAAATGCACATTTAAAAATTAATGAAAAGGACTCCTTCATATTAAAAAGGGATGAAGCTTACATTGGGGTTTTAATAGATGACTTAATTACAAAAGGTACTGAGGAGCCTTATAGAATGTTTACCTCAAGGGCCGAATATCGCACACTCTTAAGGCAGGATAATGCGGATCTTAGACTTACGCCAAAAAGCTATGAAATAGGATTAGCAAAAGAAGAACGCCTTTTTGCAATGAGAGAAAAAGAAAAAAAGTCAAATGATTTTATTGATTTCTTCAAAAAAACAAGCTTTAATCCGGAACAGATAAACCCTATTTTGGAAGACGTTTCTTCGGCACCTGTAAAACAGGCCGATAAGATGTTTAAGGTGTTTTCCAGACCCGGGGTTACAATGTCTCATATGTTAAAGCTTGAAAAAGTTTCAAATTATGTAAATGATCATAACTTAAAAAGCGAAGTACTTGAGCAGGCAGAAATCCAGGTAAAATATGCTGGTTACATAGCTAAAGAAAAAAATAATGCGGACAAACTACAGCGATTGGAGAATATTAAAATTCCGGAAAATTTCGATTACGGTAAATTAAAATCTCTTTCTTTTGAAGCCAGAGAAAAGCTTACCAGCATACAGCCCACTACAATCTCTCAAGCCTCAAGAATTAGCGGTGTTTCTCCGAGTGATATTAGCGTTTTACTGGTATATATGGGCAGATGAATCAGGATTGTTCCACGTGGAACAAATAGTAGTCTAAGCCCTTGGGAACCAGATTAACTGGATGTCATAAATGGCTATTGCAGTATAAGTTTTAGTTCAAGTTTTAGCAAAGAGGACATAAGTAAAGAATACAATTTTAATCTGGATTAAGGGAAGTAGATCTGGCAAAAGCCCGTTTTTTCAAGACTGTGTTTTAAACTATCTTCGAAATTGAAAAAAATATTGTAGACGACACAAATAAATAATGATGCGTTTTTTAAAGACTAAAGATTTTTCCGTTTCCGGTGAAGAATTCGAATTGATATTGGATACGGAATTAAATATGTTGCGTACATATCCTGAGCCTAACAATCTTTATAGTTATTATAACAGTGAAGATTATATCTCTCATACGGATTCAGCGAACAATTTAGTTGAAAAGCTCTATCAACATATTAAAAAGTACAATCTTAAGAGAAAGGTTAACCTTATTAATAAATATACCGATTCAGATAAAACACTGTTGGATATTGGGGCAGGCACTGGGGCTTTTCTAAAATCTGCAAAGCAAAATGGCTGGGAAACTTATGGAATAGAACCGAGTGAAAATGCCAGAGCCCTTGCATTAAAGAAAGGATTGGAACTAAAAGAGAACTTAGATCTTTTGGACAAGCGCAGTTTTAAGGTAATTACCCTTTGGCATGTTCTTGAACACTTACCTGATTTGGAATTACAGATAGACAAGATAACCTCACTGCTACATAGAGATGGAACATTGATGATCGCAGTTCCAAATTTTAATTCTTATGATGCTGAATATTATAAGGAGTATTGGGCTGCATATGATGTTCCCAGACATCTTTCGCACTTCTCTCAATTGTCTATTCGTAAGCTTTTTGCCAAAAGCGGAATGAAACTTGTAAAAATAAAACCCTTAATATTTGATTCTTTTTATGTTTCGTTACTTTCGGAAAAATATAAACACAGGAAGGGTAATTTTTTAAGAGCTTTTTTAATTGGACTTATATCAAATATTCGGGCATGGAAAACAAAAGAGTATTCTTCTCTACTTTACATTCTTAAAATGGATGAAAAAGCATTTTAAAGCGATTTAAGCGCATTTTATACGCTTTAATATATTTGCCCCAGGAGTCTTTGTATTAGCTCATTAAAGGGCGCTAAATAATTGAAGAAGGAATAGATAAAACAAGTTCTTTGGTTAATTTTATATAAATAAAATCTATTGTTACTAGAATAGTCAAAATGGTGGAATAGGTGTCTTTTACTAACAGCCCGTTTAATTATTTAATAAAACTCAAATCATTACAAAAACCTTTCCTATTTTTGCCGAACTAAATTTAAGGATCAAATGAAAAAAATAGTTTTAGCGATGTTTTTGATCGCAGCAGTTGCTTGTGAACAAAATAAGATTGGCTTTGTTGATAATGTAAAATTGATGGATGGCTATCAGGAAAAAATCGATATTGAAGACAGGTATAAGGTTAAGGCTGAAGCGCTAAATAAGAAAAGGGATAGTATTTCTCAGGCTTTTCAATTAGAAGCCCAGGCTTTTCAAACCAAAGCACAAAGCATGGCTCAAGACAAAGCGCAGGAGGAATATGGCTTGTTACAACAAAGAGGTCAGTTTATTGGTCAGCAGTTGCAACAGGAAGAACAACAAATGCAATCAGAAGGTCAGACAGAAATGGATAGTTTGATCAGTAAGGTTAAAAAGGAGATTAAGGGCTATGGAAAAAGCAATGGATATACCTATATCCTGAGCGGTGGAGAAGGTGGTAGTGTCCTTTATGGAACCAATACAAAGGACCTTACACAAGACATTTTGAAAATATTAAACGACAAGTATAAGAAGTAATTTCCCTGTTTTATTGTCGCTTTGGTATTTATAGAAAATGCATTGCTTCAGATATGAATGCAGTAATAAATTTCGCTGTTATTTCGTTTATGGTTTAACCCTGAAGCAAATAAACCAGGAAAATTGCCGGGATAAAATAAATTGCTATAGTTCTTGCCCCATCATAGTCTTTGGCTATTCTCTGTCCAAACAACAGCATTAGCAAAGCTATACAAGACAAGATAGCCCCATAAAGCGCAATGGCGCCTTCTCCAATAAATATTATTTGGTAAAGCCCAACAAAGCATAAAATTCCTGATATCACTTCTGTTAGAAGTATGATGGCCAGCAATAAAGGAACCACGCTTTTTAATGGTGTATCCTTAAAATGTCCCTGTAACCATCCCAAATTTCCTTTCCAATCAATTATTTTGTCTATCCCGCTTTGTAAGAAGGTAATTATCAGGAATAGTAAGATTAAAAGAACAGTTGCATTATTAAGTATATTTTCCATTTCCATAAGATATTTTATATAACAATTTGATTATCAATAGGTTGCTTGTAATGTATTGATTAAGCCGCCCGTCTGTGCAATAAACGAGTAAGTCTAATAGATAAATCAGTGAGAATAATTTTAGAATTCCCGTTCCGCTCTATATGATATATGGCATCCTCGAATTCGTTAACAATGGGCATTATATTTCTTTCGTGAATAAACGGAGCAAATTTCTCTAACTGAAAGCCATCGATATGAATTCGCATATAAACCAATTCTTTGACATTATAATTTAATAGCATGGCCTGTCTCATTACGGCCAGACAATATTTTAAAAATTTCTTTTGAGTTTCTCTTCCGGTTTTAGCTACTTCTTCACTCCAGAGAATTAATTCATGTATTGCCGCCTTATTTCCTTTTGCCTTAAAAGCACTGCGCACCCATTGCACAAACCACTTCTCAAAAATTAATTCTTCAGAATCTTTATTCATAAGATCCATGGCTTTATTCAAATTTCCATTTGCTTCGTGAGCAACCTTTAAGGCTTCTTCTCTCATTAAACCCTTTTCTATTAATGCAGCTGAAATTGCATCTTCAGATAAGGGCGGAAAGTGTAATGTCTGACATCTGGAACGTATCGTTTGCAGAATCTGTTCTTCATCTTCGGCAATAAATATAAATACGGTTTTGTCCGGGGGCTCTTCTATTAATTTTAGTAATTTATTTGAAGCGGCTATGTTCATTGTTTCGGCCATCCATAGAATCATTGTTTTGTATCCTCCCTCATAAGATTTTAAGGAAAGCTTTTTTACAATATCATGGGCCTCATCAACCCCAATTTGCCCTTGTTTCTTTTCTATACCTATCAGCTGGTACCAATCAAAAAGATTTCCATAAGGCTGTTCTTTCACAAATTGTCGCCATTCTTGCAAGTAATTATTGCTAACAGCATGCGATTTTACCTTAGCTGAATTTGATACAGGAAATGCGAAGTGTAAATCTGGATGGGATAAAGAAGCACATTTCAGATTACATGAATCTTCCAGGGGTAAGTTCTCACCACCGGAATTCCCGCACAATAAATATTGCGCATAAGCCAGGGCAGTTGCAAGCGTGCCACAACCTTCGGGGCCTACAAATAATTGTGCGTGTGGTATGCGTCCTGCATCTGCACTAGACCAAAGGTGATTTTTTATGTGAGAAAGCCCTAGAATGTCCTTAAATAACATACCTCCAAATATAGGACATTTGATCATCTAACAATAAATTAATGGACTTGCCTTTAACTGAATTGTTATAATCTTTACATTTGCCTTTCTCTAAATAATTATTCCGAATGACAACATTAGACGATTTTAATTTTAAAAACAAAAAAGCCTTAGTGCGCGTAGATTTTAACGTTCCGTTAGATGAAGATTTTAATGTAACAGATTCGAATAGAATTGAAGCGGCCAAACCCACAATAATTAAAATCCTGGAAGACGGCGGTAGCGCCGTTCTTATGAGCCATCTCGGGAGACCTAAAGGCGAGCGAAATTCTGCGTTATCATTATCACATATTTGTGATAAAGTATCTGAAGTAATAGGTGTACAGGTGAAGTTTGTAGACGATTGTATAGGTGAAAAGGCAGAAAGTGCAGTAGCAGAATTGGAGAATGGAGAAGTGCTTTTGCTGGAAAATCTTCGCTTTTATGGCGAAGAAGAAAAAGGAGACAAATTGTTCGCAGAACAATTGTCACATTTAGGGGATATTTATGTCAATGATGCTTTTGGTACTGCTCATAGAGCTCATGCATCTACAACAATAGTTGCAGGCTTTTTTCCACATAAAAAATGCTTTGGATACCTTTTGGCAAAAGAAATCAAGGCCATAGATAAGGTTATGAAAACGGGTGAGAAACCTGTTACCGCCATACTGGGAGGGGCCAAGGTCTCCTCTAAAATCACCATTATTGAAAATATCCTGAGTAAAATAAATCATTTGATTATAGGAGGCGGGATGACCTATACCTTTATAAAGGCGCAAGGAGGCAAAGTAGGAAATTCAATATGTGAAGATGATAAAATGGATCTAGCACTCTCTATTCTACAGAAAGCTAAAGACCTGGGAGTTAAGGTTCATCTTCCTGTAGATGTTATTGCTGCCGATGATTTTAGCAACAATGCAAATACTAAAATTGTCGCTGTTGATGATATCCCGGATGGCTGGCAGGGATTGGATGCAGGACCAAATACATTAGAAAACTTCAGGGAGGTTATACAAGAATCCAAAACAATTCTATGGAATGGTCCCGTAGGTGTTTTTGAAATGGAGAGCTTTGCTAAAGGCACCATTGCAGTAGGAAATTTTATTGATGAAGCCACTAAAAACGGGGCATTTTCATTAGTTGGAGGGGGAGATTCGGTAGCAGCGGTAAAACAATTTGGATTTGAAGACAAAGTAAGTTATGTGTCGACTGGCGGAGGCGCTATGCTTGAAAGCCTGGAAGGTAAATCACTGCCAGGTATTGCGGCAATATTAGAGGCTTAAAGCCGTTATCGAATAACTGGGATTTCTGTTTTTTTAAAATAGTTTAAGAAGCATTATTTTAATGTTTCATAAAAAAATGCGATTTTAGCTAGCACCCTACGGCCAAAAATCAGTTTTATGACCGCAATTAGAGAGATAATTTTTTACATTGTTCTGCTTGTTTTTGTTCTGCCATTGTTGGCACAAGAACAAGATACACCTCCTATTTTGGAAGCCACATTCTCTACTAAAGAAAAGGTTGAAGTTATCCAAAAACCAATTAAACTGAATGCTGTATTCAAGGAAACCCCAAAAGTAAAGGACCAATCTGTTGAGTCGACGGCAACAATGGATGGCTATAAGCTTCAGGATAATTCAGAGGCTGCTAAATACGATAGTTTATGGATGAAAGAGCTGTATGAAAATGCAAGCTTATATGATGACATGTATAATTATGTCTCCAATCTGGAAATAGATACTTTAAAACAACTGACAATTGATACCGATGTATTAAAAGAACGTCTGGAATTACTAGATCAAAAAACGCCATTTAACATTGCATATAACCCTTCATTGGAAAGAGTAATTCAGTCTTTTTTGTTGCGTAAGCATGAATTTATTGGGCGTATGATAACTGCTAGCCAATTTTATTTCCCCATGTTTGAGCAGGAATTGGACAATTACAATATTCCTTTGGAAATAAAGTATCTGGCAATCGTAGAATCTGCATTGAACCCAAGGGCAAAGTCCAGGGTGGGCGCAACGGGTCTTTGGCAATTTATGTATAGCACTGGTAAGATGTATGGATTGGATGTAAGTAGTTATGTAGATGACCGCAGCGACCCTATTAAATCTACTGCAGCAGCATGTAAATATCTGTCAAAACTTTATCAAACCTTTGGTGACTGGGATTTAGCGTTGGCAGCATATAATTCAGGACCGGGTAATGTAAATAAAGCAATCAGAAGGTCTGGCGGCTATACAAATTATTGGAACATTAGAAGGAATCTTCCCAGAGAAACTGCGGGTTATGTGCCGGCTTTCTTGGCGACCATGTATTTGTTTGAGTATGCAGAAGAGCATGGAATTAAGTTAAATAAGGTGGATAGACCTTATTTTGAAACCGATACGGTTCATGTTAAACAGCTAATAACTTTTGATCAGATTTCAAAACTTGTTGGGGTAAGTAAAGAAGAATTAAAAGTTCTGAATCCTTCTTACAAATTAGACATTATTCCTAAAATTAAAGGCAAGAAGTATTTCTTAAGACTCCCGAAAGATGCCATTGGTAAATTTGTAAACAACGAAGAAGCTATTTATGCGTATGCAGAAAAAGAAAATAAAAGCAGGGAAAGTGCCTTACCGAAATTGGTTACCGCCGAGGACAGAATTCGATACAGGGTTAAAAGTGGAGACTATCTCGGAAAAATAGCCGAGCGTTATGGGGTTGGGGTAAGCCAGATTAAACGATGGAACGGTCTTAGAAGTAACAATTTAAAAATTGGTCAGCGGCT
>CBDUGN010000062.1:0-17394 GCA_965366915.1 uncultured Eudoraea sp. | reverse complement strand
ATGCTGGAAAGGTTCCTTGCGTGGTATACGGAGGGGAAAAACCATTACACTTTTCGGCGGATGAATTAGCATTCAAAAAATTAGTGTATACTCCCAACGCCCACACTGTAAAGGTTGATTTGGATAAAGGTGAAAAAGTAAAAGCCGTCATGCAGGACATACAGTTTCATCCTGTTACGGACAAAATTCTGCACATAGATTTTTACCAACTCTTCGACGACAAAGAAGTTTCTATGGATATTCCTGTGCGTTTACAAGGTAATTCGCCGGGGGTAAGAAATGGAGGTCGCTTATTATTCAGAAATAGAAAACTGACTATAAAAGCTTTACCGGACAACCTTCCTGATTTCTTTGATATAGATATTTCGAATTTAAAAATCGGGGATAACATCCTTGTAGAATCCCTATTAAATGATGATTTTTCTATTCTACAGCCAGATTCTACTGTGGTCGTACAGGTTAAAACTGCTCGTGCAGCCATAGAGGTAGAAGAGGAAGATGAAGAAGGATTAGAAGAAGGTGCTGAAGGAGCCGAAGCAACTGAAGGTGCTGCTGAAACTGCTGCTGAAGGTGGTGAAAAACCTGCAGAAGGAGCAGCTGAATAAATTAGCTGAACTTATTCATACCAAGCATCCCGTCCATAAATATAAGGATTCGGGATGCTTTTGTATTTTTACTCTTAACCAACTGAGGGTATGAAAAGATTTTTTGAATTTATTTTTGGGAAAGAAAAACGACTTTTAGAAGAAACAGATTCCATGAAAAAGTACCTGCTCATTGGTTTGGGAAATATAGGGGATGAATACAAGGACACCAGGCATAATGTAGGTTTTCTAGTGCTTAACAAGCTTTCTGAAAAAGAAAAATTCTCTTTTGAGACCAGGAAATTGGGGGATTTAGGTTCCTTTAAAATAAAAGGCAGAAGTGTGTTGTGTTTAAAACCATCTACTTATATGAACCTAAGTGGTAAATCTGTAAAATACTGGATGGAAAAAGAAAAAATTCCATTGGAAAATATCCTTGTGATTACTGATGATTTAAATTTACCCTTTGGGACACTAAGGTTAAAAACAAAGGGAAGTGATGGTGGTCACAACGGTCTTAGGGATATTCAAAACAGCTTACAAACCACTAATTATAACCGATTGCGAATAGGAGTTGGTTCTGAATTCAGTAAGGGAAGACAAGTAGACTATGTCCTTGGAAAATGGAATGATGAAGAAAAAAGTGCACTTCCGGAACGTCTGGAAAGAGTCGGTGACCTAATTGCATCTTTCGTTTTGGCCGGAGTAAAGATAACCATGAACGAATATAATAATACCTAGTCTGCCAAATCAGCACTGACAAGTAGTATTAAGCAAATTACTTAGAACTTACAGCGCTCGAAAAGAATAAACCCCTGAATCTGAAGTGTTTCCTTCAGCATCTCTGGTAATCACCTTCCAATAATATACCGTATTTGGTATAGTGTTTACTTTAATACTGGAAACAGTTGCGGCTGGAGAAGCCACTAAGACCTGGGGAGTAGAGACAGTATCGAGGAATATCTCATAACCCACTATGTCATCATCCACATCTGCGCCTGACCATTCCAATTCAATTTCTGAATTAATGTCCCCTACCACAGAAGCTCCGGATAAAGGCGCAACTATTTGGGCCGGAAATGGTGCATGAGTAATTTGGGACCCTGCATTGAAAAACAGCCAGGTTGCACTTGAAGCAGTTTCCTGTACCTGAGTATTCCTGGTAATAACCTGCCATGAATACGGAGAACCTTTTTCTATGGTTACTTCTGCACTGGTAGCCTGGGTACTCACTGTTTGTGTAATATCTGTTAAAAGATTAGTAACCCTTAATTCATAAGTGTTGGTATTATTAGCAGTTTGCCATATAAACTCTACCCTGCTTGAGGTGGGTGTTATACTAACTCCCGTAGTACATAAGGAGTTTTGTTCGGGGAAAATTAAAACAGCCGTTGAAGGCGGTTTTGGAGAATCCTTTTTACACGCTGTGAAGAGCAGACCAATAAAAACGACTAAAATAACTCTCATCGCTTCAATACTTTATAGGTTCCACTTCTTATTCCTCCTCTAACATTTACGTAGTATAAGCCCGAAGGCAATCCAATAAAATCGAGTGAAATTGTACCTTCATCCCCATCATACCTTTGACTACTGATAAGCCGGCCGTCTGATGCAAAAATCGCAATATCCACAGGATCCATAGTTACTCCTAAAAATATATTTAAAGTCTCAATCACCGGATTGGGGTAAATAACCGGAACAGCCGGAATAAAGACGGTTTCATCATATACGCCCTGACATGGCAAATTAGTAGAAACTTTTAATGTATTCGCGCCTTGTTTCAGATCCAAAACAACTTCAGGGGCTTCTGTCTGAATTAAGCTTCCATTTAATTCAATAGTATACAATTGAGCACCAGACAATGTCAGAACTGTCTGCTGTACGTCTATAGAGATCACAGAACTTACCCCTAAAGGCTCAGGTTCATTTATTACTACATCAAAACAGATTTCTTCAAAAGTATTTACTCCATCCGTTCCATTTATACAAACAGCATACGCACCTGCCGCCAAATTTTCCAGTTCATAAACCTTTATAAAGTCCTCTGTAATATTCAACCCGTTACCCAGCACATTAACAGTGTAGTCCATAGACATGACGGCAGTTATTTCAAATGATCCGTTATCATTGGTTATGCAGGATTCACTTTCTATTGCCAGGTTAAAATTATCTGTGGCAAAACGGTAAACGGGACAGCCATCGGTATTCACCTCGGTTCCCGGAGCGGTTCCCAGACAAAGGTCATCACCATCATCAAAAACACCATCTTCATCATCATCGGGTCTCAATTCACCTTCACCACAGATTTCCAGGAAAAAATTATTAATAGTACCCCCATCGGCCGGAGCAGTATCAGTAACAGTCAGTATCCATTCGCCAAAAGAAGATTCGCCATTAAATGAGGCCAATGAACCCAAAGGGCTTACTGTACCACTAATTGCTACTCCTCCACTACTGCAGATAAAAGGATCTCCGTCATCATCAAAAACCGCATCAATATTTTCCAATTCTCCACAAGAGTTAGAAGTTAAAATAACCTCTGTCCCCTGGGGGGAAGTAATACTTATTATAAGATCTGCCAGAAAAGTGTGTTCCAATTCCAGGCCTACATTAACATCCGTAACAGGTAAGTCATTTAAGAATGTAATTTTAGAAGTTACCGTTGGTGTACCAATAGAGCTTATATCCACAGGGAGGTCTTTGGCTATTTCAATATCGCAACTTATTGTTATAGTCGTAAAACTGAATGGCGGACCAAAAGTACCTTCGCCACAAGAATTTTTTGGTTTTACCCTCCAATAATACGTGGTTTCTTCCTGTAGGTTTTGTGGTAAATAGGTGTTAAAAATAATATCGTTGGCAGATTCAATAACTGAAGCAAATAATATATCAGATGCAATTTCTATGTCGTATGCACTGTATTGGGAATCCAACTCCCATTCAAGTTGTTGTTGCAAGCCTACTCCTGTGGCCGTATCTGTGGGAGTCTGTAAAACAACATCTGAGAAGTTTGCATCGCTAATCGAAATATTTAGTGTTACATCTTTGGTGAGGCTCAGGGAAGTGGCTGTAATATTCACAGGATATTCCCCTGGAGTCACAAGATCTGTATTTGAAAATGTAATAGAAACCGGCGTATTGTTATCCGTCGCTGTCGGTGGTGTAAAAACTGCTGTGAGTCCGGGAGGCATCCCCAGAGCACTGAATGTAACCTCTTCATTAAATCCTAAATACGTTTCATATATAAAAGGTACCACAAGATCATTGGGCTCACAAACACCATAATTGAGATCGGCAAAATTCAAAATAATTTCAGAATCCTCAATAATAAAATCAGAAGAATTAATACTGAAAAAGATGTTGTCTGTACCCTTAACCATGAAACGACCAGTTGTAGTGCTATTTCCGGGAATAATAACCTCATGACTGCCATCGTTTGGAACGGCGGCAGCTACCTGTATTGGAAAACTAAGGCCACCATCTGTTGATAGAAAAATATCTACCTCTTGGGTATTTATTGGTGTTTTGTTGGTGTTGGCAACATCCCAGCTAATTGTTTGCACAGATCCTGCTGTATAAATATCTGCCGTATTTTGAGAGGTTACCACAAATGGTCCCGCACTGTTTAAAACATTAAGCTTTACCAATTCTGAAGCTACCTGCCCCCCACCTGCTGCATTATCCCTGACGGTTAAGGCGAAGTTCATTTCGCGTTCCACATTGGAAACGGTTTCCCAGGCAGAATTTATTGGCGGATTGGTTTGTGTTAGGTTACCCTGGATTACCTCTGATAATTTTGGAAAATATCTATCGGTATCTGTAGTAGGCCTAAGCGATCTGAAGTTTGCACCACTTGGATTGTCGGGCCCGAAAGTTGCTGTCGTAACCACGCCATCATCTATTTGTTCCCATGCATAAGTAAGTACATCTGTAGTATCGAGATCTGTAGCATTTCCTTTTAAAACAAATGGTGTTCCTTTGGGAATAATGTAATCCCCTATTGGGTTAATAACCGGAGGATTGTTTGTTAAAAGCGTTAGCTCGCCACAACTGGTAGTCTGAAGATATTCTATAATTTGAAATATGCTGTAGTAATGAAAATAGTCATCCCCGTTTGGTGCTACATTTTCTCCGGGTATTATACCCGCATATCCCATAATTGTTGTTCCGGTGCCCGGTTCGGCCTGTACCAAAGTACCTTCAGATTCAAAAGACCAGGTATGATTTGCTCCAAATTGATGCCCTAATTCATGTGCTACAAAATCGAGATCAAAGATATCACCTTGTGGATTTAGAGCAGCAGCGTATGCACTCCCTTTTTGGTTATCTCTGCACACAGACCCTATGAAACCCGCATTCCCTCCATCGGTATCTTCATGAAATAAATGACCTACGTCATAATTTGCTTCACCAATTGTTGAGGTAAGAGTACTTTGAACCTCTGAATTTAAATTTCCTCCGTAAGGGTCAGTATCCGGGTCTGTAAAAATTACCAAATCTGTATTGGCTATCAATTCTAGCGTTACACCTAAATCGGTTTCAAAAACCTGGTTCACCCTTGTGAGCGTAGCATTGATGGCCGCAAGTGCATCGGGTATCGTACCCCCATGAAATTCGGTGTATTCACCTGTTGCGGAAACTACTAATCTGTATTTTCTTAATACTTGATCATCCACCAGTTTGGAAGCAGAACCATTGATGCTTTTTTCAATTGCCGATTCTGTAAAACAAATAAACTCACTATCTAATTTTGAATGTAAACCCCTGTCGTAAACAACATATGTATTCCCTTCAGCCATGGCTTTTTCCATGAAAGTCGTCTTTTCACTTCCTGCATGCACTATCATGCTTTGAACTCCCTTGTGTGATATACTAAAACGAATACGATCTTCATTACCATCCAGGCTATACCCCGAATAGGACTTTATACCGGGATATTTTTTGGCCAATTCAGGTGATAAGACTGCATTTTCTGAAATTTTAAATCCTCTTAATTTCCCTTTGATATCGGGAAAATAAACTATTCCGTTATCATTCTTTAGAGTAGATATAGATAAAAGTTCCTTATATAAGGATGCTTGGTCCAATTGAAAAACCTTAACTTTAGTTACGTCCGGATTGGATAGCGAAGGTGAAATTATCTTAGTGGGGGTAATCTCCTGGCCCCAATATTTGGATTGCGCAGATCCATAAAAGGAGAGAAATATTATGGTAATTGATAAAACAAGACGTAGTTTTGTTAACATCAAGGGAATTTTAAACTTTTAAAAGTAAGCCTTTTTATTATTTTATTTGTGTGGTCACAGTTCAAAGCATTTCCAATTACGATAAAAAGCACCCTACTGCTATAACCATAGGTACTTTTGACGGTGTTCACATAGGTCATAGAAAAATACTTGAACGTCTCATAAATGATGCCAAAAAAACCGGACTGCGTTCTACGGTACTAACTTTTTTCCCGCATCCCAGAATGGTTTTGCAAAAAGATACCGAAATAAAGCTTCTAAATACTGTCCAGGAAAAAATCAAAATTTTAGAACATATTGGCCTCGATTACCTAATAATTCATCCCTTTACTCTCGAATTTTCACGTCTGTCTTCTACTGAATTCGTACGGGATATCCTGGTGAATGAATTAAAAGCAAAAAAAATTATAATCGGTTATGACCACCGCTTTGGAAGAAACAGAAATGCAAATATCCAGGATCTTATCGCCTTTGGGAATACCCTAAATTTTGAAGTGGAAGAAATTGCAGCACAGGAAATAGATGATGTTTCTGTAAGTTCTACAAAAATCAGAAATGCGATTATTGATGGGAATATGAAGACCGCAAATGAATACCTGGGGTATAATTATATGCTGACGGGCGATGTTAAAAAGGGGAAAGGTCTTGGTAGACAATTGAATTTCCCAACAGCTAATTTATTTATCAGAGAAAAATATAAACTCATACCTAAAAATGGAGTTTATGTAGTTAAAAGCATCCTTAATGACAAGCTTTTTTACGGAATGATGAACATTGGTTTTAATCCAACCGTTGATGGTTCCTCGAAGAGCATTGAAATCCATTTTTTTGATTTTAAATCCGATATTTATGGAGAAAATATTCAGGTAGATATTCTTGAACGCATTCGCGATGAACATAAGTTCAACTCCTTGGAAGAACTTAAAACACAATTGCTTAAAGACAAACAAACTTCAATAGGCATAATTTCAAGCTAGATGTTTAATGATTTTTTCTTTAAAAGAACAGACAATAGTCCCTTAATCATTTTTCGCATATTTTTAGGTATCCTCATTAGCCTGGAATGCTATGGAGCTATACTTACCGGATGGGTACGAAGAACTTTGATAGAGCCTGAATTTACCTTTTCCTTTATTGGTTTTGAATGGCTACAACCCTTACCGGGATACGGAATGTATCTGTACTTTTTTCTTATGGGTACCCTGGGCATATTCATTGCTCTTGGTTATAAGTACAGATTTAGCATTATTTCATTTACAGTGCTCTGGACCGCAGTTTACCTTATGCAAAAAACTTCCTACAACAATCATTATTATCTGTTGGTGCTGATTTCCCTGATAATGTGTCTTTTTCCTGCCAACCAGGCATATTCATTAGACGCAAGGGCCAGGCCGCAGATCAGGACTGAAAGTATGTACAGCTATGTAAAATGGATTATTGTACTACAACTTTTTATCGTTTATACCTATGCAGCACTGGCCAAGCTATATGCAGATTGGCTCGATTTTAGTTTTGTCCAAATTTTGATGCAAGACAAAGCTCATTATTGGCTCATAGGAGATTTGTTACAGGAATCCTGGGTACATAAGGTAATTTCCATTATGGGAATTATTTTCGATTTACTAATAGTTCCCGCTTTGCTATGGAAACCCAGCAGAAAAGTAGCTTTTACCCTGGCCATATTCTTTCACCTTTTCAATTCAATTGTATTTCAAATCGGGATCTTCCCTTACCTTGCACTGGCCTTTACGGTATTCTTTTTTGAGCCTGAGACAATAAAACAGCTTTTCTTTAAAAAGAAGCCTTTCTTCGAATCTTCTCAAATAAGTATCCCTGCCTACAAAAACCTTTTTATAGTTGGATTCGGAATTTACTTTTTGGTTCAACTGATTCTGCCTGTAAGACATTATTTTATAAAAGATGATGTTCTTTGGACTGAAGAAGGTCACAGATTGAGTTGGCGGATGATGTTGAGAAGCAGGTCCGGTATAATAAGTTTTAAAGTGATTAATAATGACAATGGCAATATCATAAATGTAAACCTCAATGACTATCTTTCAAAGAAGCAAAAAGGAAGGGTTGCCGCTTATCCGGATTTTATTTGGCAATTTGCACAACGCCTTAAAAAAATATACTCTGAAGATGGTGCGCCTATTTCCGTTTATGTAAACTCAAGAGTCCGTGTAAATGGCAGTAAATTAAAACCCTTTATTGATCCGGAAGTAGATCTGGCCGCAGAACCCTGGGATCATTTCAAACATCATAACTGGATCCTTCCCTCCAAAGAAACAAAAGCAGAAGAAGCTCCGGCCAAATAGGAATTTTCTCAGTTACTTAATTAAATAGAGGAGAATAAATAAATTGTTGCTTCCTCAAATTGATACATTAATCAATTAACCCTAAATTTGCGGCTTAAAACATCTTAACATGTTGCAATTACAAGCCTTACGGACAAATAAAGACCAGATTGCGAAAGCTCTGAAAAAACGCAATTTTGATGCGGACTTCCATTTAGATAAGGTACTTAGCCTCGATGAAAAAAGACGCGCATTGCAAACAGATCTGGATAATACACTGGCCGAAGGCAATAAACTTTCCAAAGAGATTGGCATTCTTTACAAAAATGGGAAAGCAGAGGAAGCAAATCAAATTAAACAAAAGACCACTCAGCTGAAAGAAGATTCCAAAAGGCTGACTGAAGATCTAAACGCTGTTGCAAATGAGTTAGAGGATGCGCTTTATCAAATTCCAAATGTCCCTCATGAATCTGTTCCAACAGGAAATAACGAGGAGGATAATGAAGAAGTCTTTCGTGAAGGAGATATTCCTATCCTAAGCAGTGATGCTAAACCACATTGGGAGCTGGCAAAAAAATATGACATCATAGATTTTGAATTGGGTGTCAAAATTACCGGTGCGGGCTTTCCCGTTTACAAGGGTAAGGGTGCCCGCTTACAGCGGGCTTTAATTGCCTATTTTTTAGATAAGAACATTGAAGCTGGTTATACCGAAATGCAGGTGCCTCTGCTGGTTAATGAGGCATCTGGATATGGCACAGGTCAACTCCCGGATAAGGAAGGTCAGATGTATCATGTTACCGAAGATGATCTTTACCTGATACCCACTTCTGAAGTACCTGTTACGAATGTCTTGAGAGATACCATCCTTGATAAAAATGATCTCCCCATTTGTTATACAGGCTATACACCTTGCTTCAGGAGGGAAGCTGGTAGTTATGGTGCTCATGTAAGGGGGCTCAACCGCCTGCATCAATTTGACAAGGTGGAGATAGTACGAGTAGAACATCCTGATAATTCCTACAAGGCACTGGATGCTATGGTAGAGCATATAAAAAATATCTTAAGGGAATTAAAATTGCCTTTCCGGGTTTTACGTCTGTGCGCAGGTGATCTGGGCTTTACCTCGGCCCTTACCTATGACTTTGAGGTTTTTTCAACTGCACAGGACCGTTGGCTGGAAATTAGTTCTGTCTCAAATTTCGAAACTTTTCAGGCAAACAGATTAAAGCTTCGCTACCGAGATGAAAATAATAAAACACAATTGGCTCATACGTTAAATGGCAGCTCACTGGCCTTGCCACGGGTTTTAGCCGGGATTCTTGAAAATTACCAGAGTGCAGACGGAATAAATATTCCCGATATTCTGGTACCCTATACTGGTTTTAGTAAAATTGCTTAGATTTTATTACGTTTAATTGACCATTAGTGGGAAAACCTACAATGTGTAACCTATATTAGAGTTGAATGAATCCCGGTAAAAGTTCAGTTCAGCGATATTATGTTTTCTTTGACAGTGTTTTTTATAGAGCTTGGTTAAATTTGATAAATTTCCAATATGCGACTTGCCTTACTATTTATTTGTCTTATCTGTTCCTTTCATTCATGGGCACAAGAAGATTTTTTGGCTAAGCAGTATTTCAACGATGGAGAATTTGAGAAAGCGGTTGTCTTTTATAAAAATCTGGCAGACAAAAACCCAAGGCGAACAGATTATGCCGAAGGCCTGATAGCCTGCTACCAACAGTTGGAAATGTACAAAGAAGCAGAGGCTTTTCTTTTAAAGAAAATAGCATCTCGCAACCCTTACCCAACCATTTATATTGAATTGGGGTATAATTACCTGTTACAGGACCAGACAGAAAAGGCCAAAGAGAATTATGAAATTGCGCTTTCAAAAATAGAGGAAAATCCAAATTATGGCTATGGAATAGGTTTCAGGTTTCAACGCTATGCTCTTTTAGACTACGCGCTTAGAGCCTACTCGAAAGCGATGGAATTAAATCCGGAGCTAGACTATAATTTTCAAATGGCACGTATTTATGGAGAACAGGGAGACATTGAAAGGATGTATGACTCTTATTTGGAGTTAATCTCAGCAGGCAAAGCTACACAAACTAATGTGCTTCGTAATCTCGATAATTTTATTAACTCAGATCCGGAAAACCCCAATAACCTCAAACTGAAAAAAATTCTTTTGCAAAAGGCTCAAAAGAATCCGGATATACTCTGGAATGAAATATTGAGCTGGTTGTTTGTACAACAAAAACAATACAGTAGTGCCTTCAATCAGGAAAAAGCCATTTATAAAAGATCAGGGGCATTTTCGCTTCAACGTTTGATTGGCTTAGGCGATATTGCTATTGAGGATAATGCCATTGACGATGCAAAGGCAATTCTAACCTATATCGACAAAAATTCTAATGATCCGGTTATTAAACTTAATGCCCGACTTAATCTTATTGACATTGAACTTTTAAATGCCAGCGAAAAGCTTCTAGATGAGGTAGAAAAAAAGTTTGAGTCGCTAATGGAGGTTTATGGATATGAAAATCACACCTTGCAATTACAAATTGCATATTCCAATTTCCTCACTTTTAAAAAAGGCAAACCCCAGGAAGCTGTTGCTATTCTTAAGAAATGTTTAGAACTCCCACTTGAGCGCTTCAGCAAAGCATATGTTAAACTTGCCCTTGGAGATATTCTCGTTTTTGATCAGAAATTCAATGAAGCACTCATTAATTTCTCCCAGGTCCAAAAAAGTTTAAAAAATGACGTTTTAGGCCAGGATGCAAGATTTAAAGTAGCCCAAACCAGTTTTTACAAAGGTGATTTTGATTGGGCATTTACTCAGCTTAAGATTTTAAGAGGCTCAACTTCACAACTTATCGCAAACGATGCTATGCAGTTAAGCCTTTTAATTTCAGATAATTCTTTAGAAGATTCAACTCAGACTGCTTTAAAAAAATATGCCAGAGCAGACCTCCTGGCTTATCAGCAGAATACGCTGGAGGCCATTGAAGTCTTAGATGATATTCTAATAAATCACAAGGGAGAAAAAATAGAAGATGAGGCGCTTCTAAAACAAGGTGAGCTTTTAGAGCTTGTTAAGGATTATGAGGCGGCAGAATTTAATTATCTTAAAATTGTTGAATTTTATGGTAATGATATTTTGGCTGATGATGCTCATTTTGCACTTGCAGAGCTTTACAGGCACATCTTAAATGAACCCGAGAAAGCTAAAGAGCATTACGAGAAAATTATATACAATTATCAGGACAGCTACTACTTTCCTCAGGCACGTAAAAATTTCAGAATATTGCGTGGCGATAGTATTAACTAAAATTTTCATAACTGAATTATAAAATTTAAAGTATGATTATCTACAGCGTTACCATTAATATAGATGAATCTGTGCACGATAAATGGTTGGAATGGATGAAGGAAACGCATATTCCAGAAGTCCTGGGGACAGGAAAATTTATAAGCGCAAAGATGGCAAAGGTATTGGTAGAAGAAGAAATGGGAGGGATTACGTATTCAATACAGTACACTGCTGAAAACAAGGAAATTTTAGATAAATATTACGCCGAGGATGCCGAAAGAATGCGTAAAGAGGTATCTAAAAACTTCGGAGATAAGTTTGTCGCCTTCAGAACAGAGCTAGCCGTTGTAAAAGAGTTTAATGAAAATAGATTAAATGCCACAGAATACCTGTTTACCTATGGGACCTTACAGCAGGAAAATATTCAGTTAACTGTTTTTTCAAGGACACTTTCCGGCTTTAACGATGTCCTTATGGGTTATAAGCTATCTGATGAGAAAGTAGTTGGTGTATATCCTGTAATGCATCGTTCAGAAGAGCCTACAGATTTAGTCAACGGCAGGGTCTATATGTGTAGTAATAAAGAAATTTTGGAAGCTGATAAATATGAAGGCCCTGCGTATAAAAGAATTAAGGTAGTCCTGAACTCCGGCAAAACTGCATGGGCTTATATAAGTAGTACCCAGCAACCGAATTAGATAATGTCCAAAAAACGCAAAAAACACAGTTCGTTTAAAAAAAGCACCCGGCAGGAAGAAAGTCCGGTTAGAGCCAAAAAATATCTGGGGCAGCACTTTCTCAAAGATGAAGAAATTGCAAAACGAATAGCGGATACGCTTTCAATGGAGGGATATACCAATGTGCTCGAAATTGGTCCGGGCACCGGAGTCCTCACAAAATATTTGCTCCAGCGCTCTGCGAACCTCATAGCCATGGAGCTGGACGAGGAATCTATCATATATCTTAACCATAGCTTTCAGCTGGAATTCAATGAAATTCTGCAGCAAAATAATTCGCTCGAGATAATCCAGGCCGATTTTTTAAAATACAACCTTTCAACTTTATTCAATAATGAACCTTTTGCCATTATCGGCAATTTTCCCTACAACATCTCTACGCAAATAGTTTTCAGGTTATTGGAGGTTCGAAACAGGGTTCCCGAATTTTCAGGAATGTTCCAAAAAGAAGTGGCACAGCGCATTTGTTCCAAAGAAGGAAACAAAACGTATGGAATTCTTTCTGTTTTAGTTCAGGCATTCTATGATGCTGAATATCTTTTCACCGTAAATCCGGAGGTTTTTGATCCGCCTCCAAAAGTTGAATCGGGGGTATTAAAGCTTTTAAGGAAAGAAAATTTTATGCTGGACTGTGATGAAAAACTATTTTTTAGAGTAGTAAAGACGGGCTTTAACCAGCGTAGAAAGACCTTGAGAAACAGTTTAAAAATATTTAACCTTTCTGATAATCTAAAAGAAGATGCTATCTTTGACCGGCGTCCCGAAGAATTGGCTGTTGCCCAATTTATCGCGCTGACCAAGAAGATAGATGATGACTCCATTTAAACTCACAGATGAGCTGCTAGCAGAAATTGAGCTGCTTATAGAAGCCAGGAAAGACTCAGATTTAGAGTCCTTTATGGAAGAGCTTCACTATGCCGATATCGCAGAAATAGCTAATGACCTAAGTGAGGAATCAGCTACCTATCTTATCAAACTTCTGGATAGTGATAAAACCTCAGATGTACTTATTGAGTTGGATGAAGATGTTCGGGAATCCATACTTAATAGCCTGTCTTCCAAGGAAATCGCAGAAGAATTGGAGGAACTGGATACCGATGATGCCGCGGATATTGTTGGGGAATTACCCAAGGAAATAGTTGAAGAGGTAATTTCTGAAATAGAAGACCGGGAACATGCTAAGGATATTGTAGATCTGCTGCGTTACGATGAAGATTCTGCAGGTGGACTTATGGCCAAGGAATTGGTAAAAGTAAATGAAAACTGGAACGTGCTTACCTGCGTTAAGGAAATGAGAGCCCAGGCGGAAAATGTAACCAGAGTGCACTCCATTTATGTAGTAGACGATGATGATAAACTAATAGGCAGGCTCTCCCTAAAAGATTTGCTGACGACCTCTACAAAATCCCCGATTAAAGATGTTTATATTCCAAAAGTTGATCGTGTTAATGTAAACGAAAAGCCTGAGGAGGTCGCAAAGATTATGTCCAAATACGACCTGGAGGCTATTCCGGTAGTTGATGAGATTGGCAGGCTGGTTGGTAGAATTACCATTGATGATATCGTAGACGTTATAAAAGAAGAAGCCGAGAAAGACTATCAGCTGGCGGCAGGTATCTCGCAGGATGTAGAGGCAGATGATAGTATTTGGGAGTTAACCAGAGCCCGTTTACCCTGGCTGTTTTTGGGCCTTTTGGGCGGTATTGGTGCAGCAGCCATCATGGGAGGTTTTGAAGAAATGATAAGCAATCATGCTATTTTGTTCTTTTTTACCCCTTTAATTGCGGCAATGGCAGGTAATGTTGGTGTACAATCCAGTGCAATCATAGTCCAGGGACTTGCTAATGACGACCTAAAGGGAAGTATTAGTAACCGCCTTATAAAGGAAATGCTACTGGCCACTTTAAATGGCATTGTATTGGGAGTGGTTCTATTGCTATTTACCTGGTTCTGGCAAGGTAATTTTCCGGCAGCACTTGCTATTTCAATATCCCTTGTTGTAGTAATCATCGTAGCCGGGATCATCGGCACTTTTATTCCTTTGTTTCTGGATAAAAGGGGCATAGATCCGGCAATTGCCACCGGACCTTTTATCACTACAAGCAATGATATTTTTGGAATCCTGATTTATTTCTGGATTGCTAAAGTTATTTTAGGCATTTAGACTTCACTTTTTATTAAAATTAGATACCTTAGGGTCCCCGAAATCTAATTTAAATTCTATTTAAGAATTTCAGTCTATGTCAATAAAAGTTGGATTAGTCCAGGAAAGCCCTGTTTTTTTTAATAAGAAAGAAACCATTTTTAAAATTGAAAAGCTCACCAAAACGTATGCAGCACAAGGATGCGATTTATTGGTTTTTCCGGAATCTTTTATCCCCGGGTATCCGAGAGGATTTACTTTTGGGGCCACCATAGGAAGCAGAACGGAAAAGGGCCGCAAACTTTATGCTGAATATTATGAAAATAGCCTCAACGTTGAAAGTAAAGACCTTAAAAGACTTGAAGATATTTCAAAAAAAAATAAAATCTACCTGGTTATAGGAGTAACTGAAAAGGACGATATAAGTGGCAGTCTGTACTGTTCAATGCTCTATATATCCCCTGCTTCCGGATTGTTGGGCACGCATAGAAAAATTAAACCTACCGGAACAGAGAGAATTGTATGGGCAGAGGCTTCCGGTGAATCATTAACCACCTACCAAACCAAATTAGGCAGGTTGGGTGGCCTTATCTGTTGGGAAAATTATATGCCTTTGGCAAGAATGTCCATGTATAGAAAAGGCGTTGAGATTTACATTGCCCCAACGGCAGATGCCAGGGAAGAATGGACCTCTACCATGCAGCATATTGCCCTGGAAGGACGTTGCTACGTACTGGGCTGTAACCAGTATTTTACCAAATCCATGTACCCCAAAAACTACCGGTCACTTGTAACTGATGAACCCGAAACAATGTGTCGTGGAGGAAGTCTTATAGTAGCCCCTAATGGAAAAATTATTGCGGGACCTTTGTATGATAAGGCCGGAGTACTTATGGCCGAAATAGATCTGGAAGAAATTAAGTTGAACAAACTCGATTTTGATGTAATTGGACATTATGCACGAAATGATATTTTTCAACTTGAGGTAAAAGATCAGCCTGAAATTAAGAAGGAAAAATATTAGCGTTATGAAAACCCATATGCTTTATCTTTTAGTTCTAATCTTCTTCAGTTATAGCTGCAAAACTGAAAGCAACACAATGTTCTATCTTGAACTAAATCCGGAACAGCTCGAGGTATTTGGCCAAGGTTATATTTCCACTCAATTGTATGAAAGGGATATTGCTATTTCACCAGAGGGAGATCAGTTGGTCTATACCCTGGGAGATTACAAGCAGACAATCAGGAATTTGGTAAGTATAAAAAAGAAAGGTGAGAAGTGGGGAGATAGAGAAATCTTACCTTTTTCCGGGAATTACAATGATATTGAACCATTTTTTGCTGAAGACGGCAGTAAATTGTTCTTTGCGTCTAACAGGCCCATGGATGAAGACAGTACCAGAACCGATTACAATATCTGGTATGCTGAGCTGGTTCATGGCAAATGGAATAACCCACGTGCCTTAGACACACTGGTAAATAGTCGCGGAGATGAATTTTACCCATCTGTAAGTTCAAATGGTAATCTGTATTTTACTTCAACACGAACAGAGGGTATTGGTAGAGAAGATATATTTCTCAGCACTTTTTCGGAGGGCGAGTACAGTGCCCCAATGCCACTAGACTCTACCGTTAACACCAAAGCCTATGAGTTTAATGCTTTTGTCAGTCCTGATGAAGAGCTATTGATTTTCAGTTCGTATGGAAGGGCAGATGGTTTAGGTGGAGGTGACTTATATTACAGTAAAAAAGATGAAACCGGCAAATGGAGAAAAGCTAAGAATTTAGGAGAGGTCATCAACTCAGACAAATTAGACTACAGTCCATTTATAGATATTCCCAGAAATAATTTTTACTTTACCAGTGACAGGGCAAAGACCCCGGATGATAGAATTAAATCAGTCACGGAACTAACCAATGAAGCCAACAAGGTTTTAAATGGTATGGGAAACATTTACAGAATTAATATGGATAAATTAAATCTGAATTAAAAAAGATGAAAGCTATAAATTTAAAAGAGAAACATGCCGCTTTTAGCAAAACATGGCACCCCCATCAAATAGCGCAGGTAGATGATATGCAGGTAATCCTGGCAAAGATTCAGGGGGAGTTTGTATGGCATTCACACGAAAATGAGGATGAGCTTTTTCAGGTTTTAAAAGGCACCTTGTATATGCAATTCAGAGACCGGACAGAGGTTGTGAAAGAAGGTGAAATTATAGTTGTCCCAAAAGGGGTAGAACACAATCCCTCTACAATAAATAATGAAGAAGTACATTTATTACTCTTTGAAAAATTGACAACGGCCCATACCGGCAAGGTACAGCATGTAATGACACAAACTGAATATCCTAAAATCTAAAATAGAATGAAAATCCTCCATGTAGATATAAACCATCCTTTGCTTATAGAGGAATTCACCAAACTGGGTTTTGAAAATGTTGAAGAGTATACCGCGCCTAAATCTGAGGTGGAAAAGATAATTCAATTCTACGAAGGGCTGATTATAAGAAGTAGATTTAGCATAGACCAAGGTTTTTTAGATAAAGCCCAAAATCTGAAATTCATTGGCAGACTTGGGTCTGGTCTGGAAAATATTGACGTGGATTATGCCCGGAATAAAGGAATTTTTTTGGCAGCTGCACCTGAAGGTAACCGCAATGCTGTTGGGGAACATGCCCTGGGGTTATTACTGGCTCTTTTTAATAAGCTGCCCAAAGCCAACCGTGAAGTGAAAACTGGTATCTGGGACAGGGAAGGAAACCGGGGAACAGAACTGGATGGCAAAACAGTAGGTATAATCGGCTATGGTAATACGGGAAAAGCCTTTGCAAAAAAACTCAGTGGATTTGATGTTGAAGTAATTTGTTATGACATTATTGGGGGCGTATTTGATGAAAATGCCAGGCAGGTAGGGATCATGGAATTGGAGCAAAGATCAGACATTATAAGCCTGCACGTTCCTCAAACGCCCGAAACCCTGGGAATGATTAATACTGAGTTTATCAATAAGTTTCAAAAACCTTTTTGGTTGTTAAATACGGCAAGAGGAAAATGCGTAG
>CBDUGN010000061.1:0-17532 GCA_965366915.1 uncultured Eudoraea sp. | reverse complement strand
TCTACGGAACAAAAGATATTCTTCATGTAGGTTGTTATGGTGTTGAACCAGAATTATTATCCGGCAAGAAGATCAATGTTCCCAAAACAGAACGAAGAGTTGAGGATGAATTAGGACTTGCATGGAATAAGGGAGCTCATGAAATGGATTGGGTAAGGGCATGTAAAGAAAGTGCAGAAAACAGAAAGCCATGTACTTCAGATTTTGCTGAAGCCGGACCATTTAATGAAATGGTTGTTATGGGCGTACTTGCTGTTCGCTTACAAGCCTTGAATAAAGTATTAGAATGGGATGGTGAGAAAATGGAATTCACAAATATTGGTGCTAATGAGGAAATTAGGACGGTAATAAAGGATGGATTTGAAATTCATGACGGACACCCAACCTTTAACAAAGACTGGACCGAGCCAATGAATGCAATAGCATATTCCCAAGAATTGATAAAGCATACATATAGAGATGGTTGGTCATTACCTGATATGCCTGCATAGGTCATTGATTAGAGAATGAATTTTGACAAAAAATAAAAATGATTAGAACTGGCTGTTGAGGCTGATTCTGACCATAAAAATCAAAAAAGAAGAAACAGATGAGAAAAATTAGTTTAGTTGTATTGTTTAGCTTGATTTTGATTCCAGTATTATCAAGTTGTAAGGACAAAAAGGCAGATCAAAAAGAGGAAGCAGTGACAGAAGCTGAAATGGTGCCGGAAACACAAGAAGCCCCAATGAATGAACTTACTGCGGAAGAGCAGGCTGATGGCTGGGTAATGCTTTTTGATGGAAAAACTTCAGAAGGTTGGAGAGGCTACAAAAAAGAGAATTTTCCTGCAGGCTGGGAAATTGTTGACGGAACCTTGCATATGATTGGCTCAGGTAGAGGAGAAGCAGGTTCAAAAGACGGAGGGGATATAATCTTCGATAAACAATTTCAGAATTTTACCCTGAGCTTAGAGTGGAAAATTTCGGAAGGTGGAAATTCTGGCATCTTTTACCTGGGAGAAGAAAAGTTGGATTATATCTGGAAAACCGCTCCTGAAATGCAAATATTAGATAATGAGAAGCACCCGGATGCCAAATTAGGTAAAGATGGTAATCGTATGGCGGGTTCGTTGTATGATTTGATACCCGCAAAACCACAAAATGCTAAACCAGTAGGAGAATGGAACAAAATTGAACTTACCGTATATAAAGGCACAGTAGTTCATAACCAAAACGGTGAGAATGTTGTGGAATACCACCTTTGGACACCGGAATGGAATGAATTAGTGGCAGGCAGCAAGTTCCCGAGTTTAAATCCGGAATGGGCTGATGTTCCTGCCAAAGGTTATATTGGACTTCAGGATCATGGCGATGATGTTTGGTTCAGAAATATTAAGATAAAGGAACTATAAGGAGTTAGGCCTTTTAAAAATTGTAGCCCCATATATTGCTAAATGTATGGGGCTTTTTATATGGATTTAATTGCTCTGACTTTGAAGGACACATTGAGATCCTATAAAACTACGGGTAATTTGCCATTTGCAATTAGCCTACCAAGAAAATGTTCTACTGCTACTTCCTGGAATGCTCTAAGTTCCTGATAAACCAAAACAACCGCACTGGTATTTTTATAATCAAAAACCCTTAATGCATAAGGATTTCCAAAAAGATAAAGTACTACATTTTTAGAACTTATTAGTTCGTTGATAAATTGAATTTCAGTCTTGGTAAAACCAAAATTATCATTTGGTTTTACTTGTGGCGGGAATAACGAAAGCAGTATATTTTCCTCCCTGGCAATACCACTTTTATTAGATTCTTCATTAAGTGAAATACTCTTAAAGTTCAAATGCTTATTAAGTAATGTGATAAATAAATTATCAGTATTTTGAATGTTTGATATGCTCAAGAAGCCCTTTTCCCTCAATGCAATGATATCACTTTTGTTTCCACCACAAATCGTTATGCAGTTTTTTGCAATTTCCATGTTTAAAATATCGGGGTTACTCAACTCATTTGGGATTTCAACTTCTGAATTAATGGCTTTCTCCTTTAACTCCCAAACACGTTTAAATGCCTCTTCAATCTGATTGTTCGTTGCATTTAATTGTATTGCTTCAACACCTTCAGGTATGTGCTCAGTAAAGCATAAAATATCATTACCGGCATCAAATGCCGCCCATTCTAAATCACCCTTATTGGAGAACATTTTCGAAACCGCATGCATATTCAGTGCATCGGAAACCACCACTCCCTGAAATCCCATTTCTTCTCGCAAAACCTCTTTAATAATTTTCTTTGAAATGGAAGAAGGTTCCTTTGAACCACCTGCAAGTGAGGGTACTGCAAGATGACCTACCATAATTGAATCAATTCCGTTTTGTATTAAGTGTTTAAACGGATACAGCTCATTATCAAGGAGTTCTTCTTTAGATTTATTGATCAAAGGAAGTCCGAGATGAGAATCTGTAGCTGTGTCGCCATGCCCCGGAAAGTGTTTGGCGCTGGTAAGTATTCTTTTACTTTTTAGTCCTCTGGCAAAAGCAAGAGATTTTCGGGCGACATTGTGCTTATCACCTCCAAATGATCTATAGCCTATTACCGGGTTTTCAGGATTACTATTAATGTCGGCTACCGGGGTAAAGTTCCAATGCACTCCTGCCTGCTTACAGTCATTGGCAATATTCCTGCCCACTTTTGTAATAATTTCGTCATGATTGTCCAAGGCACCCAAAGTTATGGCATATGGGTATTGTGGAGTGTTTTCAACGCGCATCGCCAATCCCCATTCTGCGTCAATGCTAATTAATAATGGATATTTGGCAACTTGTTGGTAACGTTTAATAAGGTTTTTCAGAATGCTATAACTATCCTTATTGTAAACTACTTGTTTCTTTCCTTCATAATTTGTAGCAGCACTGGCTCTGGAATGAAAAAAACAGAGCCCTCCTATATGGTACTTTCTTATTAACTCTTGCAGCTTTTGTATTTCTTCTTCACTATCATTGATAAACGCAGCAGGCATAAAAAACTGCCCGACTTTTTCCTTTAGGGAAAGTAATTTTGCAGCTGTTGGGTAATCTATAAGATTAAGCTTCTGAATTTGCCCCTTTTTTTCCATAATCTGCCGGATATTTTAAATATTTTAAAATAAATATTGCTGGAAGTGCCCCAATCACTACCCAAATAAAGAAACCGTCATAGCCCAGCCATTCCTGAATATAACCGCTAACCAGTCCGGGGAGCATCATACCCAGGGCCATAAATCCTGTAGCAAGAGCATAATGGGAAGTTTTGGAGGCCCCTTCGGCGATATAAATTAGATAGACCATGAAACCGGCAATTCCAAAACCATAACCAAACTGCTCCAATACCACAGTAGTTATAACTGCGAACTTGTTGGTGGTATTTGTTATAGCCAGGAAAGCGTAAAAAGCATTGGGAACATTTATTGAAAGTACCATGGGCAGCATCCATTTTTTTAAGCCATCCTTGGAAATTAGTATCCCGCCTAAAATTCCTCCAACGGTAAGCATAATAACACCGATTGTTCCATATATGTAACCAACTTCAGAGGTGGTATAGCCCAAACCACCTTTATCTGTGGAATCAAGGAAAAAAGGGGCTGACATTTTTACCAATTGTGATTCTCCCAATCGGAAAAAGAGGACGAACGCTAAGGCGATACCCATGCCTTTTTTGTTGAAAAAAGTGGAAAATACTTCAAAAAAACCAGCTGGTTTCTGCTTCTCAATTGCTTCAGAAGACTCAAATTTTGGGGTCACAAAAAAATTGGTTAGAGTTAAACCAAACATTAAGAGTGCAGCACCTATCATTGTGATTGACCATGCCTTTGTATTATCCCCGTAGTAATTTTCTAAAAACCCTGCGAGAATTACTAATAATCCTTGCCCTGTAACATTTGCCAGCTTGTAGAAAGTACTCCGAATACCAACGAAAAAAGATTGTCTATCCTGTGTTAAGCCAATCATATAATAACCATCTGAAGCAACATCATTGGTGGCAGAGGCAAAGGCCGCCATCCAGAAACAGGCCAAAGTTGTGACAAAGAATATGTTGGTAGGCAAAAATAATCCTACTCCGAGAAGCGCCAGGGCAACGAGAAGTTGTGTAAATAAAAACCAATTTCTCTTGGTGCTTATAATGTCTACATATGGACTCCAAAGTGGTTTTATAACCCATGGAAGATATAGCCAACTTGTATACAGACCAATATCCGCATTACTTATGCCTAGTTTCTTGTACATAATAACGGATACAGTAACAACCAAAACAAAAGGGAGGCCTTGTGTAAAGTAGAGCACTGGTATCCAGATCCAGGCGCGTTTATTTTTTTGTATCATGTTGGTTTATTTAGTTTAAATGTATAACAATTGGCTTGGTTTCTATTCTATACTTATCTGTAAAAGTCACAGCAATATGTTTTCTTCGGTCAATTAGGCCTTTACCTACGTTAAAGGAGTTACTGTTCTCTATGAATATTTGTCCGATAATATTTGTAGGGCGGCAGAAGGGTGGTTTTTTAGGATTTTTTATAGTATAAATGTTTGCAAGTCGGATAATTTGACTATCCGGGAATTTGAAAGTAAAATTTAGATAATTGTCTTTATCAAGAATATTTACCAATACCGGTAATGGTTGGTCTTCTGGCGTAATTAATGGTGAAACGGGAGTTTGGGATGGATGGGAGTACAATTCTTTTTTTATATATTTCACAACGTCCTCGTTCTCTGACATAAGTGATCTTGCACTAAAAAAGACATTGCCCTGAACAGCTTGGGTTTGTCTTGCCAACCGCAATTGTTTTGGTAATTCTTTCTTTTTATTCCAGGCTTTATCGCTGTTGTTTCTAACTTTATAAGCACCGTTGCCAACGTATAAATTAGAATTCTTATAATTTTCTGCCCACCAATCAATGAGTACGCGATGGGAGGCTACTTTTAACTTTAAGCTCCAATAAATTTGGGGTACTAAATAATCTATCCACCCATTCTCCATCCATAAAAGCGGATCTGCATAGAGATCTTCATAGGTTGTTTGGCCAGCTTTTGTGTCCGATCCTCTTGGGTCGGTAGTTTTGTTCTTCCAAACACCAAACGGACTTATGCCAAATTGTATCCAGGGTTTTTGTTGCTTTATTGCCAGATGAGTCTTCTTTACCAGAGTGTCAATGTTGCTTCTGCGCCAATTCTCCAGGGATAAATTCGCCGGGTTATGCGATAAAAAACTTGTCGAATCATTAAAAACTTCCCCTTTAATGGTATATGGATAGAAATAATCATCAAAATGAATGGCGTCTATATCGTATTGAGTGACCACTTCTTCGATAATAGAAACCATATGATTCTGTACCTCAGGTAATCCCGGGTCATAATAATATTTTTTACCATATTTAATCATCCAATCCGGATGCTTAAAGTAATCGTGAGATTCAGAAAGCACATCGGTATTAAGATCGAATGTTGCTCTGTATGGATTAAGCCAGGCGTGAAATTCAAAACCTCGAATATGAGCTTCTCTAATAAGCCATTTCAGAGGATTTTGATCTGTTTCGGGAGCGACACCTTCGGCACCGCTTAAAAAGCGCGACCAAGGTGAAAGATTAGAATTATAAAAAGCGTCACCTGCAGTACGTATTTGTAAGACAACGGCATTAAAATTAAGGTCTTTGTAAAAATTTAGAATGCGCAGGTATTCTTCTTTTTGTTTTTCCCAGGGATCACCCCCTCTCTGCGGCCAGTCAATATTGACCACAGTGGCAATCCAAACTCCGCGAAATTCTGTTTTGGGGATTGCATTTTTGTTTTTAATCAGGCTGCAAGATGACAGTGAGATTAAGAAGAGTACCCCAATTTTTTTTAGCATCAATTGCGTTTAATTCCCTGCCTCTTCTATGTTTGATTTGAAGAAGCAGGGTTGGGTTGATTAAGCCTAAGATTATTAATTGAATTTATAACGAACAAATCCTTCCATGGCTTCATATTCTGCCATCCCCAGTGCATTATACTTTTCAGCAGTTTCTGTATTACGCTGTTCTGCTCTTTGCCAGAATTCACGTTGATCGTTTCCAGGGAACATAGCGCTGTCTTTTTGTGATTGATGCTTAAAAATAGCACTCTTTTTACGTTCCATATCCATTGGGCCAATTGGAATTGTCATCTCCATATCTGCAATATCCCATTCCTGCCATGCTCCCCTATAAAGCCAAACATAACAATCATTAATCCAATCCGATCCTTCTCGTACCAATCTGTCTATTGCACTGTAAATAATCTGAAGACAAACGCGGTGGGTGCCATGTGGATCGGAGAGATCTCCTGCAGCAAATATTTGATGAGGTTTAACCTTGTTGAGGAGATCATATGTAATCTGAACATCATCTTCTGAAAAAGGTTTCTTTTTAACAGTTCCGGTTTCATAAAATGGAAGGTTTTGGAAGTGGGCATTCTTTTCATTTACACCACAATACCTGCATGCAGCCAGCGCTTCTCCCTTCCTTATAAGCCCCTTAAATTTTTGGATTTCCGGACTGTCTACTTGTCCGGGTTTCTTGTTTTTAAGAAACTCCCGTACTTCTTTAACTTGTTCTGAAAGTGCTACATTATTTTCTTGTACATCCATTGCGAAATCGAGAAAGCGAATTACTTCATCATCAAAAACTGCAATATTACCAGAAGTTTGGTAGGCCACATGAACCTCATGACCTTGGTCCACCAATCTTAAAAGTGTACCTCCCATGGAAATGACATCATCATCAGGATGGGGACTAAAAACAAGGGAAGTCTTAGGGTAAGGATCTTTTCTTTCCGGTCTTTGACTATCATCGGCATTTGGTTTACCACCTGGCCAACCCGTAATCGTTCGCTGTAAATAATTAAAAACCCTGAGATTAATTTGTTCTGCAGACCCAATTTCAGCAATTAAGTTTCCCATTCCGTACTCGTTATAGTCTTCATTGGTTAATTTGAGGATTGCCTTATTGAGTTTTTCAGAAAGCCAAATAGTTGCCCCCTTAATTAGCTTGTCATTCCAGTCACATTCGCTTACCAGCCATGGTGTACTAACCCTTGTAAGCGAGGAAGCTGCAGCATGGTCTACTATAAAATCACATGCGTCATGTTGCTGAAGAAAAGTAGCCGGAACAGATTCTCTTATTGGTCCCTCAACAGCTTGCCTGATTACATCTGCTTTTCCTTCTCCCCAAGCCATCAGTATAATTCGTTTTGCAGCCATAATTGAGCCAACGCCCATGGTGATTGCTTTAGTAGGAACATTTTCCAAACCGAAAAAATCGCTGGCTGCATCTAATCGCGTAACCCTGTCAAGTCTTACTATTCGGGTTTTACTGGTAAGGGAAGACCCGGGTTCATTAAAACCTATATGCCCGGTGCGTCCTATTCCAAGAATTTGAATGTCTATACCACCCGCATCAACAATTTTCTTCTCATAATTAAGGCAGAATTCCCGAACATCTTCCTTGTCTAATGTGCCATCGGGGATATTGATATTACTTTTTTTAATATCAATATGATCAAACAAATGTTCGTTCATAAAGCGCACATAACTATGAATGGAATCGGATTCCATTGGGAAGTATTCATCCAGATTGAAGGTGATCACATTTTTAAAACTCAGTCCCTCTTCTTGATGAAATTTTACAAGGAATTCATACATCTTTGTAGGAGTGGAACCAGTTGCCAATCCCAATACTACATTTTTTCCCAGCTTTTGTCGCTGTCTGATTAGTTCTGCAATCTCATTAGCAACAAAAAATGATGCCTGCTCTGAGCTATCGTGTATAATGGTGTTAATTCTTTCAAATTTCCGGGACTCTTCGTCAGTTGGAAAGCTCATTGCACTTGGTTTTGTGAGTGTTTCTGCCATCTTAGCTACTTGTATTTTTTGATTCTTAAATGCAAAGATATATAATTTAATCTAAAAATGCTGTTTTTTGCATTAAATATTGCAAATAAATGCAATTAATTAAAATATTATCTTATAAAAACAGTAAAAAACAGCAAACTAAAATATTTTAGTATCTTTGCAAGGATAATTAATTGTACTCAATTTATGTTAAAAGAAGAGCGTCATCTGGCCATATTAAATGAAGTAGAGCTTCACAATCGCATATTATTAACGGATATAGCGGAAAAATTGAATGTATCTATAGATACTGCGAGGAGAGATGTAAAGGAACTCGATGCAGTAAATAAATTGCGGAAAGTGCATGGCGGGGCAATATCTCTTGGATTTACAGGTCTGGCCAGTAGTAATGCAAATATTTATGCGCTTGAGCAAAAGATAACTATTGCTCAAAAAGCAATCAGCCTTATCCGTGAGGGAAGCGTTCTTTTCATTGATGGTGGTACGACATGTCTTGAACTTGTTCGTTTAATTCCTCCACAACTTAAGCTTACTTGCTTTACATTAAGCCTCCCGGTGGCATGGCAATTACTTTCCAACCCCGATATTAAAGTAATTTTTATAGGAGGTGAGATTTCAAGAGATGCTCAAATTTCTATTGGTGCCTACACCGTTCATCAATTAGCAGAGATCAGATTTGATTATAGTTTTATAGGAACCGGATACGTAGATGCAATTCACGGGTTGACCGAGTTCGATTGGGAGATTGTTCAGGTTAAGAAGGCCGTTATCAAAGCGTCTAAAAAAACGGTACTTTTGTGCATATCTGAAAAGCTAAATTCACAACATCAATATAAAACCTGTGATATTAATTCTATTAACACAATGATTACCGAATTAGCACCAGACAATAATCTTCTTAACCTATACAGAAACCAGGATATTCATCTTCTCTAATATGTCAGATTATATTAAAATCACAGAAACCCCCTCAGAGTATACAGATTTGGAATTCATGAGTACCCGGTCTATCCTGGAGAACATCAATAAAGAAGACCAGAAAGTGGCGGAGGCAGTACAAAAGGTAATTCCACAGCTCTCCAAACTTGTCGATGCCCTGGAAGAACGATTTTATAGGGAAGGACGATTATTTTACATAGGAGCTGGTACTAGTGGGCGATTAGGTATTTTAGATGCTTCAGAAATCCCTCCAACTTATGGGATGCCTCATGATAGGGTAATAGGTTTAATTGCAGGTGGAGATTCTGCTATCAGAAAAGCGGTAGAATTTGCCGAAGACAATACTAAACAAGCTTGGATAGACCTAAAATCCTATGATATTTCCGAAAAAGACGTTCTCGTTGGTATTGCAGCGTCAGGTACGACTCCTTATGTGCTGGGAGGTATTACTGATGCAAAAAAACACGGGATATTGACAGCCGGCATTACAAATAATCCGGGATCACCATTAGCCACTTTATCAGATATTCCTATAGAAATTAATGTAGGACCTGAATTTGTTACTGGGAGTACCCGTATGAAAAGCGGCACTTCACAGAAACTTGCACTAAACATGATTAGTACGGCATTAATGATCAGAGTAGGCAGGGTAAAGGGCAATAAAATGGTAAATATGCAGCTCAGCAATAATAAACTAGTGGACAGGGGTACCCGTTATCTCATGGAAGGTCTGAACTTGAATTATGAAGAGGCACAAAAGGTTCTCAGCCAATATGGATCAGTTAAAAAAGCACTTGACGCCCTTAAAAAATAAGGTTATTTTAGAATAGTATTTACCTCTTCAAGAGTAACCATTTTGGCACCTGAATTCCCAAAGGAATTAAGTACGTAGTTCATTACATCTACTATTTCTTCATTTTCAAGCCCCAAAGGCATCATTGTATTGTCATAGGTAACACCATTAACTATGAGGGGACCACGTTGACCATACTTTACACCTTTGATGCTGGCTTCCCTGTTATTTATTAAATAATCTGATTTGGCCAAAGGTGGATATGTATACTCCACACCTTCTCCGTTTGCTAAATGACAGGTAATACAGAAATCCGTATAGATTTCTTCACCTCTTTTCATGCTCTCTTTCAACTCTTTGTCCTGTATCATAAAATAAGCCAGGCATGAAACGATCAGGAGATAACTGCTTACTAAAAACTTCATGGGATAATAAATTATAGAAATGCCGATTTAAGTGAGGCTGTACTCAATATTATTATTATTATTGAGGAATCAATTTGTAGATGCCTTTTCCTTCTACCGCAACATAGATAAAACCATCCGGGCCCTGGCGAACGTTCCTGACCCTACCAATGTCTTCCATAAGTTTCTCGCGGTAAGTAACTTCATTTCCATTTAATTCCAGGCGTTCCAGATATTGAAACACGAGAGAACCAACTAGTAAATTTCCTTTCCAGGCCGGATACTTATCCGAAGTCACAAATGTCATTCCACTTGGCGCAATAGAAGGAACCCAATAATGAATGGGTTGTTCCATACCTTCCTTTTCAGTTATATCCGTTATTGGGGTACCACTATAATTTATGCCGTAAGTAATTACCGGCCAGCCATAGTTTACTCCTTTTTTCACAATATTTATTTCGTCTCCTCCCTGTGGGCCATGTTCATGGATCCATATAGCTCCTGTTTCCGGGTGTTTGACCATACCCTGAGGGTTTCTGTTTCCATAAGTATAAATGGCTTTTTTGGCATTTGACTCATTTATAAAAGGGTTGTCTTCAGGAATTCTTCCATCATCATGAATTCTGTAAATCTTCCCACCGTCTAGTGTAATATCTTGTGGATTAATATCGCGTTCCCCACGTTCCCCAATAGAGAAGTACAAGTAACCCTGATTGTCAAATTCCATTCTGGATCCAAAATGTTGACCTTTTGTAGTATTAGGTGAAGCTTTGTATAGTATTTCTTTGTCTGTTAATGAGTTACCATTTAATTTAGCACGCATGATGGCAGTATTTCCACCTTTCTCTTCTCCTTCTTCAGAGGCAAATGAAAAGTAAATCCATCCGGTATTTTCATAATCAGGGTGAAGTTCCATATCCAATAAACCGCCTTGCCCTCTATTATATACTTCGGGGCCATTATTTATTGTTGATTTTTGTCCATCTTTAAAGAGAATGATTTCGCCCGATTTTTCAGAAATTAATATACTCCCATCAGGAAGAAACACCATACCCCAGGGAATTTTCAATCCATCAACAATTAATTCTGCGCTAAAAGTGATTTCATTGGGTGTATTTACTTCATTATCCGTCTTCTGTGCACAGGATAAGTTGGTCATTACAACGAATAAACAAAGGGCTTTGATACTATTTTTCATATTTGAGCGTTAAAAATTAATAATAAGTAGGCATTATAAAGCCTAAAGATAAAGAGAAATTATAAGTTTAAATAATTACGCTGTAGAATATACTGATCCCAAATCACGCATATTCTTGCCATAACACGAATTAACCTATGCTCCAAAAAAACTCAAGGCAACTTGTGTATGCCGTGCTATTGCTCGCGCTATCTATTGCGGGTACTTCGGCTATTGCGAACACCAAAGTTTATGAGCTTATCTCGGAAATAACAACTGCAGACGATGAGGATAATTCTTTATCGGAAGCTACAGATTTTGCAGTTGATCACATTATACAAAGTCAATCAATAACCGAATCCTATTTGAACGCTCCTATGTTCATGACTATTATTCAGGGGGCCAATGAGGAAGTGGTTTGCCCTAATGATGGTAGTACCCTTGCTAAATTCTTTTTATGCGGAACCAGTGATGTTCGAACAATAAGCCTAAGTCAGGGTGGGAGCAGCTATGAATGGCAAAAACTTGACCCCAACAGATGTGCCTTGTCCGTAATTGAAGATTGCGCAAACACTAATAACACCTGCTACGACACCGTAGGCACAGGTTCTACCTATGACCTGGATTCTTCGGGAGAATTTCGTGTGCGTGTAGATGGTGGTCAATATTACTATTTTAAGTCTTCTTTAAATCCATTAGATCCTCAGCTAATTCACGAAGATATAATTTGTGGAAACCCTGGAAGAGTTGAAGTTACCAATGTCCCAGCGGGATATGAGTATAGCCTTAATAATTCGGCAGGTCCTTACCAGGATGACCCATTTTTTGATATAACCACTGCCGGAGATTACATAGTATGGGTACGTTTAAAGAATGTTTCGGGTAGTGCCTGCTTGTTTCCCTCAAATATGCAAACCGTACTGGATCTGGATATTACGGTAGATGTTACAGCAAATGATATTTTATGTAGTGGGGAGCTGGGAAGTATAGACGTTCAGGTGGCTGGTGTTCCAGGATTCTATACATACAGGTTAATAAAAGCCGGTGTCACCGTAGATACTTTTGGACCAGACGCTGCAAGTAGTTATACTTTCGCTAACGTGAGTCCCGGAATATATAGCGTTAGGGTTGAAACTAATAAATGTAATGAACTCATTACTTTAGATATAAATAATGACCCTATAGATATAGGAAGCGGAATTAGCCCTTTGGCGGTTTCGGCAACAGCATCGGATAGTTTCGGTTGTGGAGCTGCTTCTGTTGATGTTACTATTGATACTTCAGGAGGTACTTCTCCTTATAGATACAGTCTTGATGGAGGTGTTAATTTTAGCGCACCTTATGCCAGCACCGCTGTGTTTACCGTCACTTCTTCGGGTACCTACAACATCCTGGTTGAAGACGTTAATGGATGTACAAAAACAGCAAGTATTGATGTTGAAGATTTACCTCCCCCTGTTTTCACAATTACAACAGAGGATGCCAATTGCGGAGGGGTCAACGATGGGCGAATTACTGTAAATGTGACTAATGGATTTGGATATAATCTTGAATTCAGTAATGATAACGGATCTAACTACCAGGGCAGTAATGTATTTAACAATTTAGCCCCCGGCAGCTATGACGTAATCATCCGGTATCAGCAGGGGTCTTTTACATGTACAACTCCGGCATCGAATGAAACAGTTGGCACACCATCAACAATTACAGGTACTGCTACTGCCAATTCCATTCCTACATGTTTGAATGAGAACGGCGGACAAATAACAATTGCCGGTGTTGCCGGTGGAACCCCACCATATGATTATAGTATTGGTGCGGGTTTTAGTCCTACCACAGTCTATACCAATCTGGGTGTGGGAACTTATACCCCTCAAATAAGGGATGCCAATGGTTGTGTGGAAAGTCTACCCCCTATAGTCTTTAATGCCTTAGACAAGCCTACGGACATGGACTTTACCATTTCAAGTATTGACTGTTTAACCAGCAGCGCGTCAGTGACAGTTGCTGTTACTGATGGTACAGCACCCTATAACTATGAAATTATTGCCCCTGCAATCAGTGCTATTAACAATGGAAACAATCCTGTTTTTACTGGTCTGGGATTAGGAACTTATACTTTTAGGGTAACCGACAATGAAGGATGTAGTTATGATGAAGTTTTTGCAATCACCGATATTAGTTCTATTGCTGTCCAGGCTCAGCCTACGAAAGTAGTTACCTGTGTTGGTGATAGTGATGGTGAAGGTCGCTTCCTTGTAGATGGGTTTGATACCACTTACCGTTACCAGATTGATGCTGGTCCGGTATTTAATGGACAATCTGGTGGAATAATAAATGTAACGGGATTGACAGCGGGTAGTTATACAATTACGGTTACCGATGAGGACACTAATTGTTCGGATACGGCAACTTTAGTTATTCAGGAACCTGCTGTGGCATTTGCCATAACCAGCCTTAATGTTACCCCGATGAGCTGTCAGAATGGTAATATTGGTAGGGTTACTATTAATACAACCGGAGGTTGGGGTGGTAACAGATACACCTTAATTCAACCAGATTTATCAACACGCGGACCTAAAAACGGGAATACCTTTTCAAACCTGTCTTTGGATGGTTTGTATCAGGTAAGTGTTACTGACGCGAATGGATGTACAGTTACTGATAGTTTTACCTTAACAATATTAAATTCCCCAACAATTAGCCTGGATACAGCCGCTTCGGATTTCTGTTATGACAATGTAGATGCAGCTACCCTTGCAGTTAATGCAGCAGGCGGGCTTCCGCCATATCAGTTCAGAGTAAATGGTGGACCTTTGGGTGGAGCAAGCACTTTTAATAACCTTACACCGGGCACTTACAATATTGAGGTTATAGATGCTAATGATTGCAGGGATGACATTACTTTAATTATAGAACCGGAAATTACTGCCAGTGGCAGCATAATAAGACCACTGACCTGTGGAGGTATTTCTGCACAGATTCAGGTTAACATCTCTGACGGATACCCTTTGGCAGGTGACTATGACATCTATGAAGTAAGTATTGACGGAGCTCCATATACCTCTAACTCCAACAATATTACTGGTAATTCCTTTATCTATGATATACCCAATGGGTCTATTTTAGTGCCTACCACATACCAGTTTTTGGTAAGTGACAGCCAGGGATGTACCACAGAAACAAATGCAATAACTATTGACCCGCCTGAGAGTATTGTAGGGTCTGCAAACCCAACAGATACTACTTGCGGTGATAATAATGGAATTATAACACTTGTTCCGGACACTAATTTTGGAGTACCCCCATATGAATATAGTGATAACAGCGGGGCTACATTTAGTTCTCAAAATATATTCTCCGGCTTTGCACCAGGAACCTACAGCACATTCGTTATCAGGGATAGCCGAGGGTGCATTACTCCTGTATTATCTGCAACTATTAATACCAGCACACCGGTTGACGCAACTGTTGTTGCCAATAATGCCATATGTTCGGCAGGGACTGTTGAAGGTTCAATAGATGTCACAGCGGTTGCGAATGGTACACCAAATTATACTTACATTGTAGAAGATATTAGCGGTGCTATTGTGACAACTGTCGGTCCTACTGCGAGTACTACTGTTAATTTTCCAAATTTAGTGCCTGGTACCTATACTATTGTAACTCAGGATGATTCCGGATGTGAAGACCGTGATACCGTGACCATTACACAAAATCAATTAGATCTTGTTCCGGTGGCCACTACAACACCTCCGGATTGTACAACAGCCTTCACCTATATCGTAGATATTGTGGGTGGAACTGCACCTTATCAGATTGGTCTTTTAGGTGGTCCGCTAGGACCTCCAAACGTGGATATTGACACCCATGATTTTACAGGTCAGATTGCCTATGGAATAACCTATTTTGTGGAGGTAATAGATTTTCTGGGATGTAGATATATTGAACAAATTGATCCAATTTTAGGTCCTTCGCCTATTGCAGTTGCTGCGACGGCTACAACGGCTTCCTGTACACCGGGGGGTAATGGACAAATTGATTATCAGGTAGCCGGAATTGCCTCGCCGGCGGATATTACCATAGAGTTGCAAGACACCAATACGGGAGCCATAGTGGGTGGTCCAATAGTATTAAATAATGAACCGATTCCTTATAACGGATCTTTTACAGCCCTTCCACCAGGGAATTATCAGATACTGGTAAATGATAACAATACAAGTTGTGATGCCAGTGCTCTAGTTGATATCATAACAGATATCCCAACATTGGTAGTAGACAACAATGAACCTGCAAATTGTAATGTAGGCGCTTTGGTAACAGTAAGAGGTACAGGTGGTACGCCTGGTTATAGCTTTGCTTATGTACCAACCGGCAATCCTGCTCCTGGAGTATTTACAGCTCAAACTACATATGAAATTGCAGGACCATATCCTGCAGATTATGATTTTTATGTTGAGGATAGCAATGGCTGTATCAGCTTCACAACAGTAACAGTCACCGAAAACCCCGGCGTTCCTAACCCTACGGTAGATGTGGTAAATCAATGCTTTGCAGTTGCGAATTATACTGTGAACATAACTGCACCCTTAAGTACCGGTTCAGGCCTGCCCGATGAGACTTTTGAATATGATATTGGGGGTGGTTTTCAAACCAGTCCTAATTTTACGGTTCCTAATCCAGGAGATTATACGATTATTATCCGTGATGGAAATGGTTGTACCAATAGTATTGTTGCCAGAGTATTTGATTTCTTTGCAATTACGGCAAGTGCAACTACGGAACCTACCTGTAATGCAGGAGATGGTGTGATAACAGTGAATACGACAGGTGGTAGTGGTAATTTTGAATTTCAGCTTCGGGACAATCTCCTAAATCCGATTGGTCCACCACAAAGTTCAAATGTATTTACAAATGTATTTCCAGGTAATTATGACATATTAGTGACCGACCTGGATTCAAACACCTTTCCATTATGTGAGGATAATGCAATTGTTGATGTTACCATTGTCAATACTCCGGTTATATCGGCAACCCCCAAAGGAGATATAACTTGTAATGGCGCAAATGATGGTTTTATTTCAGTTGAATTGCTGCCGGGCTCAGATACAGACAGTCCTTTTACCTATGTATTATATGATGGTGGTACGGCCACTGTTCTGGCAGGCCCACAGGCTACATCTATTTTTGATAATTTAGCACAGGGAACTTATCAGGTTGAGGTAATTTCGGATAGAGGATGTACAGACAGATCTGGAGATATTGTAATTAATGAACCCACACCATTACAAATTGCTACAACCAATACTGAATTTACTTGTGATCCTAGTAGTAACAGATTTAATACCGCTACAATAACAATATATACGGATACCAACGGAGACGGTACAGGCGCCAATACCGGTACGCCAAGTTATACCTATAGTATGAATGACGGTACTCCGGCTTTCGATGGTACAAATTTTCAGACAAGCAACGTCTTTGAAGTAATTGATAATGGTACAAATCAAACCATAATTCTAACAGCCAAGGATCAAAATGGCTGCGAAATAACGGATACAGTTACAATCAATGCTCCGGTAGGACTTACTTTTACATTTAATGTAAATTCTATTAGTTGCGATGCATCAGGTACCGGAGTAAATCCAGGTTCAATAGATATTATCATAGATCAAGGCCCCGGTAACTATGATGTGGAGATATTGCCATTAGGCTCAGAACCGATACAGAATTCCGGCGGGAGTGATACCGTAAGCTGGTCTATTAGTACGCCGGGTGACTATATTTTTGCAGTTACTGATGTAGGCAATGCAGGTTGTACCTATCTCACACCCATAGTTAATGTTCCCGACTACAATACCATTGAAGCCCTTATAGCGGAGACTAAACCAGTTACTTGTTTTAATGGTTCTGATGGTGAGATGAGTATTCAAATCAACAATTATAGCGGAATATATAATTATGAAGTTTTCTCAAGAGATAATGTAGGAGTTGAAACAACCACGGGCGTTACAGGTACATTTGATACCAATATTCCCGCTCAAAATCCGGGTATTATTACAGGTCTGCCTGCTGGAAACCTCGTAGTATATGTTGAGGCATTAGACATCCCTTATTGTGATGCTGTTAGTAATATAGCCACAGTAAGACAGCCAGACAGGGCCTTAACTGTTGCCCTAACACAAACGGCTGAGGTAACTTGTGCAGTACCGGGACTAGGTGAGATATTCACAGTTGGTGATGGTGGCTGGGGAAGTTTTGAATACCAGTTAATAGCCCCGGATGGTACTACTATTCTACAGGATTTTCCAAGTACGAACGACAGTTTTACAG
>CBDUGN010000060.1:0-17963 GCA_965366915.1 uncultured Eudoraea sp. | reverse complement strand
TTTTCCCTGGCTGGCAAAAAGGCACTGGGATCTTTCACATGAAGGTATATATACTTTTGAATGGGCCAAACATTACCTTCTGTAGCCGGCCCATGGGTAGAAATACCACGTCCCATAAAAGAACTAAAGGAACCTTTGATATGTTGGTTTACCCTTGTTAAAAACAAGTCCCAGGAATCGCTCTGAGCACCGGAATATTGATTTCCCATGGCATCCAGGGAACCTGAAAATCCAATGGAATGGCTATAGTTATTATCACCGTCACTAAAGTGGTTCTCAAAAAAACGAACAGTTACACCATCATTTTTATGTTCTTTAAAATAGTCTTCTACAAGTTTTAATACTGTAGCCTCATTTTCAGGCTCCACACTAAAATTGTAATAGGTCCAATAGAAATCCTGAGCACTAATAGAGAAGGTCACAAATAGCAGTGACGTAAGAATTAATTTTTTCATTTTGTTTTGGTTTATAGTTGTTTCTAAAAAGGTACTTAAAAAAAACCATTTATGGCCTATAAACAAATAAAATACAAGACATTGCATTCGTAACTTTTACTTAGTCATCCCAACAATTCTGTAAGAAGTGGTCAGCTTAGGATTTAAGTTGTTTCCAATAAATGGTAGAAGGGAAGTATTCAGGAAATGGATTGAAGAATAGACACGCTTAATAACCCATAGCGTATTTAAAACAAATAATGCATCTAAAAATTAAATGAAAGTCAATAGTTACCTGGCCGCAATAGTAGAATCAATATCACCCATGGAAGCAGCTATAGCCTGCTCAGCCTTTAGAAGCAATTCCGGAACATATTCTTTATAAAAAAGAATGACTACAGCAATAAGTAGCATAGATAGTACTGCCGTTAGAATCCTGGCCGAAAGTAATTTTTCTGAAGCTTCCATAAAAATATTCATTTTAAAGTTGGTCTTATAAAGATAGCAATATCTGAAGTATTTAACAAATCCTTAACAAATTAAGATTGAACGAATCTTTCAATGAGATATAAGGAGCACTAGTACATATTTTTTAATTGATTTAGCGATCAATTAAATTAATTCTTATGTTTATATGAATTGAAAAGAATAACTATATGAGCTCACGCAGAGAATTTGTACAAAAAATTTCCACTTCGGCCCTGGGATTACCGGTTTTATTGAATTCAAGCAGTCTTTTTGCGTATGCTAACAGTCCCTATGACGGTCCGCTACTGCGGGTTGCAATAATGGGTTTAGGCAGTTACGGGACACGGGTTGCAGAAGCAATGCAAAGCTGCAGGAAAGCCAAACTAGTAGGAGTGATTAGTGGAACACCTTCCAAAGTTGCCAGGTGGCAGTCAAAGTATGATATTCCGGATAAAAATTGCTACAACTATAAAAACTTTGATGAAATAAAGGACAACCCGGATATTGATGCGGTCTATGTCATTACTCCAAACGGACTACATTGTGAGTTTACCCTGCGCGTTGCCAGGGCTGGGAAACATGTTATCTGCGAAAAGCCAATGGGCATAAACGCCAAAGAGGGCCAGGAGATGGTAGACGCCTGTAAGGCCGCCAATGTTAAATTGTTAATAGGATATCGCATGCATTTCGAAGCCAAAACCCTCAAAATAGTTGGGATGAGAAAGAAAGGAGAATTTGGAAAAATTATCTTCTTCCAGGGACAATCGGGCTTTATAATTGGAGATCCCAATCAATGGAGATTGAATAAAAAACTATCAGGAGGTGGTGCAATGATGGATATTGGTATCTATTCTATTAATGGAGCACGTTATATGATAGGCGAAGAACCTGTATGGGTCACCGCCCAGGAAACTAAAAACGATCCTGTCAAATTCAAGGAAGGAATAGATGAGACCATTCAGTTTCAAATGGGATTTCCTGGTGGTGCTGTGGCCTCTTGCCTTTCAACCTATGCCGTAAACCATCTGGATAGATTTTACCTTGCAGGGATAGATGGGTGGGCTGAAATGCAGCCGTCTACGGGCTACGGACCAATCAAGGCCCGCACTCATAAGGGGGAACTAACTGACCCTCATATTACGCATCAGACGGTACAGATGGATGAAATGGCGGGCATAATATTAGAGAACAAACAGCCCGTGATTCCTGTAGATGGCGAAGAAGGCGTAAAAGACATGAAAATTATAGATGCTATATATAAGGCGGTAAAAACAGGAAAAAAGATAGCTTTGACCCCATCCTGATTTCCACAAAAGTAAATCTCCCCACAAATGATTTCAGGGATAACAGTATCTTAAATATGGAAAACGATAAAATTGTATACATTTAGGGGCCATAAACTCAAATAGTATGTTAGGAACTTCACAGAAATTACATGATCTAATTACAAAATTCCTTTTTTTTAGCCTTGTACTACTGGCATTTTCTGCCTGCAGACAGAAACAGGAAAATACTAAAGAGACACCCGTTTTAGCCATAAGTGCCGATAACGAAGGTATAAAAGTACCTGATGGTTTTGGTGTCATAAAGGTGGCAGATTCCCTGGGGGCTCCCCGTCATATTGCAGTTAATTCTAACGGGGCCATCTACCTGAAGTTGAGAAAACCAATCGATGGCGAAGGTATTCTTTACCTCGAAGACCAGGATGGGGATGGGATAGCTGATACAAAAAAGGGGTTTTCGGATTATGGTGGAACAGGAATTTATGTAGATGATAATTATTTATACGCCTCATCTGACGAAGAGATTTTCAGGTATAAACTAAATGCCAATGGCGAAGTAACTGAACCCTCTAACCCGGACACTCTTGTAACCAATTTGGTGTCTTACAGAACGCATGCTTCAAAATCGTTTACACTTGATGGAGACGGGAATATTTATGTCAATATAGGAGCGTATTCCAACGCATGCCAGGAGGAAGACAGGACTTTAGGTTCTCCAGGGGTAATGCCTTGTGCGATACTAGATTCTGCCGGCGGAATTTGGCAATTCAGAGCGGATAAATTTAAACAGTCTTATGCTGAAGGGAAAAGATTTGCTACAGGATTACGAAATGTGGTAGGGCTCGATTGGAATTTCAAACTAAATAAGCTGGTAGTAACCCAACATGGAAGAGATCAGTTGAATACACTCTACCCCGATCTTTTTGACCAAAAGACTTCTGCCAACTTACCTGCAGAAACCATGTATATAATTAACGATGGTGACGATGCCGGATGGCCTTATATTTATTATGATCATTATCAGAATAAGAAAATACTATCTCCCGAATATGGGGGAGATGGCAAAAAAACAGCAGGTGAAAATGCCATAGATCCTATCGCTACTTTTCCTGCACATATTGCTCCTAACGCCTTGCTTTTCTATACCGGAGAGATGTTTCCGGAGGAATACAAAAATGGTGCTTTTATTGCATTTCATGGTTCCTGGAACCGGGCACCTGAAAAACAAGAAGGGTTTTTAGTTGCCTTTGTACCTTTTATGAATGGAAAACCCAGCGGGGAATGGCAGGTTTTTGCCGATGGCTTTGCCGGGCTGGAAGAAATTTTTTCCCCAAGTGAGGCAAAACACAGGCCTACTGGTTTGGCACAGGGCCCGGATGGTTCTCTCTACGTATCGGATGACTCAGGGGGCGCTTTGTTCAGGATTGTTTATACCAAAGAATAGTTGAAAATGTTTAAAAACAGATTGCTGGAGGCTACTATTCCGGGGTTTCTTTTTGTGTTTGTCACAATTTTTTTGTTGAATAGTTGTAATTCTTCCGGAAAGAATAAAGATGCTTCCACAAAAACTGAAATACAAAATGTTTCAAAACCAAATACCAGGGCTAAACTGCCGCCCTATCTTGTGGAAGGTAAAAAAGTATACAGGCAAGTATGCTTAACCTGTCATCAGGTAAATGGGGGTGGGGTACCCGGATTAAATCCTCCTCTTATAAAAACGGACTATGTGCTGGGTGACAAGAACAACTTGTTAGAGATTATTATAAAGGGATCTGAAGCGCAACTGGCACGTAATACATCTGATTATGCCAATGTAATGCAGGGTTATGGAATGTTGGGTGATGAAGAAATAGCTAATGTAGCATCTTATATCAGGAATAGTTTTGGGAATAAAGCAGAACCCATTACAGCCAGTGAAGTGGCTGCTTTTAGATCAGCAAATAAAAAATAAAAGAGTTGTTCATAATTTAGCCCCTGCCAATATAGGGCATTTGGTTGGCCATTATAGTGAGAATAGGGACATTGGTATTTAGAGGCAAACCGGCCATGTAAACTATGCTCCGCCCTACATCTTCAGGGCTCATTGTAGGTTCTGTTTTGTAGGAACCATAAGCCTGGAGTGTTCCTTTTTCTATTTTTTTTGTCATTTCACTTTTCGAATTCCCAATATCAATTTGCCCGCAGGCAATATTGTATTCCCGGCCATCCAGTGAAGTGGACCTGGTTAAGCCTGTTACCGCATGCTTACTTGCGGTATAAGGTGCAGACAAAGGTCTTGGTACATGAGCGGATAGTGATCCGTTATTTATTATTCGCCCACCCATGGGATCCTGAGATTTCATTATTCTGAATGCCTCTTGTGTACAGAAAAAGACGCCATTTAAATTCGTGTCTATCACATTCTTCCATTCTTCTATGGTAAGTTCTTCCATTGGTTTTACCGGAGCACTAACCCCTGCATTATTAAAAAGCAAATCCAGGCGACCATAGGCTTCAAGAGTTTGGGCAAAAAGATTTTTAACGCTTAGAGGATCTTTTACATCCGTTGGTACTGCCAGCACTTCTTCCATAGTACATAAAGCCGCAGTTTCGTTGAGGTTTTTTTCACTCCTGCCGGCTAGAATTACAATCCATCCATCCTCATTTAGTGCTATTGCTACTGCCCTCCCAATGCCAGACCCCGCACCGGTTACTATGGCAATTTTCGATTTCTTATTCATTTTGAATTTGAGTTTAATATTTTAAAAGCTCTATTTTCCTAAAATCTATGGGGTGACCATTAGATTGCAATGAAATATATCCATCTTTTACCCGGTCTTCACCATTTACAATAAGTGTTTTAGCTATCTCATGTTCTGGGTTAAAAGTTGGGTTGGTGTAACTTAATATCTCTTCCCCATTGACATAGTGGGTTATAAAACTATCTTTTACATCAATTTCCAGGGTCACCCATTGATCCCCGTGAAAAGTTCTTTTCATAAGGGGAGGGGTACAATAATCAGAATTTTTTTGTCCCTTAAGCTCTATAAACATACCGTTGGCACAAATAGCGCCTACCGGTCTTTCGTCAGTTCCATTGCCACCATGCAGATTATATTCCAGGGAAACAGGAAATGGCTGTTTTGGTTTTAAAGATGCCGGAGACTGAGAATGAAATTGAACACCACTATCTCTATATCCCCATTCCGGTGCCCCCGGAGCAGTTTCTCCCACAAATCTATACTCCACCTTCAACCTGTAGTTAGCTAATTTCTCATTAAAATATAAAGCTCCAAACCTGTTACTAAAGTTATCGCCATAGGCGTTATAGCGAATGCTTAAAATACCATCTGAAACCCTGAATGTGTTCCCGAAATTTTCTCCTAAAGGATGACCTATAATTCTCATGGTCCATCCATCCAGGTCAGTACCGTTAAACAAAGGTTGCCAATTTTTCAGTTCAGTTTTTAGCTCAATAAATTCAGATTTTTTCTCTTTACAGGAGGTTGCGAAGAGAAGACAAAGGAATAACAGATAAATAAAACGTTTCACAATAATGTTATATAGAACAGATCCTCTAAATGTAACTAAAAAATAGCGACGGAGATACCAAAGGAATTTGAAAGTCCAAATAATAAAGACTGACTTATACAACGGATAAAACCGCATATTGGGAATAAAAAAGGCAATTATTCTTACTTCTTCTTTTTAAATAACAACCGAATAAGATAAAGAATGCCATATTGTTTTGCCCAGGATAAAATAGGTCCAAACCAATTATAGGGCTGTATGCTCTCTTTGAAATCCTCTTTAAGCCCCTTCATTTCTTCCCAGGCAATTTGCCTTTCCAGACTTAGCCGTTTCAGGTCGTGGTTAATTTCTTTAAGATTGTTATACTGCTTCATTTAATTAAAATATTGTTTAGACATACTTTGAACGATCAGGCTTTCTATTCGAAATCTAAGAGCATAAATAATGCCTCCCAACAAACATAAAATTCCAGCACTAATTAAACAGGCATAAATCATATTACCTACAAGGTCGTTTAAAGCCAAAGTGCCGGCGACAATCAATAAAATAATTACTAAAAACCCAAGGCTACCTAATATTGCAGCTTTGCAAAACATACTGGTAGTTGCCGTAAGTTGCTGAAATATTTTAAGTTCGTAATATTCCTGGGTTTTACTGATATATTCCTCGCCAAGATTCATGGCTTTATTTGAAGTCTGATTAAGTGATTCTAGTATACTCATTATGAAGATTTCTGTAATTTTTTATTCCTGGCTTTTAATTCAGCTAATTTTTTCTCCAAAGCAGAAATAACATCGTCTGCCTTATAGCTCACATCTGAAAGCAGTCCTTCCATACGGCTCTCCAATGTTTCAGATTCCGAAGCAAGCGCATCCTCAACTCGTTCTTTAAGATCAAGAGCAGTTTCAGAAAGATTTGCTCTTGCGGCTTCAGCTTCTTCAGCCAATCTTTTTCGTGTAACCTCTCCTTTGTCAGGCGCAAATAATACGCCAAGCGCAACGCCTATTGCCGCACCGGCAATTAATCCAATTAAGGTGTTCCCTGAATTATCCATAGTTTAAATTTTAAATTAATTAGATAGTGAACAAATAAAGATACAACTTTGGGCCTTAAACATACCAAGTAATAATTCAAATGATCCAATGCATTATACCCGTAGTATATATGATCTATAAGGAATTAAAAATTGTTTTTGGTAAAGGAGGCAAAATAATCAGCCCTTACCTCCGTCAAATATTGATGCCAATTCCGATAAATAAAGTTGACGTGTACTGCGACCTGTTACCTGGAGTCTGGCTGTCAAAAAAATAATAGAAGGAGCTAATCACGCTTATTTTTTCACTTAGCGGAACCTCAATCTTGAACTGTTCCGAGATATTATAATTACCTATATCATTATACAATGGCTGATAATATATGATATTGGTGATATTTATTTTGCTCTTTGGCAGAACAACTGAAAGTGACATGTAGGCTTTATAGCATCACTAATCTCTACTTCATACATATAAGAATTTCCCAAATATAGTCTTACCCGTTCACTTGAAATTACCTTAAAACGCAGACCTGCCGCAAATAGATGCCTGCCACTTACATCTAATAGTTGATTGCCCTGACTTTGAACAAAGGTCTCCAGTCTTATGACACGGGTAAGCCGGTAATTAAATCTCAGATGCACTAGCCAGTTATTTGAAAAATCCTCCCCTTTGGATCGGATAAGGCCCAAATTGCCCAGAAAAAAATATAGCTTCCGAAAATCCTTTGATTTTAACTGTGTGTATATAGCGTCGCTGACTTCGAAAATATAGTTTCCATCATTATCATTATATCTAAATGAAAAATCATTACTCAAAACAAATCTTACAGAATCGGTTTGCATTCTGGCAGACTCTATATTTACTACTTGTGCACAAAGTGAGGTAGCTCCCATACACAATAGAATTAAAAAAAAGCAATTTAATCGCATATAATTATAACAGTTGGTAGGCTAAAAATAGTGGTTTTTGTACAACTTAAGAGCAATGAAACTGAGATGAAGAATGTACCACTGCCATGGCAGAAGAAGGTATGGGATTTCGTATGGAATTCTGCAAAGGGATGAGTATCTTTATTACCTTTCAATCTCACAGTTATGCAGACACGCAAATTGGGTTATTCCGAGCTTCATCTTACAACCATAGGCCTGGGCACCTGGGCCATGGGTGGTGGAGACTGGAAATTTGGCTGGGGCCCTCAGGAAGATACCGCATCTATAAATGCTATTCACACCGCCTTAGATCTTGGCATTAATTGGATAGATACGGCAGCTATCTATGGACATGGGCATGCTGAAGAAGTCGTAGGCAGGGCAATCAAAGGAATCAGGGATGAAGTGATCATCGCTACCAAATGCGGACGTATATGGGAAGGCAACAGCCGGGAAATTGGCAAATCACTCAGGGCAAAAAGTATAAGACAGGAAGTGGAAGCCAGCCTGAAACGATTATGTATAGAAGTAATAGATCTCTATCAGATACACTGGCCGGAGCCCGATGAGGAGATTGAAGAAGGATGGGATACCATGGCACAACTGGTCAGGGAGGGTAAAGTACGTTATGTTGGCGTTTCTAATTTTAACCTGGAACAGCTTAAAAGGGCTCAGGCTATACACCCAATAACTTCTTTACAACCTCCTTACAGTATGTTTCGCCGCGAAATTGAGGAAGAAATCATTGGGTATTGTAATACAAACCATATTGGAATTATTGCCTACAGCCCTATGCAGGCCGGATTGCTCACCGGAAAATTTACCAGAGAAAGAGCTTTGTCACTGCCCGACTCAGATTGGCGTAGCAAACATTCGTTTTTTATAGAGCCACAACTCAGCGTTAATCTTGAAACAATAGAGCGGCTAAAGCAGATAGCAATTGAAGAAAATGTTTCACTTTCACAGCTTTCCCTTGCCTGGGTATTGAGAAACAAGGAGATGACCTCGGCAATAGTAGGTGCCCGAAATCCTGAGCAGATTCAGGAGACTGCCAAAGCCGGTGAACTTAGATTGAGAAAAATTAATATTGAAGCAATAGAAAAGGTTTTAGATTGGAGGATAAAGAACCTATAAATGAAGGCGTTATTTAAGCTCATTTAATAGCAGAAATGGTAACCGATTGTATTAATCAACTTAACGTCAGGATGGCAAAAGCCTCTTATTTTTCTGAAACCTATAAAATGGAAGCGTCTTATTTATGTAGTTTGAATTAGTTTATAAAGGCATGTGGGGACACCTTCTTTTCTAGTTTTTTAATTCTTTATTTACACTGTAAAGTTAATTTATATCATCTTATTTCTCTGAGAGACTGGTCTACGTTATGTGAATCAGCGAAGCAGCAAAAATAATAATGTTAAGACACATAAAGAAAATAGCGGGAATAAGTAAATAGGGCTTGTCTTTTATTCTAATTCTTACCATGACACCAAGAAGCATTAACACAGAAAGTCCGCCGGAGCCGATCAAGGTAAAAGGTGAAATCCAAAATCCGATGATTAAAGAAAAAGAACCCAATAGTTGTAGTATGCCGGTCAAGATGCGATACTGCTTCAGCCCGTAACGTTGGAATTCGAACACCATCTTTTGAGAATACAGGCAATGCACAGCAAAAAAGATAAAGGAAAGAGATGAAAATAAAATTAATATCTTTAGTAGCATAAATGGCAGGTCACTTAATGTCAATAATTTCTGTCTGCTCAAACTAGAATTGTGAAGGTAAGGCGGTTTAACTATTTAAATCTTAAAATATGGAGATTAATTATCTATTAATTGCGATTAAAGTATTCATCTTAATAAGTATACTCAACGTTTGGCTGCTAAGATTTAATAAACCTACGTCATGGCGGGGAGGGTCTGCCCAATCTATGAAGGAGGAATTTGAAACTTACGGGCTATCGGAAACCATGGTGTACATTATAGGAGGCCTAAAAATACTTTTTGCGATTCTTGTTTTTGCGTCCATATGGTTGCCACAACTTGCTGTTCCGGGAGCTGCGGGGATGTCGGTTTTAATGTTGGGAGCCATTGCCATGCATTTTAAAGTAAAAGATCCTCTCAAAAAGTCCTTCCCTGCTTTTAGTTTTTTAGTCCTATCTCTTATAATTATTGCAATGGATTATTTATAAGCATTAGAAAAAAGAAAGGCAAGGTTATGTTAATTGTATAATTCAGCGCTTGGATATTACTACTAATGTTTTTCTGGCGGCTGCATTTAAATCGCCCTTTATCAAAACCTCTGAGCTTGGCGTTTTTGGTTTTTCTCCCATGAACCCGCTTTTACCATTTCCGAAAACCGGATGGTTTAAGTTCCTTTCTCATCAATAATATTACTTCAGCTTCCGAAACACTGAATTGATGACGTGTTGCTTCATAAGGCGTATGGTCTTCCCAGGGCATCTCTATGATCCTATCAATTTCATCTGGTTTGAGGTGTAACATCTAATATACTTTTAGAAGAGATCAGGATTTTCAATAACCCTGTATGCTCTGTCTTTTATTTGTTTTAGTTCTTCTGCAGGAATCCTGGAAAGTAGATTGTACATCATTCCCATCCTGTAATTTTTTTTGAGATATTCTTTTTTGTCGTCGAGAAAATTCCAATACAGACTGTTGAAAGGGCAGGCATCCTCGCCCGTCCTTTTATTTCTGTTATAGGAACATTTTTCACAATAATTACCCATTTTGTGTATATAGGAAGCTGAGGATACATAGGGTTTGGTGGCGATGATACCGCCGTCTGCGAATTGGCTCATTCCCCTGGTATTTGTAATTTCCACCCATTCTATGGCATCTATATATATTCCTAAATACCACTGATCAACTTCGTCAGGATGAATCTGTGTAAGTAATGCAAAATTCCCAGTTATCATAAGTCTTTGAATGTGATGCGCATAAGCATTGTTCAGGGAATTCCTTATAGACACTGCCAGACAATTCATTTTGGTATCTCCCGTCCAATAAAAATCAGGTAATTTATTATGGTTTTCGAGCTTGTTAAACTGTGCATAATCTGGCATTTCTTTCCAATAAACTCCTCGCATATATTCCCTCCATCCAATAATCTGCCTTACAAAACCTTCAATCTGGGAAATATCGATTTCCAAGCTGTGATTTTGATAATAGGTTATAGCTTCATTAACCACAGTTTTTGGCGAAAGTATTTTAGTGTTCAAGGCGAATGAAAGCCTGGAATGAAAAAGAAATTTTTCTGAAGTATGGAGTGCATCCTGGTAGTCACCAAAATGTTTCAACAGGTATTCACAGAAGTATTTCAATTGCTGAATAGCCTGGTCTTCATTAATAGGATAATTGAAAATATTTCCTTCGAAATGCCCGATGGTTTCTATACCAGCTGATTTGATATCTTCTAAAACCTCGCTTACCTCATTTTCAAACAATATAGGGGGTGGGATTGTTGGTTCGCCTTTCCATTTTTTTCTATTGCTCTTGTCATAATTCCAGCGCCCCCCCAGAGGTTGCCCTCCCTCCATAAGCACATTGTGTTTTTTTCTCATATATCGGTAAAACCGCTCCATGAGCAATTGCTTGTTGTCTTTAAAAAAAAGCTGAAGTTCATTTCGTGAAGAATAGAAATGCTCGGTATCACAGGAGGTTGTTTTAATGTCTAATGCACTGCAGAATTCCCTTAGCTGTTTGTCCAGGCGGTATTCATCAGGAAGTAAATATTCAAAAACCTCAATCTTGTATTCCTCTATAAGCTGTTTTAGATTGTCTACTAGCTGCTGGGTGTTTTTATCATCATTTATGCGATAATAGATTACTTTGTGGCCGCTGGACTTCAGGCTATATTTAAAATGCCTCATGGCCGAAAAAAAGCCAATTACTTTTTGTATGTGCTGCCTGACATAGTCCGTTTCCTGCCGCATCTCAAACATTACGTAAATATGGTCGTCATTAACATGATTAAACCAGCTATGCTGCCGGTTCAACTGATCTCCAAGTATGAGGCGAAGTGTTTTCATTCAAAAAGGGTTTTCTGCAACCAGATATTTTGATACTTGCCGCTGGGGTCATAGCGTTCTGATTGTAGTCGCACATTGAATTTACGGTCTCTTGGGTCGTTGCCAACCCCGGCGACATACATCCAGTTCCCATAATTGCTGTGCACATCATAGTCTAATAGCATGGCTTCAAAATAAGCCGCACCCAAACGCCAGTCTATTTGCAGGTCTTTGGCCAGATAAGATGCCACGTTTTGTCTTCCCCGATTGCTCATCCAGCCGCTGAATTTTAATTCAAGCATGTTGGCATTTACAAAGGGTTCTTTGGTAGTACCGTTAATCCAGGAGTGAAATTCTTTTTGGTTGTTACGCCACGTATACTTTTTTTGAAGAATCCCCCCTTGCATAAATATCTTATCTCTGTATTTCAGGGAGATGTATTTAAAGTAATCGCGCCAGATGAGTTCAAATATCAGCCAATAAGTACTTTGGTTTTTGTAGTATTGCTTTTCAAAATCTAAGACATTCCAATATACCTGGCGGGCAGACAGACAGCCGTTGGACAACCATGGTGAAAATTTTGAGCTGTACTCCGTACCTAAAAGGCCATTGCGTGTTTTTTTATAAAAACCTATTCTTTTGGTTTTAAAAAAATAATTGTTCAAACGCTTTTGAGCCTCCTTTTCCCCGCCACCAAAGGGAAAGGCCGAGCGAACATCTTTTTCAAAAGATTGAAATCCCAGATCTTCAAGGGTAGGCAATTCAGGGGTATAGGGGAGTAGATTGCTTTTGGGTAACGGATTTACCTTTGTGGCTTCAGGTCTTACAAAAGCCTTTTTTTCACAGGCTTTTCTAAAATCTGTAAAGACCTTGGGGATGGTCATTTCAGTGAATGGGATGTCATCGGGATGGAATAAGAACTGATCTAAAATTTCTACTATTTCAATAGGAGCGGGTAAACGTTTTTGCACACCCAACAGTACATCTACTTCTTCGCGGGTCCATTCTTTCTGGTGATATATTGATTTTATATGAAAGCGGTTAACCAGTTCAGGGAGAGTTTCTTCTGGCTTATCATGAGCGACCCATAAGGAAATGTTCAGGTCTTTAAGAGAATCCCTGAGTTGCGCTACGGATTCCAAAAGAAATTTAGCCCTGTATCGCTCTGTTTTTTTAAAGCCATGAGGCGTAGGCTCAAATTCACGCGGATCAAAGAAAAAGATTCCAATGAGCTTATGGTTATCTGCGACAGCCTTTTGCAGGGTGTAATTATCTCGTACCCTTAGGTTTTTAGTAAACCAAATTAAACCTGTTTTTTGTTGTTTAGGCATTCTTCATTGCAATTTTTCACTCCGGAAATCGATTTTTTGCAAGGAAACCGTTTTTCAGATGGGCCACCGGCAAATAACTTCAATCCAATATTTCAATTTGCTTCATCACCATCTCTGCTTCATAAACCTTTGCGTCTCCAAGTTTTCTGTTGGTTTGAGATAATTGATGGGCCTCGGCCATTAGTTTTTTGTATTTATTTTGAAGGACTTCTTTTTCCGACTTTTTTTTAAATAAATTGAACATAAATTAAAATTTAGAAAATAATTAAGGTGATAGAAAAACTATTTTTCATCAGGTAAAATTATTGATATTGTTTAATATATACTGTTAATAATTAAACAAAATTTAGAAAATACAATTCCCTGCTGCTGAACTTGTCAATAATTATCGCACATTAATGGACTAAACATAACCTGCTATCAGAAAACCCCAATATTTAATGAAGTGATTTTATATTCAATTGTTTACATTCCGTGAAATGAGATATGCATTACGGACCATTTTTGCAGTTTTGTGATCACCTTTATGATCCCAACCCGGAGGCATAATCATATATAATAATTTGTTCTTTAGCCCCGGTGCTTTATAAACATCTTTAAATAAGGCCACAATTTCCCCAAAGTAGACATCAAGGAAATTTCCTGAGTCCATCTCCCTGGTAATTCCGTATTCAACTTTTACATCCCTATCTTCATCCTGGTATGTTCCAAAAACCCTGTCCCATATATTAAGAAGATTGCAAAAATTGGTATCTATATAAAGCGGATTCCGGGCATGGTGCACTCTGTGGTGAGAAGGGGTAAGGATAAACTTGTTTAAAAAGCCAAGCCGGCCGTCTTTTATGAGGTTTTCGCCCACATGAATAAAGGCCCCGTAGGTGCCGTCTATAAACATGATTAAGAATAAGAGTTCAGGCTGCACCCCCAGCAAAATGCAAACCGTAGTGCGAATAGTATCAGCGTATGGCGCTTCTAAAAAGAAGTGGGCATAAGTAACGGTAAGGTTCATTTTTTCGGGAGCATGATGTGTAGAGTGTAAACACCAGAACAGCCGCACTTTATGACCCCAGTAGTGGTAAAGAAAATGGCCAAACTCCCAGACAATATAACCATAGATAAACCAATACCATGTTAAACTGGTTTGAAAAGGGGCCAGATGTTGAAAAAGACCAATACAAAAAGCTACCATAGCTATGGCAATAAACCGGCCTACAAACCTGTTAAAGATGTAAATAAGAAAGTTGACTTTATATACTTTAGCCTGAGGGTTTTTGTAGATAAGGCCTAATATTAACTCAAGGATTACCAGCAGTGGAATTATGGGATAGATCAGAGAAACTATGCCATCATAGGTTCTGAAGGCCTCATAATTTCCGGTTTTTAAAAGTTCCCAGACCTGGGCTATCCCCAGGAAATTAATAAGCTCGTTATAAAGTGTTTCTAATATCTCCATAAAATTTATCTATTCAACCACATTTTAATAGTTCTGTTTACCAGTTCAGTTTTATCGTGATGTACAAAATGTCCGGCCCCCGGAATTGTAACCAGGGTAAGGTCATTTGCCACCCATTCCCAGGTATGGTTAAGGGCTCCTGAAAGAAGGAACTTATCATCAAGTCCATGAATAAGTAATACAGGAGCTTTGACTTTGATTACAGGAGACGGGTCTGATTTATAGGGTTCCCGGGGATAATTTTGCTTATAGTAATTAAGCATAGCTTCAAAATCTGAACGGTTAAAGGCTTCTATGTATTCTTTTTTATTCACGTTATCGCCTAACATCGACACTAATTTCTCTGTAGTGAGATATGCACTCGCCCCTTCCATTTGAAAACTTCGGGCATACTTACTGTTTTCTTGCTGTTCAGGGTTATTAGCCAGTTCATGTCTTATACCTCTTGGATGGGGAGAGTTGAGAATTATAAGTCTTTCGACGACTTTAGGCCTTGCCATGGCAAGTGCCCAGGCAACAGCACCACCCCAGTCATGTCCTACGAGGATTGACTTTTTAAAACCTAAATGAGTCATCACAGAGATAACATCACCAATTAAAAAGTTCATGTTATAGTTTTTCTCTCCTTTCGGTTTGTCGGAAAGATTATAGCCCCTCTGGTCAATAGCCACAACAAAAAACTCGTTGGAGAAGTTATCCATGACGTCTTTCCAGGAATACCAGAAATCGGGGAAACCATGGATAAAAACTATCAAAGGGTTCTCTTTGGAACCTAAAGTAACAAAGTGAATTTTAATCCCTTTGGAGTCGGCGTATCCGTGTTCAACGCTTTCTTTTATATCTCTTTCCATACGCTTTGAAGTTTTGCGACTAAGGATTTTTTTTAGGGGCAGCACTTATAGCCGTTTTATATTTCATTAGGTCTGCTATCATTTGAGCTCTATTGATTGCCTCTGCAGCCCTGTTCCCCTCAAAATTTTCATTCACGGTTTCATTCCAAAGTAACAGCCACCTTTCAAAATGTTCTGAAGTCATCGGTTCTTTTTTACTAAGTACGATGTGCTTGTTCATTGGGTTGCCTTTGTACTTTATCCTTTCAAATAAGATGGTTTCCCAAAAGTCATACATAATGGGAAAATGCTTCTCCCAGTCTATGGCGGTAATTTTATTAAAAAAGAAACCTATTTTATCATCCTTAAGAACTTTGGCATAAAACTCGTTTACCAAATGTTCAACATCCTTCCTGTTTTCTATGTCTTTCATTTATCTAATAAACTAAATAAGCTATTAAATTTCTATCATAAATTATGGTGCAATGAAAATTAGTTACTTTCTCTTTAATTCACCGGCCCTTTGAATAATATTTTCGTAAACCGCTCTTCCCTTACCAATGACCTCAAGGACTTCTCTTTTTTGATTTTCATCATAAAATAAGGCTTTGGTGTTCACCCATTCAGACAGACGATCAATGGTCCTGATAAATTTTTCAGCAGGTTCCGCGTAGCCTGCAGGCCTTCCTTCAAAATTGATATATACGGGATTAGTATGCGCTCCTTCACAACGTGCGGCAATCCAGCCGGAATCTTCAAGGGGGATCTTACCGGAAACTTCTGTGCCACTTAAAACCACCTCTCCGTTATATACTATTTCAACGGGGATTTTCCCATCCGGGGTAAGCGCCCTGGCATTTATTTCTAACGAAACAGGGCCCTTTTCAACATTGAGGGTGCTTCCTGGTTGCTCGCCATTCACTTTAAAGAATAGCATGGGGCCGGTAGTTATAAAACTTTTACCACTTTGTAAGTTCCTCCTCCAATTATCCAGCGTAAACTCCTCATTCTCCAGGTTGACATATACGCGCGGTGTATCCTTAATAGCCCAATCAGGACCTGCTGTGGCCGGGATTCTAAAGCCACAATTAAGGATGTCATACCAGACTTTCATTTGTCCGCCATTACCGGCAATCTCGGCCATATGTATGTTTCCCAGAGCGATATCAACGGGCATCTCGAATCCGGTGGAAGGCCAACCGGTTCTGATCTGATCAACACCTTGGGTGAAATTACCAAAATGGGCAGCAATAGTGGTAGCTCCCTGAGCCACTGCATCCTCCAGAATATAAGCATTTGGAGGATAGTCCGGGCCACCTAATTCACCTAAAGCACCCGTACTAATAGGTTGTATTAAGGACTTAAGCCCTAAAAAAGCAAGATGACCATATGGATTATTTCGAAATTCTTCCCCATAGGTAATAATATGATCAGCTGTACTAAAGGCATTCCTTTTACCCATGGGGTACTCATCCGCATAAATGGCATGTGTTTCCCATTCACCTTTTAGGGTTAATATGGAAGAGACATGGAGGTCTTCTGCCTGCGAAATCAAAGGCCAGAATTTACTGAATTGAACAGGAATACCTATATCTGTGGTATGAATGTGTGTTTGCCCGGAGTACCATCCAAGATCGGGCATGTTAATCCATCGTTCCAGGGCGATATTTATATTCCCATGTTCCGGCACTTCCACCTTAGCCGGAATATATTCAAACCCATGATAGATCTGGGCTATTTTCCCAACGGGGTTAACACCCAGTTCTGCTTTAGCCTGTAAATAGAAATAGGGACCTGGCTGATATTCCCAAAGTGCGGTACGCCAGCCCCATTCCAAATTTCTACTCACGGCATATGAAGGCCCTTTAATGGGAGTCCAATAATGGTTTCCCGCCCGGTCACTAACTTCTACCCTTGCCGCAAGAGGCTTTCCACTTTCTTTATCGGTAACTGAAAAATTGATAGATTCAGTAAAAACAGACTCTTTATCAATTGGATGACCACTATAGCCTGGCACAATAACATGGGTAGGAATACTATCGGGCACAAGCACAAATGGTTTTTCAGTAATGGGAATTCCATTAACACCGAGAAGGGCATCGGCATTATTGCCAAATTCGTCACTGGTGTACAGGGTATTGGTTACTTTGCCTTCGCTTAGTGGTGACAATACCACAAAAGTGTATCTGGAGGTATTGGCTTCTAATGAAAATTGTTTGTTCCAAAATAAGATCTCATCACTGTAGGCGCTTTTCATGCTGAGTTTTACTTTAGAATTTCTGTTGTTTTTCACTTCAATTAATACAACTTTAAAGTGCCCTTCCTGTACTTCAAAAAGAGGAGCTGCCCAATCGGTTGTTATAGATTTGTCAACAATAAAACGAACTGCAGGTTCTTGTTCAATTAATTTGGCAAAGTAGGCGCGGCATTCATTTAGCAGCTGCTTTTGTTTAGCCCTGGTCTTGCTTATTTGCTTCATTACAGCGTCTGCATTGATCAACAAATTTTGCTCATCGGTAAGATTGCGAATCTCCCAGGATTCCGTTCTAAGTTCGTGCCAGGTTTTAAAAATGTTAGCCGCGGCTGAGTCCTTAATCCGCATCAGCTGTATGGCCATGAGATAGTCATTTATTTCCTGAAGAACAGGATCAGAATGTCCATCATGA
>CBDUGN010000059.1:0-18112 GCA_965366915.1 uncultured Eudoraea sp. | reverse complement strand
TACCTGTTTTTCATTTCTGACCTTCGCATTGGCATTTGATCAATTAGATCAAAAATTTCTTTTGGTTCAACAATGAATTTCTTTCTAAGTTTTACTCCACCATCTTTTCCGATTAAGATAACACCCTGAAATTCACCATAGGATATTTTATCGGGATTAATATCGGTTTTTAATCCATCCTTATCCAAAACTTCTTTTCCCGTGCATACAAAAAGAACTAAATCTCTTTCCTCCATTTCGTTAGGCCGCGTAACAAACTCAGTAACTTGCAAATCTCTGTCAGGCAAATTATCATTCGTATCTATTATAAGAAGAACTCGGTTTTTCCACTTAAATTCTGTTAATTCCTGTGCGGACATCCCGTTGAATTGTAGGATTAAAACTAAAAGCGCAATATATCTTAGACTAAACATATTCATATATAGTACTAAAATAAAAAAACCACCTGACTACAGGTGGCTTCAAGTAAATATTTAAACCTATCAGATTTTAGAAAACATTTTGTGCATCTTAGCCTGTTCTTCTTCAGCTAAAGCAGAATCTACAAGAATTCTTCCACTATGTTCATCTGTAATTATCTTTTTTCTGGAAGCAATTTCTACCTGTACCTGTGGAGGTATGGTAAAGAATGAACCTCCTGAGGCACCCCTTTCAATTGGAACTACTGCCAGACCGTTTTTAACATTATTTCGGATTCGTTTATAAGCTTGTACTAATCTATCTTCAATTTGCTTTTCAAATTTTTCAGATTTAGCCAAAAGTGCCTTTTCCTCCTTGTCCGTTTCGGCAAGAATCGCATCTAATTCACTTTTCTTATGCTTTAAGTGGGCCTCACGTTCTGCAAGTTTTTCTTTAGTCTCACTTATTACTTCCTTTTTTTGCTCGATTTGAACTTTAAATTCTTTGATGTTCTTTTCAGCTAATTGTATTTCCAATTCCTGAAATTCAACCTCTTTCGCAAGCGAATTAAATTCTCTGCTGTTTCTTACATTTTTTTGTTGATCAGCATATTTTTTTATCAGTACTTTGGCCTCTTCAATTAAATTCTTTTTAGCCCCGATTTCATAATTTATGGTTTCCAAATCGGTCTTTAACTTATCCATCCTTGTTTTTAAACCAAGTACTTCATCTTCAAGATCTTCTACTTCGAGGGGTAATTCACCACGTACATTTCTAATTTCATCAACTCTGGAATCTATTAATTGCAAATCATATAATGCTCTTAATTTTTCCTCCACAGTTGTTTCTACTTTTGTTGCCATAATTAATAATACTTGATAGGATTTGTTATACTCTCTGATAAAGAGATTGCAAAATTAGGCATTTTTTTTGTAAGATAGTCTACCAATAAATTTTTTGTAAACTGTTCAGTTTCATAGTGCCCTATATCTGCGATAAGAATTTTGTTTTCAGCTTCAAAAAATTGATGATATTTTACATCCGAAGTAATAAAAATGTCTGCACCCGAATTTTTCGCTGCGCTGATAGCGAAAGCCCCACTACCTCCTAAAACTGCTACTTTTTGAATTTTTTTACCCAAAAAACTTGAATGCCTTATACAGGACACATTCATTTTATTTTTAATGAAAGTGAGAAAATCCTTTTCAGCCATTGGCACTTCTAGTTCACCAATCATTCCCATACCAATTTGGGAATCAACATTGTCTAAAGTGCTAATTTCGTAGGCTACCTCCTCGTACAGATGATTATCAAATAAAGCAGCTAAAACACTTTTTTCTTTGTTTCGCGGAAAAGTAACATTGATCTGAGTTTCTTTTTCTAAATGTAGTTCACCCTTATTTCCCTTTACCGGATTTGCATTCTTCCCTGCTTTGTAGCTGCCTGTCCCGTCTACTGTAAAACTACATTCACTATAATTTCCAATACTTCCCGCCCCAGCTGCAAATAGACTATTTAATAGTGCTTTAGCATGAGTTTCAGGGATATATGTGGTTAATTTTTTTATGGTTCCCTTTTGCGGGATTAATATTCTCGTTTGTTTTACCTCCAACACTTCGCATATTTTTGCATTCACACCATCTATTGCATTATCCAGTGCAGTGTGCAGGCAATAAATTGAAATATTATTTTGAATGGCTTTTATGATCGCACGTTCTACATAATTAGAGCCCGTAAGGTTTTTGATTCCTTTGAATAATATGGGGTGAAAACTAATGACAAGATTGCAGGATTTACTTATTGCTTCATCAATAACATTTTCGAGCGAATCAAGGGTAACAAGAATATTGGTAACACTCATATCCAGATCACCTACCAAAAGTCCAACATTATCAAAATCTTCAGCATATTCCAAAGGAGCCAATTCTTGAAGAATTTCAGCAACATCTTTAACCTTCATATTTAAAATTTATAGCTGTTAAAATAAGGTTTGTCTATTGATGGTAAGTTCTATAAAGTCGTACAAGTAGTCAAACTCATATCCAGATACCTGGTAACTCATTCACATCAACATTAGCTTTTATCAACTTAAAACTAATTAAAATGGTAAAAATTTAATAGTATGTTTTTAGTTAATTGCGCTCATCAAAGATAAAATATTATATTTTCGTTGCTATGCAACTGCTAAGAATTCTAGCCTTTCCATTTTCATTGATATATGCCTTCGCAGTATATTTTAGGAATCTTTTATATGATAGGGGAATTTTAACTTCTGCTAAGATGAGTACACCAACCATATGTGTTGGTAACCTAAGCGTTGGTGGTACGGGCAAAACACCCATGATAGAATGGCTTCTGAATCATTTATCTGGAGGTTCAAAGCTGGCAGTATTGAGTAGAGGTTACAAAAGAAAATCCAAAGGGTATGTTCTGGCACAACCTACCAGTACTGCCGAAGAAATTGGAGATGAGCCTTTACAGATATATTCTAAATTTCCTGAGGTTGCAGTAGCGGTGGAAGCAGATAGGATTAAAGGGATAGAACAACTTGAAACCTCCAGGCATCCGGATCTGATACTTTTAGATGACGCATACCAGCATAGAAAAGTAAAACCATCATTTTCTATTTTATTGACTTCCTATGATCAACTTTATACCAAAGACTGGTATTTGCCAACAGGAAATTTAAGAGACAGTAAAAGTGCTTCTAAGCGCGCAGATATGATTGTTGTGACCAAGTGCCCTGCCGATCTCGACGATGAGGGCCAATTGAGGCTTACCCAGGAGCTTAATCCTGAAATGAATCAGAAGGTATTATTCTGTACTCTAGAGTACGACTTTAATTTAAAAGGAGAAAGGGCGGGTTTATCCATTCTCGATTTAAAGAATGAAGAAGTTACTCTGGTAACAGGAATTGCTAACCCTGAACCATTGATAAAATATCTAAAAAGCGAGGAAATTCGTTTTGATCATCGAAAGTTTGGTGATCACCATTATTTTTCCGGGAAAGAGATTGATTTTTTTAACTCCAGACCTCTGGTACTGACAACAGAGAAGGACTATATGCGTTTGAAGAATAAGGTAGACAACCTTTACTATATATCTGTCCGACACAGATTTTTAGGGGAGGGGAGTGAAGTCATTAAAAAAAGCCTTGAGAACTTAAGTAACTGATTTTTTCAGTTTATGTTCAAGGATGTTTTCGCCAATTTTTTGATAGAATACCTCCGGTTTAAAAGGTTTAGTAACTACATCATTACATCCTGCGGCATAAAAACTTTCTAGGCTGTCATCCAGGGATATGGCAGTAAGCGCTATAATTGGGGTGTCAGTATCAAATTTTCTAATCTGAATTGTTGCTTCAACTCCACTGATTCCGGGCATATGGATATCCATAAGTATCCCATCATATTGACTTGTATTAGCCATTTCTACTGCAGTGTTTCCATTTCCGGCAATCTCACAACTAATTCCCTTTTTATTTAACATTTTTTTGGTGATCACCTGATTTATTTTGTTGTCTTCAACTACCAAAACATGCAGCCCATTTAAATCATAGTCTTTTTGGGCTATCTCAAATACAATGTCATCAACTACACTGTCTTTACTTTTTAGATCGAGCTCAAAGAAAAATGAACTGCCCTGACCCAAAGTACTTTGAAGCTGAATTTTACTGTCAAATAGTCCCAAAAGACTTTTCACAATGGTTAGCCCAAGGCCAGTGCCTCCATATTCCCTGTTAATCTGAATTGAGCCCTGTTCAAAGCTATCAAAGATATTCTGTTGTTGTTCATTTGAAATACCTATTCCATTATCTTTAACTTCAAAATATATAGTCACCTCTTCTTCTTCCTTTTTCATAAGCTTCGCTATAACATTTACTTCTCCATTCTTTGTAAATTTTAAAGCATTACCTACAAGGTTCATAAATATTTGAGATAATTTAAGCGGGTCACTCATCAAGTGTTTAGGAATTTTTTCATCATAATCCAAGGTGATTTTAGTATTATTTTCCTTAGCACTTTGTTGTAATGAACTAATAACGTCTGCAAGTACTTTTTTCAAATTAAATTCCATGTTTAAAGGCTCTAATTTGTCCGCGTCTATTTTGTTTATTTGCAGTATGTCGTTTATAAAATTCAGTAGGTAATCTCCTGAAAATTTTAATGACTTCAGATGTTCTTTTTGACTTTCGCTTGGATTCTCCTCCAATAATAAGTGGGCCAAACCTGTAACGGCATATAGAGGGGTTCTCAATTCATGACTGACAGTAGACAGAAAATTAGTTTTAGCTTCCATAGCCTGAACAGCAGCATCTCTGGCTGTTTGAAGCTCCCTGTTTTTGGTTTGTAAAAGATCATTGGTCTTTAACTTTATCTGATTATTTCTAAATAGCGATACCGCCAATAATGAAATAATCGTTAAAAAAGCAGAGGTCAGGATCGCGGTAATCTCAGATCTGTTTCGGGATTCATTTAATTCCTCAATTTTAGTATCCTGGCGTTTAATTTCTTCAGCCATAAATTCAAATTGAATCCTATCTGCAGTTTTGGCTTCGGCTTTAATTTTTTCAATGGTGAAAACAGAATCCTTAAGTTTTAACAGATTCCTGTTATGCACAAGAGAAAGATCATACTTTTCCCTTTTTTCATAAGCTTGTCCTAATATTTCATTGGCCTCAAATACCTCTTTAGAGAAGTTATTTGCCTCCGCAATTTCTAATGCGCTAATCCCATTTTTAATACTCTCGTCATAATCTTGAGTATTTAAATATAATTTTGCCAATCCCAGGTGTGATTTTACCTTCAGGGATTCTTTTTCAAAAACATCATTATTTACTACAAGAGAATTGAAATTTAAAGCAGCACTATCATATTTTTCTATGCTTAGATAAATATTGGCCTCTAATAGCAATATGTTGTTGAGAAGATTACGGTCATTTGTAAGCTGCTTGGATTCATTTAGCATAAAAATAGCCTGAAAGTTGTTGCCGCTGTCGTAGAGTAAAATGGACTCAATGAATTTATGAACCGCATGGCCATAAGGATATTCCAGATCGTTCAACAGAACTGTAGCACGATCCCAATAAAAAAGAGTAGTTTCTCTTTTGTCCAGTTCCATGTAAAGCAGGGCAAATTTGTGATAACAATCTACCAGGGCTTTTTCATCTTCTGTTTCTTCTGCCAGAGCAGCAGCTTTGTCCAGGGATTCGAGGGCAAGATTTATTTTGTTCTGGTTTTTGTAGGTTCTGGTTTCATTAAAGAAAGTTTCCAAACCATCTACCTGGTTTGTTCGCTCCTGGGCCAAGACAATAGGAGCATAAGACAAGCACAATAATATGAGCAATGCCTTAAGAATTCTAATATGTTGGAAAAGTAATTTCAAACCACTTTATATCAATCTAAGAAGTTAAGTTAATACATTATATTTTTTGTGTAGTCACCTAACTTTCTGATGTTTCGAAAAATATTATATTTTTTAATAAACCTAACTTTAAATTCAAACGTCCAGGATAAGTAACTATTGTATGTTTAAAGGGAAACTATAGGTTATTTCTTATAAAAAGCCCTGTTTTTTAGTTCATTTTAGGAAATTCTGTTAAAAGTATTATTTATTTAGAAAATAATCACTGCTTTTTTAACATTAAAAGGCACTTCCCAACCTGCAATATATAAGTGGAAATTCCTGCCAAACCTTATATTATATTTAGAAATCTTTGGATAATATAGGGCAGATACCATTTAATGAATATGTTTATGTGCTTTATATGAAGATCTAACCAAAGCCCCACTTTCAACATGCCTGAATCCCAATTTTTTACCTAATTCCTCATATTTAGCAAATTGTTCTGGTAAGATAAACTCTTTTACCGGTAAGTGCCTTTTAGAAGGCTGAAGGTATTGCCCTATTGTAAGCACATCAACCTTAGCCTTTCTGAGGTCTTCCATGGTTTCAATAACTTCAGATTCGCGTTCTCCAAGGCCTAACATAATTCCCGATTTAGTGCGTTTAACACCTTGTTCTTTCAAGTAACCAAGTACATTTAAGCTACGCTCATATTTTGCCTGTATCCTTACTTCTCGGGTAAGTCTTTTTACAGTTTCCATATTGTGGGAAACAACTTCAGGAGCAACATCAACAATGCGATCCAAGTGAATTCCAAGTCCTTGAAAGTCTGGGATAAGGGTTTCCAACGTGGTATTCGGATTCATTCTTCTAATAGCCTTTACTGTTTCCGACCAGATAATAGACCCCATATCTTTAAGATCATCCCGATCTACAGAAGTAATTACAGCATGCTTAATTCCCATAATCTTTATGGAACGTGCCACTTTTTCTGGTTCTTCCCAATCCACATTCTCAGGCCGGCCGGTTTTAACACCACAAAACCCACAGGACCTTGTACAGATATTACCTAAAATCCTAAAAGTAGCAGTGCCCTCACCCCAACATTCCCCCATATTAGGACAACTTCCTGAAGTACATATAGTATTTAAATCGTACTTATCAACCAGACTTCTTAGTTGCGTATATTTTTTCCCGGTTGGCAATTTAACTCTTAACCATTTTGGCTTGCCTATGGGAGGCTGTACATGAGAAATAGTTTCAATGCTCATAGAAAATTTTTAACAAATATACGACCAAATAGAAAAACAAAAGCAATTAGCCAGAGGTTCAACTTTTAGAATAAAATACAACTTGGAAAATGCTAACTATTGCTTTGGATAATTTCGGCCAACAACTTTTTTGCCCTGAGCAATTTCACTTTAACATTATTCACCGGTTCACCTAATTCGTTGGCTATTTCTGAATAGGAGAGTTCGTTAAAATACCGAAGATTAATAACTTTTTGATAATGAGGCTTTAATTGTTTAATATTTTGAAGGAGTTTTGCGAGATTCTGATCTGTTATTAATTGATCTTCTGCCGTTGGGGCATCATCAAGAACCTTTTTTATGGCCTCATTATTTCCAGTGTCTGTGGCATGAAGAACATTCCTTTTTCTTTTTCTTATAAGGTCTACATGCAAATTTTTAGAAATGGTGATAAGCCATGTTTTGAACTCATAAGACGGATCATAGGTATCTAATCTGTCAAAAGCCCTGGAAAAGGTTTGTATCGTAATATCTTCGGCATCATTTTCATTTTTAGTCCGTATCAACTGAAAACCATATACATCATTCCAGTATCTATCAAGTAAACTACTAAAAGCAATCTGATTGCCTGCTTTAGCCTTTTCGATAGTGCTTTTGAGTGTTTCGTCAGTTTTATCCAAACCCTGTTTTTTAAAGAATCTAAAGGTGTGCCGTATGCTATAATGAATTAGCGGCGGCCTCTTCTTTTCTGCAATCCTGCTCGTCGGGAAGTTTACCACAATAGCCACAGGCCTCGCCATTGGTATTGAGATAAGGATTTTGACTGGCGCAAGTGCCGGCAAACTTGCCATCTTTTTTAGACCATATTTTAATTGCGATACCTGCAAATGCTAAGGCAAGTAGACCAATGGTAAGTAAAATCAACTTCATAAAAAAAATTTATACAAAGATACAAAAATAAAGCCCCAGGAAGGGGCTTATATGATCTACAAAAAAATTGTGTCTCAATAAGAGATATTGGCTACAATATTTTTAACAGTAGGAGTGTCATTTCCGCCTTGAGGCTCTATAGTAATGTAACTAACAGCATTTTCTGCATAGGGTAGGGGTCTGAGACGATCTTTATCATCAACGCTTTTTATTACTCCCAGATTCACCATTTCACCATTTACTTCAGCCCACATCTGATAACATTGATTATCAGGTAAATTAGGTAAATTCCTAACATTAATATAAGATAGTTTTTTAACAGGATTAATATAGGCCACAGCTTTTAATTCCTTGGCCTTTTTATTCCCATTAACCGCATATTTTTTAGTTTGAGGATTATTCAGTACAATAAACTGGTTTCTTACATCTTCCAGTTGCTCTTTCATATCTTCTTCCAATGTTCTGATCCTATTATTTACAATCACATTTTCATCCTGTAAATTTTGGTTTTGATTCCAAAAGAAATAAGATGATCCTGCGAAAAGTAGCGCAGCTATACTTGCGGCAATAGCATATCTTTGAAATTTCCTTCGACCTGTATTTTGTGCTTTAATTGTATTAAGAATCTTTGCTTTAAGACCTTCCGGAGTTTTAAGAGCATGCAATTTTGCAAATGTTTCAAGATTCTCCTGCAACTCATCGAAGGTTTTTCTAACTTCTGGATACATAGCTATATATCGCTCCACCTGCATGGATTCTTCAGGAGTGGTAGTTCCCAGGAGATACTTTTCAAGCAAATCAGTATCTAAAAATATTCGTATTTTTTCTTTCATGACATTAAAATTAATAGGGGCAAAAGTATCATTGAGTTTCCATAAATCTTTTTGAGTTCTCTTAATCCAATTTTTAACCTGGATTTGATAGTACCCAACGGAATATTTAGTTCGTCACTTGCTTCCTGCTGTGTCATTCCTTGAAAAAACAAGGCATCCAACACCACATGATATTTATGTTCTATCTTCTCCAAGTTCTCTTTTACGTCCATGAACTCGGGTCTGATACTTTCTACACCTAGATTATATACGTCTGAAACATCAATTTGGATTTCTTTATCAGATTTCGTGTTTACACTTCGTAGCTTGTCAATGGCTGTGTTTCTGGTAATCCTGAAGAGCCAGGTAAATAATTTCGCTTTCGAAGAATCATAGGAGTCAGATTTTTTCCAGATCTTCACAAAGCTCTCCTGCAAAACATCTTGTGCCAGTTCTGAATCTCTGACTACTTTAAAAGCTACCCCATATAGTGTATCGCCATAATGCTCGTAAAGCAATGAAATGGCCTTATCATTGCGCTCATGCAATAATTCAACAATATGTTTTTCAAGTAGTGTACTCATATTAGATTAACGACAACAAATAATTAACCAAGAAAGCATCCAAAACAATATTCTGCGCCGTATATAGTGTAAACGCTAAATTATAAAATTGATTGTTAAGTAAGCGTTTTCTCAATTTTAATTAGATAAATGTGCAACTGGTTATTGTACATTTTATTTTTGGTTAGTTTGGTTTGGTATAGCCCCTGAGAAATTATTCTCAGGGGTTATTTTATAAGGTTTGCTATTCTTTTAGCCAATTATATTTACTTCAGGGTTAATGCCGATGCCAAATCGCTCTAATACGGCCTCCTGTATTTTTTTTGCTAATTCCAGTAATTCCTGTCCACTAGCAGCTCCATAGTTCACTAGAACCAAAGCCTGGTTCTTATGAACCCCTGCATCACCAAATCTTTTTCCTTTAAATCCACATTGCTCAATAAGCCATGCCGCTGGAATTTTGTAAGAACTTTCAGAAATCTTATAAAAGGGGGCTTCCGGATTATTATTTAAAAAAGTGGCAAACGCATCTTTTGTGATTACCGGATTTTTAAAGAAACTTCCACAGTTGCCTAATTTAACAGGGTCCGGGAGTTTCCTCCGGCGAATAGCAATTACAGCATCTGAGACATCCTTGATTGTAGGGTGTTCAATGTTTTTTTCTTTCAATTCGGATTCAATTGCCCCATATGAGGTATTTGGTTTATGAGGCGGTTTATTGAGTTTTAAATTGACCGATGTAATTATATATTTACCCTTTCCGATATTTTTAAAAATTGAATCTCTATAGCCAAACTTGCAGTCAGATTTTGAAAAAATGATGAGTTGCCGTGTGCTAACATCCATGACTTCGCAGCTTACAAAGGAATCTTTTAGCTCAACACCGTATGCGCCAATATTTTGTATTGGTGAGGTGCCGACATTTCCGGGAATCAGAGATAGATTTTCCAACCCTCCGTAATCATGATCAATTGTCCAAAGTACTAATTCATGCCAGTTTTCACCGGCCATTACCTTTAGGATTACACTATTGTCATCTTCTGAAAGTATTGAAATGCCTTTAATATTGATATGGATTACCAGTGCGTTTAAATCATTGGTAATTAGCACATTACTCCCACCACTTAGCACAATTTTATCAGGATAATTTTCTTTTTGAAGTACTTCCTTAAGATTCTGAACTGTAGTTATTTCAACGAAATGACGCGCTAGCGCTTCAATGCCGAAAGTATTATAGGATTTTAAGGATATATTCTGCTGTATTTTCACAAAGCCAGGTAGGTTTTAAGTGCTTCTTTTAATATTTGTACGGCTTTTATCAAACGCTCCTTTTTGAGAACATAAGCAATACGTATCTGATTCTTACCCATTCCTTCGGTTGCGTAAAATCCTGCAGCCGGGGCAACCATGACGGTTTCGCCGTTTAAATCGTATTTCTCAAGAAGCCATTGGGCAAAGTGATCGGCGTCTGCAATTGGCAATTGCGCTATACAGTAAAATGCACCGTGAGGTCTGCCTACTATCACTCCCTCTATTTTATTCAATTCCTGCAAAACGAGATCGCGCCTTTCTACATATTCTTCTATAACTTCTTTAAAGTACTCCTGCGGAGTTTCTAAAGCAGCTTCACTGGCAATTTGTGCATATGTTGGAGGAGAGAGCCTGGCTTGAGCAAATTTTAATGCTGTAGTTATAACTTGTTTGTTTTTAGATACAAGACAACCTATTCTTGCACCGCACATACTATATCTCTTTGAAACGGAATCTACGACGATAGCATGTTCTTCTATATCCTTTTCCCGTAAGATGGAATAGTGCTCTTTACCATCGTAGGTGAATTCCCTGTATACTTCATCTGCCACAAGAAAAAGGTTATATTTTTTTACCAATAATGCCAGTTTCTGAATTTCAGTTTTGTCGTATAAATAACCAGTTGGATTTCCAGGATTGCAAATGAGAATTGCCCTTGTCTTATTTGAAATGAGCTTTTCAAAATCCTCAATAGGGGGGAGTGCAAAATTATTTTCAATTCTCGCAAGAACAGGGGTCACATTTATACCCATTGCCGTAGCAAAACCATTGTAATTTGCATAAAAAGGTTCAGGAATTATTATTTCGTCACCTGGATCAGCAATGCTACCCATGGCAAAGGAAAGGGCTTCTGATCCCCCGGTAGTAACCAAAATATCATTATGTGTGACATGTATTTTTTGCTTTTCGTAATAGTTGCTTAATTTCTTTCGATAGATTTCCGACCCTTCCGTCCTGCTGTAGGCTAAAACTTCAATTGTATTGTTTTTGACCGCATCTAAAGCTTGTTTTGGGGTTTTAATATCAGGTTGGCCAATATTTAAATGTATTACTTCAATACCCCTATTTTTCGCGTCTTCCGCATAGGGAACCAATTTCCTGATTGGGGATTCCGGCATTAATTGACCCTTCCTTGAGATAGCTGGCATAAAGTTCTAAATTTTAACAAAAATGGGAAATCATTATGGACAAAGCAACATAAAGCTAAATATTATCATTTGGTCTAATGTAATGTTAAAGTATACTAAACTTTCGTTATTATTTGATATCTTTAAGATGCATTCATCTTATTATTAGCAAGTTGCGGACCTTTTTAAAATTTATTTTATTGTTAATCCTGTGTATTCCATTTTATGGTTTATCACAAGGTTTTAGTTTGTCCAATGGGAAAAAATTTGAAAAAGTAAATTTTAAATTAATCAATAACCTTATTATAATCCCAATAGAGGTTAACGGTGCTGAGTTGTCGTTTATCTTAGATTCAGGGGTAAGTAAGCCTATTCTCTTTAATGTTTCGGACCAGGATTCTATTCAATTAAAGAATGTTTCGGAAATCACAATTAATGGACTGGGTGGGGGAGAGCCAATTAAAGGGCTAAGTTCAAAGAATAATTTTTTCCAGTTAAAGGAAATTAGGAATTACAATCAACTTTTATATGTAGTACTGGATAAGGAAATGAATTTCTCTCCAAGTCTCGGAATTCCCATCCATGGAATTATTGGGTATGACCTTTTTAGGGATTTCGTAGTCGAAATTAATTATAGTGCAGAATATATTAAATTTCATGATCCCGAATTTTATAAAGAGAAAGAGAATAAGAAATCGCAGACATTGCCAATAGCTTTAAGACGAAACAAAGCATATATTGACGGAAGAATTGGTTTAAGCACGGCAAAAGATGTACCGGTTAAACTTTTAATTGATACTGGCAGTAGTGATGCTGTTTGGCTCTTTAAGGATGATGAAAAAGGCCTTGGGATTCCCGAACAAAACTATCAGGATTTTTTAGGTGAAGGTTTAAATGGAAGCATATTTGGTAAACGCACAAAGGTAAATTCAATTAATTTTGGGGAGTTTGCTTTAAAGGAGGCGAAAGCGGCATTTCCTGATATGGAGACCTTTAGTACCTCGGCGATTATAGGGAATAGAAACGGTAGTATTGGCGGGGAAATTCTTAAACGTTTTAATATTGTTTTTAACTATCCGGCAAAACAAATTACCCTAAAGAAAAATAGGCACTTTAGTGCTCCTTTCCAATACAATATGAGCGGTTTGCAGTTACAGCATAATGGGGTAAGATATATTGCAGATCGGATTGCAGATAGAAGAGGTGTTGTTATGAACAGCGAAAAAACATTTGGAAATGTGCAGATTCTTATGGAAAATCAAACCAGGCTTAGTTTGGTGCCCGAGATTATTGTTTCAGGTATCAGGGCAGGTAGCCCGGCGGAAGTAGCCGGTTTAAAAGAGGGAGACGTAATTTTAGCTGTAAACGGAAAGCGTATACATAGTTATAAACTTCAGGAAGTGATGAAAATGCTCAATGAAAAAGAAGGAAAAAGGATAAAGGTACTTATAGAGAGATATAATAAAGATTTATTATTTTCTTTTGTGCTCGAAAAGGCATTTAAATAAAAAAACCGGAATTTTCATTCCGGTTTTTATTTGTATGTGGAATTTTTCTACTTCCCGTCCACGCTTTTTACTTCGCCTTTTATTTTTAATACTTTGGTAGGCGTATCAGCGTTGGATATTACCGTTATTGCTTTTCTAATTGGTCCAACGCGCTTAGTGTCATATTTAACTTGAATTTCTCCTGTTTTACCCGGTAAAATTGCTTCTTCAGGTTTTTTAGGAATAGTACAGCCACAACTAGAACTTACCTTACTAATAATTAAAGGTGCTGTTCCTGTGTTTGTGAATTCAAATACTCTAACGCCATCGCTACCTTTTTCAATCACACCATAATCAACGGTTTCCGATTTAAATTCAATCTTAGCAGCTTTATCCTGAGCGTTTACACTTAATGCAAGTAGGCCTACAAATAATACTAATACTATTTTTTTCATTACTTTTTGGTTTTGGGTGAATCTCAAATGTAAATGTTTTAGTATCAACATCCAAAATTCTTTTGTTATCTACTAACGTTACTTATTTTTGTTTCGTATTTCCAATTAGGCAAATATTAAAATGATTATCGCAAGTTTAACATTTTAAGTGATAATCATTTTTTGATACCCGGATTGTACTAACAAAAACTATACCGAAATTATGGATATTCCATCAAAATATGAGCCGCAGATAGTAGAAGACCATTGGTACAACTATTGGATGGAAAATAAATACTTTCATTCAACACCCGATGATAGGAAGCCCTATACCATTGTTATACCACCACCAAATGTCACGGGTATTCTGCATATGGGTCATATGTTGAACAACACCATTCAGGATGTTCTTATAAGAAGAGCGCGTCTACTTGGTTTGAATGCTTGCTGGGTGCCGGGAACAGATCATGCTTCTATTGCAACAGAGGCCAAAGTGGTCGCTAGGCTTAAAGAACAGGGAATTGGTAAAAAGGATATTTCAAGGGAGGATTTCCTTGAGCATGCTTGGGAATGGACACATGAATACGGGGGCGTTATTTTAGAGCAATTAAAAAAATTGGGGTGTTCTTGTGACTGGGATCGTACAAAATTTACGATGGATGAGGATATGTCTGCCTCAGTAATCAAAGTTTTTATTGAATTATATGATAAAGGGCTGATTTATCGAGGATATCGAATGGTGAACTGGGACCCCGAGGCAAAAACCACCTTATCAGATGAAGAGGTAATATATGAAGAGCGCAATGGCGAATTATATTACCTTGCTTATTCCATAGAAGGTTCTGATGATAAAGTTACCATTGCAACTACGCGCCCTGAAACCATTCTTGGTGATACTGCCATATGTATTAATCCAAATGATGAGCGTTTCCGCGGTTTAAAAGGTAAAAAGGCAATTGTACCTATATGCAACAGGGTAATTCCAATAATTGAAGATGACTATGTTACTATGGAATTTGGTACTGGTTGTCTAAAAGTTACACCTGCACATGACGAAAATGACAAGCTTCTTGGAGAAAAACATCAACTTGAAACCATTGATATTTTTAATGACGATGCATCCTTGAATTCTTTCGGAATGCACTATGAAGGAATGGATAGGTTTGAAGCGCGCAAAGCAATTGTTAAAGAATTAAAAGAAAAAGGTTTTTTATCAAAGGTGGAACCATATGTAAATAAAGTAGGTACTTCTGAAAGAACAAAAGTTGTCATAGAACCGAGACTTTCAGATCAATGGTTCCTTAAAATGGAAAATTTAGCAAAGCCTGCCCTATCCGCTGTTCTGGAAACCAGGGAAGTGAAATTTTTTCCAAGAAAATTTGAAAACACATATCGTCACTGGATGGAAAATATCCGGGACTGGAATATTTCCCGCCAACTGTGGTGGGGACAACGAATACCTGCATATTATTATGGAGATGGTGAAAATGATTTTGTGGTAGCAGCATCAATAGAGGATGCATTGGTCAAAGCAAAAGATAAATCCGGAAATCTTGGGCTAACCGTGAAGGATTTAAAACAAGATGAAGATGTACTGGACACCTGGTTTTCTTCCTGGTTATGGCCAATTAGTGTTTTTGGTGGAATCATGGACCCGGATAATGAGGAGGTTAATTATTATTATCCAACAAGTGATCTGGTTACGGCACCCGATATTTTGTTTTTTTGGGTAGCCAGGATGATTGTTGCCGGGTACGAATTTAGAGGAGAAAGACCATTTAACAATGTCTATCTAACCGGTATAGTCCGTGATAAAGAAAGGCGGAAAATGTCTAAATCTCTGGGTAATTCACCTGATGCTCTTAAATTAATTTCAAATTTTGGGGCAGATGCCGTTCGAGTTGGTTTATTATTGAGTTCTGCGGCAGGGAATGACTTATTATTTGATGAAGCGCTGTGTCAGCAGGGTAAAAACTTCGCAAATAAAATATGGAATGCATTTCGACTTGTAAAGGGTTGGGAAGTTGCAGAACTACCCCAACCTGAATCTTCTTTAAAAGGGGTTGAATGGTATACAGCCAGATTCAATCAGGTGCTTATGGAGATTGAGGATCATTTTAGTAAATATCGCATATCTGAAGCTTTAATGACCATATACAAATTGGTTTGGGATGATTTCTGCTCATGGCTACTTGAAATTGTAAAGCCAGCCTATCAGCAGCCAATTGATAAAAAGAGTTATACTGCAATCATAGCTATATTTGAGAATAATTTAAAACTACTACACCCATTTATGCCTTTTCTGTCGGAAGAAATATGGCAGCGTATTTCAGAACGTAAACCATCTGAGGCCCTGGTAATATCCTCCTGGCCGGAATTAGAAAGTTTTGATCCTGATCAAATTCATGCATTTGAATATACGGCTGAGGTAATATCGGGTATCCGAAATATCCGCAAGGAGAAGAATATTCCATTAAAAGAAACCTTGGAACTTTCAGTTCTGAATAAGGAAGGTATAAGCGCAGATTGGGATGTTATTATTAAAAAACTGGCAAATGTATCGCAAATCAATACCGTGATTGAGTCCGTTGATGGTGCACTTTCATTTAGAGTAAAAAGTAATGAATATTTTATCCCTGTTGCGGGAATGCTTGATATAGAAGCTGAAATTAAGAAGATCAGGGAAGAACTGTCATATACGAAAGGGTTTTTGCAATCTGTAAATAAAAAATTGGCAAATGAGAGATTTGTGAAGAATGCCCCTGAGACTGTCGTTTCCAATGAAAAGAAGAAAGCAGCAGATGCAAAGGCAAAGATCTTAACACTAGAAAAAAGTCTTAGTAATTTGGAGGAATAAAATTAATGTATTTTTATAGTTAATACTTTTACTGCCTGGGTTACAAGACTTTATTATATGAATGGAAAAGAAAATAAATAATGAGAAAAGAATTATATGTATTCGCCTTGATATTTTTACAGCTACTAATTGGTTGTTCTTCGGATGACAATAACAACGAGATTATTGATATTCAGGTTACGAAACCCAGGACAGATATTCCTGATATTATGTTTGAAAGAGCACTAATAGAACTAAAATTTGATGATGTGGAAGATGGTTCTGTACTTACAAGTGCAATTGAAAATATAAAAGACCTGGTTATCGAGAATAAAGACATTAGCAATTTATCGGGAATAGCAGACTTTACTGAGTTAGAAGGTCTTTGGGCAAAGGAAAATATGCTCACTACTCTGAATGTATCTGAAAACTCCAATTTAAAATTTGTGTATGTCAATGATAATAATCTTACCGTGCTTAATGTATCTGATTTGAGTAATTTGGAAAAGATAAATATGGAAAACAACGGACTTACACAACTCGATATTTCAGGGAATCCCGCATTGCAACAATTAAGTCTGGCTAATAATTCATTACAGGCTATAGATATTTCGAATATTCCCAGTCTTATTCAATTAAATACCTTTTCCATAGAAAATAACCCATTGGATTGTATTAAGGTAAATTCAACACAAATTTCAAATATTCCTCCTCAGTGGACAAAGGACGATGCAGATGTATATGCCTTAGAGTGTAATTAATAGCCGGGTATTGTTATTAGTTGGCTTTATCAATCAATGATTAAAGGATTATTTTTTTTGAACATATCCTATCAGATAGTTATCTTTAAAATAAAACAAAGACATATGAAAACTTCCTTATTTGCCTGTTTCCTATTTATTTCAGGTATTGCTTTGGCCCAGGAAAAATCAATAAAAATTCTCCCCGCGGAGGTTCAAATAAAAACTGCGGTCTTACCGGCACCTGAAGAAGAAAAAGAAGATGCCATGGTCTATGGTTATAATAAAGAGGGCGAATTGGTTGTATTGCGCGAAGGCAGCAATAACCTTGTCTGTCTGGCTGATGATCCAACCAAAGAAGGGATAAGTGTCAGTTGTTACTATAAGAAACTAGACCCCTTTATGGCCAGGGGAAGAGAACTTACAGCTCAGGGTAAAAACTTTAAAGAAAAACGAGCAATCAGAGGTGAAGAGGTCGCTTCGGGCAAGCTAAAAATGCCCGAAGAACCCAGCATGATGTACATATTTTATGGTGCGGATGAAAATTATGATCCTACTACTGGTGATTTAAAAGACGGCAAGTTTCGATATGTTATATATACACCATTCGCCACTACGGAATCTACAGGGCTTCCCAGTAAACCTCACGCACCCGGAATGCCATGGCTGATGGATCCCGGAACCCATAGAGCACACATAATGGTTGGTCCTTTCGAATAGTAGACACTACCAAATAGTTTTGATACTGATAACTTATTCGTGTAGAATGAAATACTCTGAAAAAAATAATATTTTTATTATCTCACGAAATTAGCATTCACAGGCAAGAATAATTTAACCCCAATTGTTAATTGATGAATTTTTCTATCTTTGAGTG
>CBDUGN010000058.1:0-18300 GCA_965366915.1 uncultured Eudoraea sp. | reverse complement strand
GAAATGTTCTGGGAAGAATTCGAAGGACAATATTTTTTCGCTATCGAATGGACCAATTATCCCGGAGATTGGGATACTTATGGGGCAACACTTAATGCCACCACATTTACCCTAAATGGCGGTTTTGAATCAGGAGAATATGATTTTGACAATGATGGTAATTTTGAATCGGCAAGTATCAGTTTTACGTTTGTAAGGGTTTAAGTATATTTCGGGATTTTCCCTACCACGCCCTTGTAAAATTCCCTGTATGATTGAAGGTCAGCTTCCATATCATTTGTAGGGTATTTAGGTTCTGAAATCTTTACTTCTTTTTTACCAAAATCGAAGGCCACCATTACGATGGGAACTTTGGCTATTTTGGCTATGTAATAAAATCCGGTTTTCCATTTCGGGACTTTTTTGCGTGTCCCCTCCGGAGCCAATGCCAGCCGGAATCGCCTGCGTTCCTCAAAAAGTTTTGCGATTGCAGCGACTTTGTTTTGGCTTTTACTTCGATCTATCGGAGCACCCCCCATCCACCTAAAATACCATCCGAACGGAGGCCTGAAGAGACTTTCTTTTCCAATATAATTAACTTCTTCATTAAATACTTTCCGGACCAATAAACCCAGAAAAAAATCCACCCAACTGGTATGAGGTGCTACAATTACAACGCATTTATCCACATCAGGAAATTCGCCTAATAGTTTCCACTTGAGTATTTTAAAAAAGATAAATTTAGATAGTTGGTGCATAAAAACGGGGTGAGGGATTTCTATTAATGTATAGGATTAAATGCAATCAAATTTATTTATCCCAAACAGAATGAAATGCCAAATAATTACAAAGTTAATCTCCCTGAAGGTTAAATTTTCTCGTATATAGATCTCAATTTTTCAGGAGTTATATATTTTGCCCAGTCTTTGCCCAGAGCATTTTCCCAAAGCGGCACCATACCCAATGATACATTTATCATAGTATTGAATTGGTCATCAGTTAAATTAGCACAGATTCCTTTAGGTAGTTCAATATCATGCTTTTCCATCATTTCATTAAATTTAGCCACCCCTTCAGGATAAAACTCTCCCAAATACTGAAAAACAAGACAATTTCCAATACCATGTCTTGTACCCAGCAGATAAGAAAGACCATAACTCATTGCATGGGCAACACCTACCTGAGAATATGCAATACTCATGCCTCCATGCCATGAAGCCATCATTAATTTATCTCTAGAGTCTGAATCTGAAATGTCACCCAGGAATACTTCTTCACATAATTCAAGGGCTTTTTCGCCATAACTCTGACTAAAAGCATTCAGGTAAGTCCCGTTCAGCGATTCTACACAATGAATAAAACAATCCATGCCGGTATAAAACCATTGTTCTTTTGGCACACCCTGGAGAAGATCAGGGTCCAGGACAACCTGATCAAATGGAGTAAAATCGGAATTAATCCCAAGTTTCTTTTCAGGTCCGAGTAAAACGGTTGTTCTGGATACCTCTGCCCCTGTACCACTTATTGTGGGTATCCCAACATGATAAACTGCCGGATTATGTACTAAATCCCAACCCTGATAAATGGCCGAAGAGCCCTCATTATTTAACATTATAGCAACAGCTTTTGCAAGATCTAACAAAGTGCCTCCGCCAATACCCACGATGGCTGAAGGTAATTCTGTAAAATCCTCTTTTATCTTGCTTACCAAATCATCTACTTGTCCTGTTTTTGGTTCTTTGTCCGCTGAAATCAGAACAATCCTATCCTGAAATAAAACCGGAATTCTATCAATTAAGTCCGAGTTTTTAAAAACATCATCTACAAGATATATTACAGGTGCATCATTGCTGTTTCTATGAGGCATTAGTATCTCGCCTAACTGGTCAAAGCTTCCCTGTCCGAATACCACACGGGGGACCATTGGAAAATTTCTGTAAGGACCTTTTGTCCTCTTGGGGGTTTTTTCTAGTTGTAAGTCGTTCTTTTCTTCCATGTGTTTAATCAAGGTATTTTAAAATTTCTGATAGAGTGTTTAAAGTAAGATGGTTATTGTTACGCTCCTCAGGAGCTATGTGTTCATGTGCCCATGTCGTATGAAAAGGCACATGAACTGCCCTGGCACCAATATTCATAATAGGTAATACATCAGATTTCAGAGAATTACCAATCATTAAAAATTCGTTGGTCTTAATCTCCAGATGGTGCAGTAAATTTTTATAATTCTCTTCTTTTTTATCACTTAATACTTCAACATGGTGGAAATATTTGGTTAGTCCCGATCTTTCCAATTTTCTCTCCTGATCTAAAAGATCACCTTTTGTAAGGACAATTAACCTGTATTTCCTGGCCAGTTTTTGCAATACTTCCTCAACACCCTCTAAAAGTTCTACAGGCCTGGCAATCATCTCCTTTCCAAGATTTAATATTTCAGTAATAGTCTCAGGAGAGACATTATTGTTTGACAATTCCATGGCAGATTCAATCATGGAAAGCATAAAACCTTTTATCCCATAACCGTAGAGCTCAAGGTTGTTCATTTCCATTTTAAAAAGCTCCTGATCTACCTTATTCTTGGTTTCATAATTTTCAAGAAGTTCGGCAAACTTTTCTTCCGCTTCCCTAAAGTAGGTTTCATTTACCCAGAGCGTATCATCGGCATCGAAACCAACAACTTTGATATTCTTAAAATCTAGTTCCATATCGCCTTAGCTTTCTCAAGATCTTCAGGAGTGTCAATTTCAATTCCATTTACTTCCGTTTCCACCATTTTAATTTTCTTACCATATTCTAAATATCGTATGGCCTCAATTTTCTCCGCAGCTTCAAGGGTTAACATAGGTAAACTTCTAAAATCCATAAGTGCTCTTTTTCTGAAAGCATAAACACCTTTATGTTTAAAATAGTCAATTTCCATATCTGTAGCCCTTAGATAGGGAATAGTAGACCTAGAAAAATACAGAGCGAAATTTCTATTATCGACAATTACTTTTACAATATTTGGGTTATTAATCTCCTCTGAATCTGTAATTTTTGTCATTAAGGACGCTAAATCAATTTCTTCATTCAAATCATTTTCAAATACATCCAGCATACTGACTAAACTCTCCTTATCCGTAAAAGGTTCATCTCCCTGTATATTTACGATAATATCAACTTCCATTTCACTTACGGCTTCTGCTATTCTATCACTCCCGCATTCGTGTTCTTCTTTACTCATAATGGCTTTGCCACCTTCTTTTGTGATTGCATCAAAAATAATCGGACTATCTGTAACTACGTAAACCTCATCAAACAAATTAGTCTGCAAAGCGGCCTCATTCGTTCTTACAATGACCGGTTTACCTGCCAAATCCTGCATCAATTTTCCTGGAAATCTGGTTGCCGCGTAACGGGCAGGTATCATAGCGATTATTTTAGTCATTGAAATAGTTTTTATTAATGTTTAATTCTTGGTCTTAGTTTACGATAAATGGAAAAAATAAAAACCAGGATTATTATAACCAGTACCATAGCAATTATGGGAGCAAATATAGATGCAACAGTAACTACAATTGCGGTTCCGGATTCTAAAGTTGATACCAAAGGATTCGCGACACCACCCGTAGTTGTTGTAGACACAACTCTTCCTGCCGCCGATGCACCTTTTATGGCAGTTGCAGTTCCTCCCCCCGCTATAATGGCGAGGGACCAGGTTACAACCGGATCTAAATTAGCCACAGTAGAAACCATTACAGCAGTGCCTGCAATTGCTGCCAGGGGTATAGCCATACTATCAAGTAAATTATCCACCCATGGAATAAAATAAGCCATTAATTCTACTAATGTAGCAACTCCGAGTACAATTAATGCCGCGAGACTGCCAATCCCTTCCCAGTTTTGATTAAGTTCCCAAACACCGAAATAGGCCGCCAGGCTGAGTGCAAACAAAGGCAAAAAAACCCTAAATCCAACTGAGGCAGCAAGTCCAATTCCAAGAAATATGCTAATTATTGTTTCAGATGTCATTACAAAAATCTGTAGTACTAAATTAAGTTATTCCTATTCAACAAAAAAATCACTCTTGAACCCTATCAGGTATAATTTTTCCTTTGCTCTGGTTACCGCCGTGTACAGCCATCTCAAATAGTCACGATCTATTCCATTTGGAAGATAAGGTTGCTCTACAAATACCGTATTCCATTGTCCTCCTTGCGATTTGTGACAAGTTATGGCATAAGAAAACTTTACCTGCAAGGCATTAAAGTATTTATTATTCTTTACTCCGAGAAAACGCTTATATTTTGATTTTTCATGAGCATAATCGTTTTGCACTTCCTGATATAGCCTATTACCTTCTTCATAGGACAAGGATGGTGTGTCTGCTCTTATAGTGTCTAATAATAATACAGTCTCCAAAGGTCTTTGATTTGGATAATCAACCATTTTCACCTTTACCTCAGCAAATTTGAATCCATAAAGCTCCTTAATAGAAAAAATCTCCAGAATTTCAATAATATCACCATTAGCTATAAAACCGGCTTCAGAATTGGGTTTTAACCAAAAGTAATTGTTCTTTACTACCATCATGTAATCACCAGGGGCCAATTCATTTTCAAGGTATAAAATTCTGTTCCTAATGTTTTCATTATACAAATTTGCTCTTTTATTTGAGCGAACAATCAGTACGGTCTCCTCCTTGCCATTTTCCCTGTAAGAATTGTCAATTGCTTCCTGAATATCATAGCCATCAATAAGTCTTATTATGTCTTTAAATGGTTTAACATCAAATTTAAACTCATCTAAGTAGTCGGATTGCAATTGCTCCCTCAAATTGGTCGCATTCAACAATATTCCAGAGTTCTCTGCCTGTCTGACTACTTCGTCTAATTCGAGGGTTATAACTTCTTTATTATAATTATAAGCTAGTTTTTCGCTGTCCAAAGCAGGACTGATTTGTAAGTGAACCGGAGGCAATTGTGCAGTATCGCCAATTAAAATTAGTTTACAGTTATGTCCGGAATAAACATACATTAACAAATCGTCTAATAGTGAACCATTCCCAAATAGCTTGGAATCTGATGGTGCATCGGGGATCATAGAAGCTTCATCCACAATAAAAATTGTATCCCTGTGCTTATTCGGTGCAAGTACAAATTTTATACCTCCACCTCTTTCCTTTTTCGGAAAGTAGATTTTCCTGTGAATTGTAAAGGCCTGACTTTTTGAATAATTACTCATCACTTTAGCAGCTCTTCCGGTGGGTGCCAGCAACACTGCCTTCATAGTTGTCTTCCATAAGTTCGACACTATATCACCTACTATAGTAGTTTTACCTGTTCCTGCAAAGCCTTTCAACAAATAAACTTCCTCTTTTTTGTCAGATAACACAAAATGCGCAAGCTGTTGTAATGCCACTTCTTGTTTTGCTGTGGGCAAATGAGGAAAGTTATCCTTAAGAAGTTTATAAAAAGAAGGCGCGGTAAGCAATTTCATGAGCCTTCAAATATAACGAGGATTTTTGCTACAAAACCTTTTACGATTAAAAAAAAATTGTAGATTTGTGAAGACCACTAAAGATAATTAATACCAGTTAAAAATGAAAACCATACTTCAGATAGTACTTTGGATAATTTGTGTAGGACTTGGCTACTTAATATATAGATCGGTAACAGGGCCAATTGAGTTTCAAAAGGTAAAGGAAGAGCGCTTTTCGAAAGTTATTTCTACTTTAAAAGATATTAGAAATTCTCAGGAAGCGTACAGAACTGTTAATGGTAAATTTGCCAACGACTTCAAAAGCCTTGTTTCATTTGTAGATACAGGAAAATATACCATAACACAACAAAGAGATTCGTCATACATGGAGTTCGACAAGGTGTATGGAATTGATCTATTGAGAGAAGTAACCATTATTGACACCCTGGGATTTGTTTCCGTAAAGGATTCCCTGTTTAAAGGTGATGATCGCTATAAAAGCATGATGAATGTTCCTTACGCCCAAGGTGGAGAAACATTTACCATGAAAGCGGATATTGTTGATAAGGGAGGTTACAAAGCACCGGTTTTTGAAGCTAAAGTTAAAAAGGATATAATTTTATACGACCAGCCTAAGGATCTTATGACCAGGGAAAATGCTCAAATAAGTGTTGAAGAAGTAAACGGGCCAGAAATTAGAGTAGGATCGCTTACAGATGTAAGTACCAACGGTAACTGGCCACCTATTTATGACAAAAAAGGAGATCAATAACGATATTGAAAATTATAATAAATTGTCCATTCAGGTTAGCTTGAATGGACTTTCTTTTTGTATCGTGGACACCATAGCCAAAACGATCAAAGAATTCAAGCGACTTAGCTTTGGGAAAGAGCTAAGTCCTTATGAGGTGCAAAAGGAATTGAAGCAACTTTTCCGCGAATCACAGGTTGAAGATTATTCGTTTTCTGAGGTTGTGGTCATCCACAGGAATAATTTATTTAGCCTTGTTCCTAAAGCATTATTTGATACAGCAGAACTTGCCAATTATCTAAAGTTTAATGTCAAAATACTCGCCAATGACCTTATTGAATATGATGAGATAGCTAGTTATGATATGGTAAATGTTTATGTGCCTTTTGTAAATATCAACAATTATATTTACGACCTTTTTGGGGAATTTGAATTTATGCATCATGGCACAGTCATGGTCCAATCTTTGTTAAATTCGCACAGTAACGGAAATGAAACTATTTGTTATGTGCATGTAGCAGATAATCAGATGGATATTACTGCGCTTACTCAAAAACAATTATTGTTCTTCAATAGTTTTCAATTTAAAACCAAGGAAGATTTTATTTATTACCTGCTTTTTACCTTGGAACAGCTGAAGCTGGATACAGAGACTATCAAATTAAGACTTTTCGGAGAAGTAGATATGGGAGATGAGCTTTACAATATTGCTTATGAATATATACAGCATATTTCATTATTTATTCCACCAAGCGATATTTATTCTACAGAAGAACTTGAGAAAGATGCAGTAGATTTTACTGTTCTAAATGCACTTTAATGCGAATTATATCGGGTTCACATAAGGGTCGGCGTATTACAGCGCCTAAAGGGTTACCTGTGCGCCCTACTACGGACATGGCTAAAGAAGCTTTATTCAATATCTTAAATAACAACTACTACTTTGAGGATGTAAAAGTACTGGACTTATTTTCCGGAACCGGGAATATTAGTTTTGAATTTGCCTCCAGAGGTAGTCAAGAAATTGTAGCAGTTGATAAAGATTTCAGATGTATTAAGTTTATAGCTAAAACCGCTAATGAACTTGACTTCAATATTTCTGCTATAAAAAATGACGTTTTTAAATTTATCGAAAAGGTAAACCTAAATTTTGATATAATATTTGTTGATCCTCCCTATAGTTTCACTGCTGAAGATTGTTCAAAGATTACTTCAATTATTTTTCAAAGACAATTATTAAATGATAATGGTATTTTGATAATAGAGCATTCCAAGCACACGGATTTATCCGTTCTTGAAAATTTTAAATACAAGAAGAAATACGGAGGAAGTATTTTTAGTTTTTTTGAACCGTATAATGGCCAAGAATAAAAAATCCCTTGCTCTTAGATTTAAAACAAATCGTAAAGAATAAAGGATTTTTTCTAAAAGCAGGTCATAAGCCGGATTCTGTTAAGTCTCAAAGAGACCCCCTTATCATTTATCTGGACTTGTGGTTACCCAAAAGTTCTAACCGCCTACCCTTCAGCTTGAACGTGCCGCTCTCAGACGCTGATATACATGGCGTTTCACCGCATAGAGTTTACCTGATTTCACTACAGCATTACCTGTACTTGCTTTCTGTTGCACTTGTCCTTCTTCCCCTTATGGAGGAAGAGACGGGCGTTACCCGCTATGCTGCACTACGGTGTCCGGACTTTCCTCACTCACATAAAATACGAGCGCGATAAGTTGACCTGTTTAATGCAAAGGTACAACATCCCTTTTAAGCCAAAAAAAATTACCCATTTATTCAGGTTTATAGCATAATTCCTGTGTTTTATTAAAATCACCCTCAAGGAAATAAAAAGCATTTGGGAATCCTGCCCTTAGTCAATAGTACAGCAAGCACTTAATTGTTGATAAAAATTCGGCATCTATGTCTAAAATAAACCCCAAAATGAACGGCTATTTCTATATTTGTATATAACACATTAGGCGTTTATATTATAGTCTACAAAAGCATATTTATTTGGAACCATTTATTGTATCGGCACGTAAATACAGACCCAAGACCTTTAAGGATGTTGTGGGGCAGGAAGCCATTACAAATACGCTGCAGAATGCTATAGAGAATAACCATCTGGCACAGGCGCTTTTATTCTGCGGCCCCAGAGGTGTTGGTAAGACTACATGTGCAAGGATTTTGGCAAAACAAATTAATCAGGACGGTACTGAAAAAGAAGATGAAGATTTTGCATTCAATATATTTGAACTGGATGCCGCATCCAACAATTCTGTTGATGATATCAGGAGTTTGATAGATCAGGTGCGTATTCCACCTCAGGTTGGAAAATACAAGGTGTATATCATTGATGAGGTACATATGCTATCTCAATCTGCTTTCAATGCATTTTTAAAAACACTTGAAGAACCACCCAAACATGCTATTTTCATTTTAGCAACTACTGAAAAACACAAAATAATACCAACTATATTGTCGCGTTGCCAGATATTCGACTTTAAGCGTATAACCGTTAAAGATGCTGCGGAGTATCTCAAATATATTGCCGAACAGCAAGGTATTGAGGCAGAAGATGACGCGCTTCATATCATTGCCCAGAAGTCAGATGGCGCTATGAGAGATGCGTTGTCTATTTTTGACCGCGTAGTTAGTTTCTCGGGGAAGAAACTCTCAAGAGCCGCTGTTACCGAGAATCTAAATGTCCTGGACTATGATACATACTTTGCCACAACAGATTTAATTCTGGAACATAATATTCCTCAATTGCTGGTTTTGTACAATAAAACGCTGGCTAAGGGTTTTGAAGGGCATCATTTTATTAGTGGCCTGGCTTCACATTTCAGAGATCTTTTGGTTTGCAGGCATGAAGACACCATTGACCTATTAGAAGTTGGTGAAAAGGCTAAGAAGAAGTATCTGGAGCAATCTAAGAAGACTTCTGAATCCTTTTTATTCAAAGGGATATCTATAGCTAATGAATGCGATCTTAATTATAAAGCCAGTAAAAATCATAGATTGTTGGTTGAATTGACCTTGATGAAATTAGCCTCCATAGATTTTAATGGTGAAAAAAAAAATCTTGAAAACCTCAGTTCTGAATGGGGAGGTGAAATTCAATTAATACCCACTTCCTTTTTTATAGATCCCATGCCCATTAGCCAAGGGAAGGAATCTTCGGGATCCGCTGAAATACCGGAGAAGATAAAAACAGTAATCTCAGAGGAGAAGGAAGTAGAAATCAATTACTCAAATGAATCGCCCACAACAGAAAAAACTGATGCCCAGCCCTTAACTGAGATAATGTCAAATGAAGTATTGATATCAGATCCAATTACAAAAATTAAGATTAAAGAGCGATCCAAAAGAATTTCCGGATTATCATTATCCAGTTTAAAGGCAAAAAAAGAACATCAACTCAAAAAGATAGAAGTAGTCATTGATGAAGATGATCTGCCAAAAGAAAGTTTTACGAAAGAGGATTTACTAAAACATTGGGATTCATATATTCAAAAATTGGATAAGGCAGGCAAAAAGATAATGGCTTCGAATCTAAGTTCCGACAAGCCCAAAATAGTTGATCAAACGCAGATATTTATTGAGCTTCCGAATGGTACAATGAAAAAAGAAATAGAAAGGGAACAATTTGAACTTTTGAAGTTTCTAAGAAAAGAGCTCAATAATTATAGCATTGAGTTGAAAATAAACGTAAACGAAGAAATTGCCAAAAAGTTTGCATATACCCCAGAGGAGAAGTACCAAAAACTGAGGGAAATAAACCCTGCCATTGATCTCCTAAGAAAAGAGTTTGATCTAGACCATTGACTTATTTGTCAGTCGGAGCCTGAAGGCATATATGAGCATTACTATTGCCACAATCAGCAGTCCCAAGGATTCTCTGCCTCTTTCAATATTTTCAATATCTCCATTACCAATAGTTACCCCTTCATATTGTTCAGGCCACATAATAAAAGTGCTGACAAAATAAATACCACTCAGAATAACTGCAGCTGTAACATTTAATCTACCCAAATAAAAGAACAAGGAGGCTGCTGCCGCAACTCCGTAGATAGCATACCACAACAAAGCGTCAGGATCATTGTACTGAACATAAGCTGCCCATATAAATAACAATGTAAATATCAGAGAAAGAATTTTGAACAAACTTTTCATAATAGGAAATTTAACCGGTTATCTGTTTCGCCAGAAGCTTATAAACTTCTGTGGATTTATAAAGTTCTTGATTTATTGAACGTCTATTGTTTGTAATAAATACCGGGTAATCTGATGCATCCTCCGGTATTCTGCCATGAGAACCCTTAACCAAATCTGCATTTAAAGGTATTATATTCATTACTGTCCTAAATCCAAGTTTCTTTTTCAAAAGCTTTAATATAACTTTTGGCATGACAAATTTATCATCGGGATCAGTAAACATTTCTACCGGATCATACCCGGGTTTTTTGTGGATATCTACCATTCTTGCATAATCCGGGGCTTTTGCATCATCCATCCAGAAGTAATAGGTAAACCATGAATTTTTGTCGGCAATCAATACTAAATCACCACACCTGTCATGATTTAAATTAGCTTCCTCCAATTCACTAGTTGACAAAACCCTTTCAATACCATCAATACCTTTCAATAATTGTATGACTCTCTTTTTTGTGCCAGGATCGTTCAAATAAACATGTGCTATTTGATGATCGGCTACTGCAAATGCCTTACTGGCACCTGCATCTAATAGCTCAAGGCCTCTTTCCTCCCTAATGCTTATTAAACCCTCAGATCGAAGAATCCGATTAATGTGGATTGGATTGTTTACATTGGTAATACCGTATTCCGAGAGTAGCACTATATTGGTATTCTCTTTATCAAAGTAATTTACCAGCTTTTTCACAACCTCATCAATTTCCATAAGATCCTTACTTATTTTGGGGAAGTCTATACCATGTCTCTGCAAATTATAATCTAAATGCGGCAGATAAACCAATGTAAGAGTAGGATCATATAATTTGTCAGTATTAATCGCAGCATCTGCTATCCACTGACTAGATTTTACAGATGTTTTGGGACCCCAAAAATTAAATAAAGGAAATGTACCAAGCTCATTTTGTAAATGGTCCCTTAATTCGGGAGGATGTGAATAGATGTCGGGGATTTTCCTCCCATCAGCAAGATAATTAGGACGAGGTGTAACACCAAAATCGACGGTGGAATACATATTATACCACCAGAAAAGATTAGCGCAACTAAAATTACTATCCAATTGTTTCATCTCATCCCATAACTTGTCACTTTTAATCAATTTATTCGATTGTCTCCAGAATTTTACCTCACATTCATCCTTAAAATACCATCCATTACCAACAATACCGTGTTCTGTTGGCCATTTACCTGTAAGATAAGTTGTTTGAGAAGTACAGGTGACTGCAGGCAGGACTGGTGTAATTGAGGCTGAATCACCTTTTTCAAGAAACGATCTAATGAAAGGTGTATGTTCACCAATTAGTCTTTTGGTTAAACCAACAACATTCAGAACCACCGTTTTATTCATCCCTTTTATAGTTTATCTATTAACCAGTTCATTTCTCGGATTATGGATTCTGACAGGTCTTTTTTAAGATAACCTGGAAGAACATCCCAGGTATATGTCTCAACTTCCAGGTGTTCTGAAATAAGATGTTCCCTGAGAATAGCTATCACCTTTAAGATGTGATCCTGAGTAGAGTAGAGTTCTTCAAAAGATTCAAGAAAAATAGGAACATGAAAATGAGCTCTTAATTCTTCCACATCAGGTTTGTTCTTTAGAACTATAGCTAGGTCATTAAAAGTTTTAACTCCGGCATTTGAATTTACCGTAGCCTGATGCAGATAGGTAGGCTCATCAAATTGCCTCAGGGATTCCCATATTTTATCCTTATGTAATAGATTAAATTTAGCTTTCAACGCAGCACTAACCTGTATTTTTCCAATTTTGATTCCGGCATTCTTTAATTTTTCAAAGGTATAGGCGGGTTCTTCATAGGCTAGTGAAAAATGACAGATATCATAGCAAAGCGTACAATAGCGTAAAACCAAATTTTTAGCCTTTTCTTCACTTACATTTAGCGTTTTTATCAGCTCTTTCTTTGCAATTGGTAAAAGAAACTTGTTGTAGAAAATTAAAACATCTTCTGTATTTTCGAGCATTCCATCCGGTTCCGGCTCAATATCTATATGAAGATACTTGGATGTACTTTCTTCTAGTCTATGGAGTTTTAATATTATCTCGGACAAATGAATTGCTCCCTTTATCATGACAGCTTTTTTCTCTTTTGCACTTGCATGCCAATGTTTGTAGCTAATTGGCGAAGTAGAAATACCTCCGGAAATACCTTCAGGCAATAGAAAAGCTAATTGTTCAATTAGTCTTACGGTATAATCTACCCTATTTCTGGTTGTCCAATCGGGTTCATGTACTTTATCTTTAACAACTTCATCGTGAAAATTTCCATAAGGAAAACCGTTCATTGTAAAAACATAAAGTCCGTTTTTAATTAACCAACGTTTAAATTGTGGAAGATTATCATGCATAGCAAGTTCTTCACTTGCCTTATTGGATAGTCGCAATCCTATACCAAACGGCTGTTCTTTTGAAATATTCTTCTTTATAACAGGCAGGTAGTCTACTAAACTCTCCAAAGTACTGGCCCAATCCTGTCCGGGATGAATATTGGTGCAATAAGTCAGATGGTATTTATCATTGATCAGCATAGTTTATGCTATATTAATTTTATATTTACTATTCAGGGAATTTACAGACTTCTTCATTAATTCCATATCTATTTGGTGTACATCCATTTTCTTACCAATACCGTTAATTAGTGTTATGGTTAATTCTCCTCCAAGATGCTCCCGAAACTCTTGGATCCCTTTTAATAACTCTTGTATTTCATTGTCCCCAGAAATAGGAATAGATAAATCAAAGCCAATTTCTGTCATTACAGCCAATATTTCATCTAAAATTTCAACTGAAATAAAACCCATTAGCTGAGAATATGTTAAATCCAATGCAATACCCTTTGCCACGGCTTCACCATGCCTCAAAGAATAGTTACTCATCTGTTCCAATTTATGAGCGGACCAATGACCAAAATCCAATGGTCTGGAAGACCCACTTTCAAATGGATCACCACCTTTAGCAATATGTTCCATATGCATTTCGGCACACCTGTAAATAGTGTTAAGCATGGCATCCATATCGCGTTCTTTCAATTTAATTGCATTTTCCTTAATTGTATTAAAGAAAACTTCATCTTTGATAAGAGCAACCTTAATGGCCTCTGCCACACCTGCAATCCAATCGCGCTGTTCAAGGCTTGTCAAAAATTTGCTGTCGTTTAATATGGCATAAGGTGGGGCAAAAGTGCCTATAAAATTCTTTTTGTTATAAGCATTTATTCCATTCTTAACCCCTATTGCAGCATCATTTTGAGAAAGTACGGTAGTTGGAATACGAATAAGTTTAACCCCCCTGTGAGCAACCGAAGCGGCATATCCGGCCATATCTATTACCGCACCACCACCAATGGCAACAACAAAGGAGTGCCTGCAAATTGCATTTTCATTAATTGCCGCTATTATCCTATCAACATTAGCATAGTTGTTTTTGGATTTTTCTCCCCCGGGAGTTACCAGACACTCTGTAAATAGCAATTGATTTATATGCAGAAGACAATATTTTTTTATGTTTTCACTTAACTTAGGATGATTTTTAAGTACCCCATCGTCTATGACGAATAGTAGTTTTACCTTTTCATTTGGTTTATAAGACCGTATGACCTCCATGAACAAATCATTGTTTCTCTCGAATAAGCCGCTTGTAAATTGTAAACTATATTTAAAGTTTACGGCAAAAGACTGTTCTATGGGTTTTAATTGCATGCTTCTAATTTATGTTACCGCAAATATCTTAGCGAGTATGTATGACAAGGGCAGCAATAGTAAAACAATTAAACCGAACTGCCATCCGCCAAATGCTACAGCGAGTGATGCATCCAAAACAATTATTGAAAGCACACCGCTGACTACAGCTTTTTTAATGTTTTCAGGTGAATTTGCTCTATATGCTTTAATTAATGGACTATAAATCAAAAATATAAATAAACCCATGAAAGGAAATAAACTAATCCACTGTGTCCCTATATCGGGTGTAATCATCAAAACAATAAAAACAACCATTGCGTATAATAGTCCTGCCCAAATTATATGCTTTTTGTTTTGCCCATAAACCTCTCCCCTGCTAATTAGCGTAATGGCAAAAATATACAAAAGCGGAATTACGGCATACATCCAATTAAATATTTCACCGAATAAAGACATTCCTAGAATGAGGTTTAATGCTCTACATAGCCCCATATTTAATGGTCCCAGGAATTGATATTTTTTGGAGAAAGAATCATACAGTATGATTGTCAAAGCCAGAATAACAGCTATAATGCCACTAAGTTGATTCACAAAGAATGATAAGAAAATTCCTGACAGCAACAATCCAGATCCAAATAAGAAGGCCCCTTTTGGAGATACGTCTCCTTTGGGAATTGGCCTTTCGGGTCGTTCTATCTGGTCAATTTTAAAATCAAACACGTCATTTAGAACAACTCCTCCCGCGTAGAGGAAAATCGAGGAAAATATAAGAAAGGTTAAATTCAGGAATGCAGGTCCGTTTAAGGAAGTGTCTGTTGCAATCAAGAAAGTAAGTCCGGAAATACTGGAACCAGCCATTATATCTGCCATGGCAGTGGGCAAATTTGCAGGCCTGGTAAGCTTTGCATATCCCAGGAGCTCTAGGTTCATTCTATTTTATTTGATCTGCGTCTATACGAGGTTCCTGCCCCCTTAAAACGCTATTATCATTAAAAAGAATGGATTGATTAATTCCCTGTGGATTCAACCAGTCTGATTCTTTCATTTTCCCATTTTTACCAAAAGCATCCAATGCATTTTGATAACAGGTTTTTACAACATCTTCACGGGCTATACCTCGCTTTAACATAAGGGCTGCTGTTTTTGGTACAGCCAATGGGTCACTGACCCCCCAGTCTGCAGAACTATCTACTATTATATTGGAGCTGCCATATTTACGAACTACTTCTACCATACGTTCATTACCCATTTTGGTTTTAGGGTAAATGGTAAAAGCGGCTATAAAACCCTTATCTAAGACGTCTTTTACGGTTTCCTCATTATTGTGATCAATTATTACATTACCAGGATCAAGTCTATGTTCTATGCACACCTCCATACTCCTGAGAGTTCCTGCTTTCTTATCCCTATGAGGGGTATGAACCTGAACCGTCATATTTAATGCCTTGGCAAGTTCAAGTTGTTCTCTAAAATACTTATCCTCAGCAGGTGTCTGATCATCATAGCCTATTTCTCCAATAGCCACAACATTTTCTTTGTGAAGGTATAAAGGCAAAAGTTCCATTACCTGTTCAGCCAGAGCTTCATTATTGGCTTCTTTGGAATTCAATCCAATAGTACAATAGTGTTTAATCCCAAACTGTCTTGCCCTAAATGGCTCCCACCCTACAAGGCTACTAAAATAATCTTGAAATGATCCAACCTGAGTACGAGGCTGACCTAACCAGAAAGAGGGCTCAATAATTGCAACAATTCCGGATGCTGCCATAGCTTCGTAGTCATCGGTTGTCCTCGAAGTCATATGTATGTGAGGGTCAATTATCATCATTTTTTCCTTCATAGTCTATTTTTTTAAATTTTCCCAGTTAACCTCATTATTTGCTACTTTCTCCTTCAAATGAGGATACTTGTTCATGAGTTCAATAGCTTTTGGTTGAGGAGAATGATAACAACAAAGTGCAGCGGCCAAATTCTCAATTTTATCTTCACTCTTAAATAAATGATCCATATCTTTTAGCAATATACCTTCTAAAAATCCTGTTACAGGTCTCCAGAACAAGGGATCAATATCCCTTGAGGCCGCCCAGCGTTCATGGGCATAATCTGAAATAATTCTGGCTAAATCGCTATTAGCTCTTTTATCTATATCAACAATCTCTCCCAAATTGCGCTCCATAAATGCCGCCTTCAAATACATCTGATTCCATTGCTGATCATTAAAGTATTTCGAAGGATATGGATTGTTTAATGCTATAGCGTCAAAAATGGTCCCAATATTAGTTCGCAATGCTTCTACTCCCGTCTTATTAAAGTCCTCTGCATTTGGTAAAAGTATTAAAAACTTCAAAAAAGTTTCGAGCTCACTGGTATCCGCAACCTGAATAAGATTTGCCACCTTAGTAGAAAAATATGCCTTATCTGATTCCAGTACTCTAATAAGCAGATAAATACGGACAATTTGCAGCAGGTCTGCTTCCTGTGCGATTAAGTATTCGGCCAATTCCTGATTTACTCCCTGGACTTTTGGTTTTATTGCAGCATCAATTTTACCAGCTATTAGACTATAGGATAGATACAATTCCTTTGTAGATTTTGATTCAATAATCGTGTCCAATTTATTCTCTAACCAGGTATGGGTTTCTTCATCTAAACTGTCGCCAATAATTTTAGACAATTCTTTACATGTATCCAAAAACTGCATATTTTCTATCTACTAAGTAAATAAGGAGCTAAACAAAAGAGAATTCTTTTACAACACAAATATATTAAGATAACTGCAAACCTCTTCTATTAATATGCGGATATAGTTTCTAAATACCATAAGTGTTCCAAAGGTTCTTTTTAATTTAGTAAAAAGTTAAAATATGTTAGGACTAAAATTACCAACTGATCCCCGCTGGGTAAACATAGTAGAAAAAAATATAGATGAAATTCTGACGGATCATGCCTATTGTGAACAAAAGGCTGCAAGTACAGCGATCTCGTTGATAATTACTTTCCCCGAATATCCGGAGTTAGTGCAGGAAATGATAGCATTATCTAGGGAGGAAATGGGTCATTTTAAAATGGTACATGATAAGATCCTTCACCGTGGCAAAACCCTGGGAAGGTATCGCAAGGACGAATACGTCATTCAACTTTTGAAGTTTTTTCCTAAAGGAGGAAACCGAACCACGCAGTTGGTGCATCGCCTTTTATATGCGGCTTTAATTGAAGCCAGGAGCTGTGAGCGGTTTAGGTTGCTTTCGGAACAATTACAAGACAAGGAACTGGCTGATTTTTATCATAAACTGATGGTTAGTGAAGCCGGACATTATAGCATGTTTTTGAAATTTGCCAGGAAATACGGGCAAAAGGAGGAAGTGGATAAAAAATGGCAGGATCTTTTACAGTATGAAGCAGAGATTATGAAAAATCTTGGCAAGAAAGAGACTATTCACGGCTAACCTAAAACGAATTACCAGTTGCAACTACTGATGTATAACCTACTTGATAGCCAATTGAATATTGGCGGAATAAAGGATTTATGACCTTTTCATTATATAGGTTTTTATAATCCCATCTGTAAGTCTATTTTTGGGCACATGAATCTTTATTGGCCCACTCCATTTAGCGGAAGATAAGACTTGGTTATTTTCAAATTTCTATATTTTTCGAATTCAACTTATTAAGGTAATAATCATAAATAGCGAATTGAGAGCGCAACTTAGGTAATTCATTCTTCTTATAAATATTGTTCTGTTCCCTATCAAAAATTCTGGCTTTAACATTGTCAGCCCAGGAAATTTCAAAGGTATCTATTAATTCTTGTTTAATATCTTCATCATAAATTGGACATCCAACCTCCACCCTATTATCTAAATTACGTGTCATCCAGTCCGCCGATGAAATATAGATTTTAGGGTTGCCGTCATTACCAAAAATAAAGACCCGCGGATGCTCCAAAAATTTATCAACAATACTTATCGCTTCAATATTTTCACTCATACCTTCAACCCCGGGGATAAGACAACACACACCTCTGATAATTAGCTGTATTTTGACCCCTGCCCTGCTAGCCTCATATAATTTATCCACCATTTCATAAGAGGTAAAGCTATTCATCTTTATTTTTATGTAAGCCTCGTTCCCTTGTTTTGCAGATTCTATTTCGCTGTCAATAAACTTCTTAAACAAACTTTTTGTGTAGTGGGGGGAAACAATC
>CBDUGN010000057.1:0-18365 GCA_965366915.1 uncultured Eudoraea sp. | reverse complement strand
ATGAACAGGATTGGGAGATATTCATTAAAAAAACCACTTCTCTTTTTGAAAAGTGGTTTTTTAATAATTCAAATAGGTGTTTTAGCCTAAAGCTAACCTTTCAAAACCTGTTATTTCCAAATCAGGACTGACAGTTTGAATGTATTGAGAAACACTCTGCTTACTATCTTTAATAAAAGCCTGATTAACAAGAGTGTTGTCTTTAAAGAAACGTTTTAATTTACCTTTTGCAATATTGTCCAGCATGGCCTCGGGCTTACCTTCCTGCCGAAGCTGATCTTTCGCTATTTCTATTTCCTTATCAATAACGGATTGATCTACTGCCGATTCATCTAGTGCAACCGGATTCATAGCTGCTGCCTGCATGGCTATATCTTTGGCGGCTACAGCTGCACCTTCTACCGCCTTCGAAAGTCCGACCAAAGTTGCAATCTTGTTACCCGCATGAATATAGGATCCTACATAAGGAGCATTCAGTTTTTTAAAGCCACCAATTTCAATTTTTTCACCAATTACACCAGTTTGTTCAGTAAGTTTTTCCTTTACAGAAATACCATTATAATTCGCGTTAAGGAATTCATCCTTACTGTCAAAATCAAGTGCCAGTTTAGCCAGCTCATTTGCCAGGGCAACAAAACTATCATTCTTGGCAACAAAATCAGTTTCACAATTAAGGGAAATTAAAACTCCACTGGTTTTGTCAGGATTAACCTGAGCTATAGTTGCCCCTTCAGATGAATCTCTATCTGCTCGCTTTGCAGCCACTTTCTGACCTTTTTTTCGAAGAATTTCAATAGCCTTATCAAAATCTCCTTCGGCTTCAACAAGTGCATTTTTACAGTCCATCATTCCTGCACCAGTTGACTTTCTTAAATTGTTAACTTCTGCGGCGGTAATTTTTACCATTTTATTTTCTTTTTATCGAACATGTTAGCCCATGTTCAGTTGTAAATTATTTAATAAATTTTTACTTATTCTACTCCTCCTTTAGCCTTTTCCTGCCAATCTTTTAATTCGTCCCAGTTACCATCAGCAGCCATTTTCGCTTGTTTTGGCCAGGAATCCGGATCTAAATGCGCCATTCTAGAACTCGCTTCAGTCAGAATTTCCTTGATTTTATCTGCTTTTGACTTGGCTAATTTTGCATATGAATCAATACCTGCCTTGGTAAGTGCTTCGGCTGCTTTTGGACCAATACCCTCAATCTTTGTAAGATTGTCAGCATCTGCTTTTGCCGTTTCTTTAACAGCGACTTTTTCTTTCTTTTGAGGTTTCGGTTTCGGTACAGTTTCTTCTTTTACTTGTTTAGGGGTATCTTCTGCTTTAACGGTTTCAGCTTTTTCTTCTTTAGGTGCTTTAGCTTCCACCGCAGTTTCTTTCTCAACTTTTTCTGCAACCGTTGTTTCAGGAGCAGCACCTTCTTTTTCTGCCTGTTTTTCGGATTTGCGCTCCTCCAAACCTGCCGCAATTGCATTTGTAACTTCCGTTAATATCACATTGATGGATTTAGATGCATCATCATTCGAAGGAATTACATAATTGATAGGTCTTGGATCCGAGTTGGTATCGACCATAGCAAATATTGGGATATTCAACTTTTGGGCCTCTTTTACAGCAATATGCTCGCGCATAGTATCTACAATAAACAAGGCGCCGGGTAAGCGTGTCATATCTGAGATTGAACCCAGGTTCTTTTCCAATTTAGCACGAAGACGATCTACCTGTAATCGTTCTTTTTTGGAAAGAGTATTAAACGTTCCGTCTTTCTTCATCCTATCAATAGAAGCCATTTTTTTAACTGCCTTTCTTATAGTCACAAAGTTTGTCAACATACCACCCGGCCATCTTTCAGTGATATAGGGCATATTTACATTGGCAACTTTCTCGGCAACAATATCTTTTGCCTGTTTCTTTGTAGCTACAAACAGTATCTTCCTTCCAGAAGCTGCAATTTTAGACAAGGCTTCATTTGCCTCCTCCAATTTAGCAACTGTTTTATATAAATTGATTACGTGAATTCCATTCCGCTCCATGTAGATATAAGGAGCCATATTCGGATTCCATTTTCGTGTAAGGTGTCCAAAGTGTACACCTGCTTCCAATAATTCTTTTACTTCAGCTTTCTTAGCCATTTTAATACTTAGTTTACGTTCTTTTGAATTAGCAATGTTGAAGTGATATTCCTTCTTAGGGGAAAGCCTCCAACATTTAGATGCTAAACTAAATTCTTTCTATACCTCGTTTTATTGACACTCAAAATATAAGTAGCCAGGAGGCTTAGATTTTTAATTGTCTCTATAAGATGAGACTTTCAATGAACTTGGGTTAAAATCCTGAATTCGTTCCAGGACTATATTTTATTTTATCGTTTAGAGAATTGGAATTTCTTCCTTGCTTTTTTCTGTCCAAACTTTTTACGTTCAACCATTCTAGGATCTCTGGTAAGTAATCCTTCAGGTTTTAATAATTCTCTGTTTTCGGCCTCAATCTCACATAGCCCCCTGGATAAGGCTAAGCGCACCGCTTCTGCCTGACCTGTTATTCCACCTCCGTAAACATTAACTTTAACATCATAATTGTCTACGGTATTGGTTAAAGCAAAAGGCTGTTTTACTTTGTACTGCAGTGTCGCAGTAGAAAAATAATCATCTAATGCCCTGTCATTAACAGTAATCTTACCTTTCCCTTCAGAAATATATACGCGTGCAACTGCCGTTTTTCTTCTACCTATTTTATGAATTATGTCCATCTAATTTAGGTCATTTAAGTTAATAGCCTTTGGTTTTTGTGCTTCCTGATCATGATCAGTTCCGGCATAAACTCTTAAGTTTCTAAATAGTTCGGCCCCCAACTTATTTTTTGGAAGCATGCCTTTTACTGCTTTTTCAATGATACTCGCAGGATTTTTCTCTAAGAGTTCTCTGGCAGTGGTTGATCTTTGACCTCCGGGGTATCCCGTATACCTGGTGTAGGTCTTGTCTTCCCATTTATTGCCGCTAAGTTGAATTTTTTCTGCGTTCACAATAACAACATTGTCCCCGCAATCAACATGTGGCGTAAAACTTGGTTTGTATTTGCCTCTTAAAATTTTTGCCACTTTAGAAGAAAGACGTCCCAATGTATGGCCTTCGGCATCAACTAATAACCACTGCTTTTCAACAGTATTCTTATTAGCCGATTTGGTCTTGTAGCTCAATGTATCCACTACTACTTTTTTTATAAATTAAACACTTCAATCCCGTTTAACGGGCTGCAAATGTACAACTATTAAGTTTAAATGCAAACCCTTATTTCTCAATTTTTATAAAATAATTAGGTGTTTTTGATTCTGATATTTAAGCAAGATTTTGAATATTATCTACAACGATAATATAAAGACGGTTAATTTTTCTTTGAAATCATTGACTAAACCAGCCATCTTCACATACTATATGGTAATTTTTTGCGTTTTTCATCAGATAATACATTAATAAACCCAATAAAATGAAACGTAACCTATTAGCCCTTTTTCTTGCAACAACTCTTTTGTTCTCATGCTCATCAGACAAAGATGATGCTAATCCAGATAATGATATTGTTGGATCATGGGAATTGACCGCATTGGAAATTGATGAAAGTACAGCAAGTGATGATGAAAAATTTGCACGAGATATTTTAAATTTTTTATCTGCCTTAGACTGCTCGCTTATGACGATTACTTTTAATGCTGATCTAAGTGTTATTACGGAAAACTCTGGGAATTACCTGGATATCAACGTTAATACCGGAGGGACAGGCCTTGATGTTCCGTGCCCAACTGAAAAAGACACAAGTGTAGATAGTTATCTTTATGAAGGAGGAGTGCTTACCTACATAGACGAGAATGAGGTGGAGACCATAGTGAATGTAACTATTTCAGGGAATACCATGAGGGTAAATGCCACAGAATTAGATTTTTCCAATTTTAATGATGGTGGTGAATTGATCTTTACAAAAAGGTAATAAGAAATTCAACTGATACTAAAAACCCTTCGAAAAACGAAGGGTTTTTATTTTTTATAAAAGTTGGTTTGTATACTCTGCTCCTTAGATGAAACATATATTATGTATATACGAGGGTTAAGGGAGGCTATTGGAATATTAAGGGCATGGTTTCGAATTTCCCATTTATATTCCCGGATGAAATTACCGGATATATTTAGAAATAAGGATATCTGCTTTTGAACTATTTTCGAGACCAAGGAGATGCCTAAAGACGTCTAATAATATTTAATGCAAAAGGAATATCACCTTAAAAATGACATAACACATAGCATTCAATAGTTTTTTTGATTGCCAAACTATAATGGAAGGGGTATCCTATTTTTGATCTTGTTTATCAAGCTGGTATCAATGCCATCAGCATTAAGTTTCTCAAGATCATTGGTAATGATTTCTGTATAGTTTTCAGAGATGGGTTTATGGGCAGATATCAATTCCCGGTATAGTACCTCTGCTTTTTTGAGATACCCAAGAAGCAGGTAGGCATGGGCGCGGTTACATTTTAGTGAGCTGATTCGCTCATCCAGGGCTTCCCCTTGCTGAATCTGGGTTAGGGCGTTCTCAGGTTCCTGCAGACGCAGGTACAACCAACCCAGATCATTCTTAGCATAGGCCAGGAGCTGCCTTAACTCTTCATTCTTAGGGTATTGCTCAAATTGTATTTTTAATAGGCTTACGATCTGTTCCTGATAGGCCATTTTTTCCCTTGGGAGGATTGTACCATTGATTTCTTCCTGCAAGGCCCGCATGGTTTTTTTTGCCCTCTGTAAAGAAAGTTTTTCCAGGTTAACGGTGTTGAAATATTCCTGATTATAATTGCAATCACTCTTCATATTCTTTATCACAAGCCGGGAATCCTCAAAAGTATTAAGTCGTTCTTTGACATCTTCCAGCAAGGCAAGGCTTTTTTCTTTATAGGCAATATCCAGTTGGTTTTCCAAAAGATACCGATAAAGTTCCACCAGATTAAGGCCACTGGCACAGACATCGGCATTAAAGGCTTTTGGGGATTGTACCGCGATATTTTTCCTTAAAGATAGGGCCTCTTTAAAAAAATGTTCGGCCTGATCAATCGCCTTTAGTTCAAAATAAAACAACCCTAAATTGTGTATGGAAGTGGCAAGATAATGGGTGTACTCGTCCGGATTGGAGTCGGCAAGGTCATTGTAAATTGTCAAAGCTTTTTTGGTTTCATCTATTGCCTTTTCAACAAGCTGTATTTCTGCAAATGCAATGGCCAGACTGTTATGAGTGGCCGCTACATAGGGAAGAAATACAGTAGATTCGCTTTTGGACAGGTCCTTGTACAATTCGAGTGTCTTTTTATAGGACACAATAGCTTTCTGAGGTTCATCAAGGGATTTAAAGGTGATCGCTAAATTGTTGTGCAGAGCCGCAATAACGGACTTATTGCGGGGCTGTCCAAAGCTTTCTTCCTTCTCAAAAATTCCCAAAGCCTTGGTATATTGTATTTTGGCATCATAGAGATTGAACTCCTCTGCATAAATAAGCCCAAGTTGATAGTGTGCTCTCGCCTTAATTACCTTTAACTCCGGAAGTTTTTCATAGCCTTTTATAGCTTCTTTAAAGTATTTTTTTGCTTGTACTAAGGCCGCTTTCTGTAGGAAGGCCTCCGCTAAAGCAAAATGCGTATTTGTCAGGTGGGCCAGGAAGGCTTCTTGTGCAGAACTCCCAAGTGTGTTATACTGCGATATAGCGTACTTGTAATGACTGATGGCATTCTCAACATCAAACGTCATATATGCTGCAGCCAGGTTATTGTGAAGTGCTGCTTTTGCAACAGCTTCCTTTTTCGGATCCAGCTGGTCATAAAGTTTTAAAGAGGCTTCAAATGCTGCCACCGCCTTTTTAGGTTTATTGGCTTTTTGGTACAACCTGCCTAAAACTAAATTAAGGTCTCTTTTCTGTTTGTCGTTAATGGCATTTTTCAGGGCCATGGTATACTCTAGAATGGAATCTTCGAATCTCTCCTGTTCTAAATAAAACGCTCCTTTTTGTAGTTGTTCACTAAAAGATGATTCCATACCTTTTTATATTAGTTCTCAGGACTTAAAAGCCTGGTAGGGTTAGCCATAGCGTTTTCTTTGCAAATGCTGACATAAGTTAATCTGGCCATTTCTTCGTAGGGGATTCCCTGAAAAAATACGGTCTCCTTTTGCATATCCATTAGCTTATATCCTTTTTCACAAAGTTTCTTTATTAGTGAGCTAACCGCGAAGTTCATTACGGCATCGGAGCTGCCAGCCAGGTATTCTCCGAAGAATAATTTCTCAATGGTGGCTCCGAAAATACCCCCTGCCAGTTCTCCCTGATCCCACACTTCTATTGACTCCATAAATCCTTGCCGGTGCAATTCCATAAATATGCGAAACATCCTTTCAGACAGCCATTGCGGACCCATTTGTGTCTCGCGGTTATAATATTCCTGACAAAGTCGCAGCAGGTTTTCAAAGTTCAAATTAACACTTAGCTCATATTTTTCGGAAAGTTGTTTATAGACCTGTTCGTCCCATGGATAAGTTTCAGGAAATAGTACTATTCTGGGATCCGGAGACCACCATTGTATCCTTTTTAGGGGATGATGCCAGTAGTAGGCGCCTTGCCCATAGGCTTTTAGGAGGTTTTCAGCTGAAATTTTCCCGCCTACAGCCAATAACCCGTCAATATCGGCAAAATAGGCCGGAGGTAGTTTAAATTCGTCCTTTTGTAGCTCAAAATAAGGCAATACGGCTGAAATTAAGTTGTGAAATCCGGAGAGTCTAATTCGTTCAACTCCCCCAATTGTTTTAAAATATCAAAGGTTTTTTTGGCTTCTACTTCATCAACCACACTAATAGCAGCGCCTACATGTACCATGATATAGTCATTAATTTTGGCTTCGGGTACCAGTGTAAGGCTTACTTCCTTGATGACCCCGTCAAACGATACTTTGCCAAGCCGGAAGGTATCATCCAGTTGTGAGGTGATTGCGATTAATTTCCCGGGGATTGCCAAACACATACTAGGTGGTTTAAGTTGTTTTTTATGCCGGGATCTCTTTTACTGTGGCCCGCAGCCAGTTGTACCATTTTTCCATGCCTTCCCCTGTGGTCGCGGATACCTCAAAAAACTGTAGGTTGGGGTTTACCTGCAAAGCATAGTTTTTCAGGGCTTCAAGATCGATCTGCAAATAAGGTAACAAGTCTATTTTATTGATGATACAGATATCTGAACTATGGAACATGTCTGGATATTTAATAGGCTTGTCCACTCCTTCAGTAGTACTGATGATGACCACTCTTTTATCTTCTCCCAAGTTGAACATGGAGGGGCATACCAGATTGCCTACGTTCTCAATCATTAGTACTGCATGGTCCTGCATATTTAGTTTTTTGGCTGCATCAAAAATCATATCGCTTTCCAGGTGACATCCTTTGCCTGTGTTGATCTGGATTACAGGAACATTGAGCGCAGCGATCCGGTTAGCATCGTTAAGCGTTTGCTGGTCCCCTTCAATAACGTAGAAAGGCATTTCATTTTTAAGGTCACTAAGGGTACGTTCCAAAAGGGCGGTTTTACCAGAACCGGGAGAACTCACCAAATTAAGGGCTATAATATTTTTGGCCTCAAAATACCCACGGTTTCTTGCAGCCATGACCTCATTGTGTTGAAGGATATCCTGCTCTATTTTAAGTATTTTTTTAGGAGTATAGTTATGATCGTGAGTGTGATGATCGTGAGTGTCATGATCATGATTGTGATGATTATGATTGTGATGATGGTGTCCATGTTCATGAGTATGATCATGTCCGTGATATTCTCTTTGTTCTAGAGGCCTTAGTATACTAATACCGTTTTCTTCGCTACCGCAACCGCAAGTTCCACACATAATAATGAATTTTAATTAGACTACTTCCAACGCTTTTACCCTTAATTCTTTTCCCTGAAGGATGCCTTTGAAATTACTGTGACATTTTGGACAGGCATCATACAAATGCTGCATCTCAAAAATAGTATCACAATCAATGCATTTACCTTTGGCATCGATGACGTAAATTTTTCTTACCGCATGTTCCAGTACCGTATCTTTCACGGCGGATGGCCAAACAAAATCGAGTGATTCAAATTCTATACCTGCCAGGGTGCCTATTTCAAGTTCTATTAATGATACCGTATTGGCCTTGGCCTTCGCGGTCTCATCGGCCGCGATTTTTACGATTCCCAATGCTACAGACAATTCATGCATAGTATTTTTCCAATCAGCGATTGTGCCGTAAATAACTACAATAGTAGGATTATAATATTTTTATTTTCATGACAAATATCATTTTATTAACTATTTGGTTACCATAAATTTAAAGCTATCATTTCTTCACTTTTTATTTGGATCGCTAATACGATGTCGTCATGGCCACAAAAACAGAAACAAAAGAAACCTATTATGAAAGTATCATAAAGCAAGGATACACCAGAAGGGATTTCATGAAGTTTGCCACCTATATCACTGCCTATATGGGGTTGGAAACTTCAATGATTGCACAGGTTGCCAAGTCATTGGAAACCACCTACCGATTGCCGGTTATTTGGGAGCACTATCAGGAATGCACCTGTTGTAGTGAATCCTTCATTCGATCAGACCACCCCATTGTGGCTGATATTATTCTGGACAAAATTTCATTGGATTACACCTTGACCCTTATGGCAGCGTCCGGGCATCAGGCCGAAGCTGCTAAAAAGGCAACTATGGAAAAATACAAGGGAGAATACATTCTTTGTGTGGAGGGTTCCGTACCCCTTGGGGATGACGGTAATTATTGCTGTATTGCGGGGAGGTCTGCCAAAGACTTGTTGCTCGAAGCAGCGGAGGGGGCTAAGGCTATCATCGCATGGGGAAGTTGTGCCTGCAATGGTTGTGTACAGGCAGCCTATCCGAATCCCACTGAAGCAACACCCATCCATAAGATCATCAAAAATAAACCAATCATAAGGGTGCCCGGCTGTCCCCCAATTGGTGAAGTCATGGCCGGGATTGTGGTACACGTAGTAGCTTTTGGCAGATTGCCCGAACTGGACGGATTGGGCAGGCCTAAAGCCTTTTATTCCAAACGCGTACACGACAGTTGTTACCGAAGACCCTATTACGATGCTGGTCTTTTTGCGGAAACCTTTGATGACCAAAACGCCAAAGAAGGTTACTGTCTTTATAAAGTAGGCTGCCGTGGTCCGATGACCTATAATGCTTGTGGTACTATCAAATGGAATAACGGGGTAAGTTTCCCAATTCAATCCGGGCATGGTTGTATAGGATGCAGTGAAGAAGATTTCTGGGATAACGGTCCGTTTTATGAACGATTAACAGGGCTTGCAGGATTTGGTATTGAAAGTTCTGCAGATACCATTGGTAAAGTGGCGGCTGGTGTATTAGCCGGAGGTCTGGCAGCCCACGCAATTGCCGCGAATGTTTCCAAAAGAAAGGAACTCAAAAGCGAAATATCAAAAGGTATAAAGAACGTGAAAAAATTAGATTCCTAATACAAAAATCATGGCAAATAGAATAGTGGTAGACCCTATCACCAGAATCGAAGGTCACTTGCGAATAGAAGTGGAAGTAAAAGATGGTAAAATTACCGAGGCCTATAGTTCGAGCCCTATGGTTCGAGGTCTTGAGAACATCGTTAAAGGACGTGATCCGCGCGACGTCTGGGCTTTTGTACAGCGCGCCTGTGGCGTGTGCACAACGGTACATGCCCTTGCCTCTGTACGGGCGGTCGAAGACTCCCTGGGAATAACCGTTCCGCCGAATGCGGAAATGGTTCGAAATATTATGGAAGGTGCTCTGTATATGCATGACCATACTGTTCACTTTTATCACCTGCATGCCCTGGATTGGGTAGATGTGGTGAATGCCTTGCAGGCCGATCCTTTAAAAACTTCTCAGCTAGCTCAGAGTATTTCCAGCTGGCCCAAAAGTTCACCCGGCTATTTTTCAGATGTAAAAAAACGAGTAACCAAATTTGTAGAAAGCGGGCAACTAGGCATCTTTGCCAATGGTTACTGGGGTCACCCGCAAATGAAACTTCCGGCAGAAGTGAACCTTCTGGCCGTTGCTCACTATCTGGAAGCCTTAGAATGGCAAAAAGAAATCGTTAAAATACATACCATCTTTGGAGGTAAAAACCCGCACCCTAACTATCTGGTAGGGGGTATGGCCTGTGCAATCAATACTGAAAGCCCCGGAGGCATCAATGCTGAGCGTCTGGCCTATGTAGGCCGTCTCCTTAAAGAGGGCAAACAATTCATTGAACAGGTATATATACCAGATCTTTTGGCTATTGCTTCTTTTTATAAAGATTGGGGTGCCATCGGAAAAGGTTTTGGAAATTATATGAGCTATGGTGATTTCCCTACCAAGGGCTATAATGATGTTTCTGGGTTTAAATTTCAACAGGGGATTATCTTAGACAGAGACCTTTCTAAGGTATACGATGTAGATCACCGAAATGAAGATATTGAAGAATTTGTAAACAACTCCTGGTATGACAACTATACCGAAGGACCGGATACAGGTAAGCATCCTTGGGATGGGGAAACCAGCATCAACTATTCCGGACCTAAACCACCATATGAACATTTGGATGTCAGCCAGAAATACAGTTTTATCAAAACACCGAGGTGGAAAGGCAAACCCATGGAAGTAGGACCATTAGCCCGCTTGCTGGTAGGCTATGCCAGGGGTAATAAGGAAATTCAGGATGCTGTAAATGGTGCATTAAGTCATTTAGATGTACCCGTTGATGCTTTGTTTTCTACCCTTGGAAGGACTGCAGCACGAGGCATTGAAACGCAGTTGGTTGCAAATTGGACTATGGAGTTTTATGACACCTTGCTTCAGAATATTAAAAATGGGGATACCCGTATGGCCAATATGGACAAATGGGAACCCGAAAAATGGGCGCCGGAATCCAAAGGGGTAGGCTTTTCAGAAGCACCAAGAGGGGCCCTTGCACACTGGATCAGAATTAAAGATGGTAAAACGGCCAATTATCAATTGGTGGTACCTTCTACATGGAATGCATCACCAAGAGACCCAAAAGGGCAACGTTCTGCCTATGAATCTACCCTTCTTGGGACTCCTGTGGCCGATACGGAATTGCCGCTTGAAATAATCAGAACTATTCATTCTTTCGATCCTTGTTTGGCCTGTGCCGTGCATTTATATGACGAACATGGGAATCATATTTCCCAGGTACAAAACATCTCGAGTTGTGACATTTAGAAAGTAACGGATCATGAGAACAAGAACTTATAAACGCGTATATGTCTGGGAATTGCCCGTTCGTATTTTTCATTGGATTAATGTACTGTCTATTACCACCCTAGCTATTACAGGCTTTATCATTGCAGATCCGCCTGCAATAATGTCGAATATGGAAGCAAGTGAAATTTATTGGTTTGGTACAGTTCGGTTTATTCATTTTGGTACCGCCTATATTTTCTTTTTTAATATGATCTTAAGGGTTTACTGGTCTTTTGTTGGAAATAGATTTTCTAGCTGGAAGGCTTTTATCCCTCGCGATAAGAAGATGTGGCGTAATTTATGGCATGTTTTAAAAGTGGATATATTTTTAGCGAATGAGAAAAATCCGGACGTCAGGAATATTAGTGTTGGTCACAATACCATGGCAGCCCTTTCATATTTAGCCTTATTTTTGATAGCCCTGGCCCAGGTTTTTACAGGCTTTGGCCTTTATTCGTCCATGTCGGGATGGTGGCTTCCTAAGCTCTTTGCCTGGGTAGTTCCTTTCTTAGGGGGTGATTTTATGGTAAGGACTATTCATCATTCGGTTACCTGGCTTTTTATTTTGTTCACACTGATTCATGTTTACCTGGTATTTTACCATGACTGGCTGGAAGGCAGGGGAGAGGTTTCCTCCATGTTTGGTGGATATAAATTTATAAGTCGTGAGCGGCTTTCCAAAAAGAAAGTGAATATTACGAATGTGGAATTGCCAAAAGAAACAGAACCCGAATCAGTTAACTAACAAACAAGCAAAACAATAAATAAAATAGTGAATGGCCAATATAGCACGACCTCCCGTTGCGGTAAGTAGCGATGCTTTTTTCTTTGAAAAGGACAAAACAAGTAGTATCCTTATTCTGGGGGTAGGTAATTACCTGATGGGTGACGAAGGGGTAGGTGTACACCTGATTCAGGAAATGGCCCGAAGAACCCTGCCTGAATATGTAGACATCCTGGATGGGGGTACTGGTGGGTTCTTACTCCTCAATTGTTTTGAAGCCTATAGGACGGTTATTTTTGTAGATGCGACTATGGATGGTAAGGAGGCAGGTACTATTAACTTAATTCGTCCTAAATTTGCATCCGATTTCCCAACCGCACTCAGTGTACATGATGTCGGTCTGAAGGATATGATAGAGGCAGTTTACCTTACCAATTTACATCCGGATATTCATTTATTCACCATCTCAGTTGAAGAAATAACCCCGATGACGGTTGCCTTATCTTCCAAGGTAGCTGCTGCAATCCCTTCAGCGATTGATCAAATTTTAGATCTGTCGGGGAAATTAACCATGGTTCATCCCTAGCGTATTCATGACCTTTAAAATTATTATCCAAGGCCAGGTACAAGGGGTAGGGTTTAGACCGTTTGTGTATGTTACAGCCCAAAAGCATCAGGTTACAGGAACCGTTTCGAACAATGAAGAAGGGGTAATTGTCCTTGCTACAGGAACCCGGGAAACTATAGAGGGGTTTTACCGGGAACTCACCCAAAATCCACCTGGGGTAGCCAGGGTAAAAGGTCACCGCATAGAAGAAGTACCGGCTATGTTTTTTGATAAGTTTTCTATTGTTCCTTCCCAAAAAGGGGGTAAGCTAAACCTGCAATTAACACCAGATTTTGCACTCTGTGATGCCTGCCGGGAAGAGCTTTTAGAAGTAAATAACCGAAGGTATTATTACCCGTTTACTACTTGTACCTATTGTGGTCCGCGATGGGCGATTACGAACACTTTCCCTTTTGAAAGGGCACACACTAATCTCCACTCTTTCCATATGTGTCCGGTCTGCAGGGAAGAATATACCAACCCTTTAGACCGAAGGTTTCATTCGCAAACCAACTCCTGCCCAAATTGTGGCATAGCACTTTCCGTTACCGATACAAGGGGGAAGGAGCTAGCAGCAGATCCGCAAGCGATTTTTAAAAAAATAGCGGCTTTAATAAGGGAAGGATACATTATCGCCATAAAAAACACCAGTGGGTATTTACTCTGTTGTGATGCACAGAATGCAACGGCCATACAGACCCTGCGCAATCGAAAACGAAGGCCTAAAAAACCCTTCGCTATTCTGTATGCTTCTTTGAAAAAGCTTCAGGAAGAAGTTAGTGTAAGCAAGGCCCAGGAAGCAGAATTAATTTCCTATGAGCGTCCCATAGTCCTTATTTCCAGTACAGGTTTTAAAGGGCAGTTTGTCATTGAGGACCTAGCGCCAGGCCTTAACCAGCTGGGGGTGATGTTGCCCTATTCCAGCCTCCTTGAGTTATTAATGAAAGAAGTGCAAACCCCTGTTGTGGCTACAAGCGGAAATATTCATGGTTCACCCATCATTAGTAATTTGGAAGATGCGCAAATGGCTCTTGCCCAGGTGGCAGATTATTTTTTGCACCATAACCTGGACATAACTAATGCTCAAGACGATTCGGTGGTAAAATTTACTCCCAAATTCCAACAAAAAATAATATACCGAAGGTCTCGTGGCTATGCACCTAATTATTATGGTCCCCTTCCCTTTTCTTCCGAAAAAATTATGGCACTGGGAGGGCATTTAAAAAGCACCATTGCATTTTACCCGAATGATTTTCTTTACGTAAGCCAATATCTGGGACATCTGGACCACTATGAAGTATTCAATCGTTTTACCGATACCATTGAAACCTTTGTACAACTTTTTGAGGCTAAGCCGGAGATTCTGTTGGTAGATAAGCACCCGGCCTATTTAAGCACCCAATATGGGAAAAAGCTAGTTCAACAATGGAGTGTAACCTGCCATGAAGTACAGCACCATAAAGCACATTTTGCTTCTGTAATGGGGGAGCATAATTTATTTGATCAGAACACTCCTGTGTTGGGGGTTATCTGGGATGGCACGGGTTATGGCGACGATGGTCAAATATGGGGAGGTGAATTCTTCCGCTACCAAAAGAAGAAGATTGAGCGTATTACCCATTTTGAATACTATAATTGGGTAGCTGGGGATAAAATGGCTAAGGAACCCAAATTATCATTGCTTTCATTGGCCTGTGAAGGTATGGATGACCTTCTCGAATCAAAGTTTGACTCTCGTACCCTTGATATCTACCAAACCCTATTGCAGAAGAATTCTTTAAAAACATCTTCTGTAGGTCGGCTATTTGATGCTGTAGCTTCACTATTGGGCATTTGTGATAATAATACTTATGAAGGGGAGGCCGCTATCTTGATGGAACAGTATATCGAGACATACCAACTTTCAAATTGTAAAGCGTATGCTGTAATTTCGGGAACAGGTACTATACCAACGTCTGATATTATCAGAAATATCTTTGCTGAGGTAAGGCGTGGAATACCAAGGGAGACAATAATATGTAATTTTTTGTTCACCTTGGCTACCCTAATTTTTCAGGTTGCTAGACAGCAGCGACTTAATCACATTGCCTTCAGTGGCGGGGTATTTCAAAATGCCATTTTGGTAGATATTCTCAAGGAAATTGGTAAAGACGATTATATACTCTATTTTAATAGAAATATATCTCCAAATGATGAGAATATCGCCTTGGGTCAGCTCATGTATTATGTAAACCTTATTCAACAATCATGAAATATCTGAATGAATACCGAAATTTAGAAGCTACCAAGGGGTATCTTAAACTTATCGCACAAACGGTAACCCGGACCTGGCAGATCATGGAAATTTGTGGGGGGCAAACCCATAGTTTGGTCCGGAATGGTATCCTTGAATTATTGCCGGAAGAAGTACAAATGATCCATGGTCCTGGTTGCCCCGTCTGTGTAACTCCTTTACAACTAATAGATAAGGCGGTAGAGTTATTAGAGCAGAATGTAATTGTTTGTTCCTTTGGTGATATGGTAAGGGTGCCTGGTAGCAGGAAAAGTCTGCAGGAGGCCAAGGCCAGTGGAGGTGACCTTAGAATACTTTATTCGCCGATGGAGGCTGTAAAAATCGCACGTGAAAACCCGGATAAGGAGGTTGTCTTCTTTGCAGTGGGTTTTGAAACAACTGCCCCAGCCAATGCGTTATCGGTATTACATGCCCAAAAGGAGGGACTAACTAATTATGCCATCTTGGTTTCGCACGTTTTGGTACCCCCTGCTATGGAAGGGATCCTGGCGGATAAATTTTGTAATATCAAAGCCTTTTTAGGGGCAGGACATGTGTGTGCTATCATGGGAATGAGGGAATATTATCCACTGGCAGAAAAATACAAGATCCCCATCGTTATTACAGGTTTTGAACCTTTAGATCTAGTAGAGGGTATTTATATGGCTGTAAAACAGTTGGAGGAGGGCCGATATGAAGTAGAGAACCAGTATGCCCGAGTGGTGAAGAAAGCGGGTAACCCAGAAGCTAAAAAAATCATAAATACCGTATTTGAGGTGGGTGACAGGGCCTGGAGGGGACTGGGGGTGATTCCTAAAAGTGGTTATGTCTTAAAAAAAGCCTATCAGGCTTATGATGCGGAAATAAAATTCGGGATACAGTCCATAACCGCACCGGAAAACCCCGATTGTATTGCAGGACAAATCTTAAAAGGAATTAAAAAACCCAATCAGTGCAGTGAGTTTGGCAAGGCCTGTAAGCCGGCAAATCCTCTTGGAGCCCCAATGGTTTCTTCAGAAGGGGCTTGTGCGGCTTATTATCATTATGCAAATAATCTAATTTCCTCTTAAATAATGGATAGTACAAAAAAGAGATATGATAGCATACACTTAGGTCATGGCAGTGGTGGGTTAATGACCAGGGAATTACTAGATAGTCTTATTTTTAAAACATTTAGCAACCCTTACCTGGACCAGAAGCACGATGGGGCTATTTTTAAAATTGAGGGGCCAATAGCGGTATCTACAGACAGCTTTGTGGTTTCCCCTATCTTTTTCAAAGGAGGTAACATAGGGGAACTGGCAGTTCATGGCACAGTCAATGATGTAGCTATGTGCGGCGCTATCCCAAAATTTATTACTCTCTCCTTTATTGTTGAAGAAGGCCTGTCTATGATTGATTTTACTAAAATTATAAATTCTATCAAGGCAGCTGCGGACTACAGTGGGGTGCAGGTTGTAACAGGGGATACTAAAGTGGTGGAAAGAGGTAAAGGCGATAAAATATTTATCAATACTACTGGTTTTGGGGTGGTACACCCAAGTGCTGATATTGCGACATCGAATATTAGAACAGGGGATAAAATTATTGTCAATGGTTATTTGGCTCAGCATGGGATGGCCATCATGTCTCAGAGGGAGGGATTGGAATTTGAATCGACTATCGAAAGCGATACCACTAATTTAAATTATATGGTGAAGGACCTGCTCGACGCCTTTGGTTCACAAATACATTTATTGCGAGACCCTACTCGTGGGGGACTGGCGAGCATACTCTCAGAAATTACCGAGGAAATAGAAATGGGGATTCAACTAAAAGAGAACAGGCTTCCTATTCAAAAACAGGTAGCAGCTGCTTGTGAAATTCTAGGGTTAGACCCCTTGTATGTTGCCAACGAAGGGGTATTTGTTGTAATTGCAGACAAGGCTATCGAGTCGGAGGTATTAGCCCTGATGCGTAAAGATCCTAAAGGGCAACATGCTACTTGTATAGGTGAAATTTCAGCTGAACACCCTGGCAAAGTCGTCATGGATAGTGTCATTGGAGGCAAACGTATTGTAAGTCCCCTTATCGGAGAGCAGTTACCACGTATTTGTTAGGAGCTGAAAATCCAATACACTCCTATTACTATAGCAAAGAGACCCCCTGCCAGGCGGATCCCCTTAAAAAAAACATCATTGTGTCCGTTTTTGGAAAGGTTGGCTACTGTTCCTATTACAAAGGCAAAAACCGTCATCGCCAAAACTATTCCAACTCCAAACCCCATTACATAACTAAAGGCCTCGGTTTGCTTTTCAAAACTGAGTACGGGGAGAAATAAAAGAAAATGTGCAATACCCGCTAATCCATGGAGAAATCCAACCGAAAAGGAAGCCCAATGGGACTGTTTAAGTTGGGGACTATGGTTGTGCGCATGAGTGATTTCCTGCCCGTGGTCATGAGCATGGCGATGAATAACAGGAGCTTGCTCGCTATGTACATGCAAATGCGCATGGTTATTTTCTTTTTTGTAGATGTTGTAGAAAGCCCATACCCCAATCCCTATAAGCACAAAGCCTACTAATTGTTCACTATAGTCAGAGATTCGCCCTATGGGGATAAGTTCTTTAAATACCATAAAAAGAAGGCCTATAGACAGCATACCCACCAAATGCCCTATCCCCCAGGATAAGCCAATTTTCCAAGCTTTCCTTTTGGATTCAACAGCAAATGGAACTACCGCTGCCAGATGATCTGGCCCCGTAATTACATGAAGCATGGCAGCTAGTAAAGCCGCTGTAAATGGGAAGATTGTTTCCATCATACAGTTATTTGCGTCGTATAATTAGTGGGCTTCAAGCCAATTCTCACCAATACCCAGTTCTACATCCAGGGGCACAAGTAGTTCATAAGCATTTTCCATTTCGGTTTTGATCATAACCTTTAGATCTTCCAGTTCTTGTTTGTAAATGTCGAAGACCAGTTCATCATGAACCTGGAGAAGCATCTTGGATTTATAATTACCTTCAATGAGCTTTTCATGGATATTGATCATCGCAATTTTGATAATATCAGCTGCGCTGCCTTGTATGGGCGCATTAACGGCATTTCTTTCAGCAGCACCGCGAACAATAGCATTACTTCCATTAATATCCTTTAAATAGCGTCTTCTGCCCAGCACCGTTTGTACATACCCGTGTTCCCTTGCAAAATCTATTTGATCGCTTATATAATTTCGCAATTTTGGATATGTCTTATAGTATGTATCAATTAGTTCCTTGGCCTCAGTCCGTGATAAATCTGTTTGATTGCTTAATCCAAAAGCCGATACTCCGTAAATTATGCCAAAATTCACAGTTTTGGCATTATTCCTTTGATCTCTTGTAACTTCATCCAGTGGGACGTTAAAAACTTTAGAAGCAGTTGATGCGTGTATATCTTCACCTTTTTTAAAGGCTTCAATCAT